>NZ_JBWKKF010000005.1:160570-448664 GCF_056431745.1 Amycolatopsis sp. NPDC045836 | reverse complement strand
CACTCGAACCACCGAAACCCGCCAGCACACCCAGCCATCTCCCCCACTCGAACCACCGAAACCCGCCAGCACACCCAGCCATCTCCCCCACTCGAACCACCGAAACCCGCCAGCACACCCAGCCATCTCCCCCACTCGAAACCACCACCAGAACCGAAACCCACCAGCACACCCAGCCACCGGCCCCACCCAAACCACCCCCCGAACGGGGCCCAGCGGGCAGACCCCAGCCACCCACCCAGACCCCCGCCCCACCCCGATCCACCGCCAAGAACACGGCGAAGACCCCGATGTCAAGGCATCTTTCCCGCCTTGACATCGGGGTCTTCGCCGTAGTCACAATGAAAACCGGGGTGGGCACCCCGTCCCGCCACTCACCCGGCCACCGCACCGACTCGCACACTCACCGCTTCCAGCGCATACTCCCCCAGCCGATCCGCCAGATCCCGCAGCGATTCCGGCTCCCCGTCCCCGGGCACGCGCAACGCCAGCGCATCCCCGTCCGGCATCGCCTCGGGGAGCACCCTGGCGGCCTCCGCGCGTTCCGCGGTGGTGCCGAACCGCAGCCGGACGTGGGGACGGAGCTGCCCGGGCGGTCCCTGGGCCACCAGGCGGCCGCGGTCGAGCACCGCGATCCGGTCGGCGAGCCGCTCGAAGCGCCGGGAGGTGAGGAAAACGGTCACGCCCCCCGCCGCCAGGTCGCGGACGACCGCCCGGTCCGGCTCGTCCAGGAAGACGATCCGCGGCTCGCCGTCGAGCATCACCGGCTCCGCGGCGGTGAACCGGGCGGTCGCCGCGCGCACCCGTTCCGGCTCGGCCTCGGGATCGAACCCGGCGACGCGCACCGTGCCGCCGTCGGCCGCCACCGCGGCGGTGAGGATGTCCACCGTGGTCGTCCGCCCGGGACCGAGCAGGGCGAAGACCGTGCCGCCGGGGACGTCGAAATCGACGCCGTCGAGCACGAGCCGGTTCGGCCCGGACTTCCGCAGCTCCGAGACCGCGATCGCTGAACCCGTCATGCGACCACGGTCGGCAGCCGGGCTGTCACCCCTCTGACACGCCCCTGACACCGCCCACCGGCGATATTCCCGCGGCCCCCGGGTAGCCCCCGCGCATGAACGACGAGGACGTGCCGCGGGAGTTCGACGACAACGTCAACATGACGGCCAAGGAACTGTCCGACTGGCTCGAGACCGACGAATCGAAGCAGGCCGGTCAGCACGACGACGGCGGGGAGTCGACCGGCCACCGGTCGGGCAGGCGCATCGTCGACCTGCTCAAGAAGAAAAGGGGCGACCTGACCGGCGACGACCAGGACCACATGCGCAAGGTGGTCGGCTACATCCACCGGCACCTCGCGCAACGCCCGTCCGGCGACGTGCGCGACACGAAGTGGCGGTACTCCCTGATGAACTGGGGCCACGACCCGCTGAAGTGATCAGCTCGGCCGAGCGGACCCGGCCACCTCCAGGATCCGCGCGGTGACGAGTTCGGGCCGCTGCAAGGACAGGGCGTGGGTCGTGCCGGGCACCACCTCGGTGTGGATGGGTGCGTCGAGCGCGTCGAGGCGGGCGGCCAGGCGGCGCGCCGGGTGGATGTTGCTGCGCTCCGCGAGCACGATCCGGGTGGGCACGGTCAGCGCACGCAGCTCGTCATCGGTGAAGACGTGCTGCGCGAGCAGGTGCGGCCGGTACCGCAGACCGCGGAAGAGCAGCGGCCGCAGGGTGTGGCGCACGCTCGGATCTCCCGCGGCGAACCGGCGGAGGACCGCCTGCGGCATCAGCCAGCGCAGCATCTCGGCCAGGCTCCACAGGATGAACCCCGAGCCGACGACGGCGAACCCGGCCGGCTCGATCCCGGTGACGCTGGCGATCCGCTCGGGCGAGCGCGTGGCGAGGTTCAGCGCGAGCCCGCCGCCTCGGGACACCCCCGCGAGGTGGACCCGGTCGTGGCCGAGGCCGGTGAGCACGTCCCGGAGCCAGCGGGCGCAGTCCTCGGTGGACCGGAGCGGCTCGGTCTGCGTCGAGCGCCCGGGTTCGCCGATCGTGTCGACGGCGTAGACCGTGTGCCGCGCGGCCAGGTCCGCCAGGTGCGGGTACCACGAGAGCGACGTGCCCATGATCCCGTGCAACAACACGATCGGCACGCCCGGCGCGGTGCCGCTGCGGCGCACGCGGGTCGGGCCGAACGCGGTGTCGACGTCCAGTTCCTCGGCGGGCACGGGCCACGCCCGCAGCACCTCGTCGTAAGCGGCGAAGAAGCGGTCCTGCGCTTCCCGGCTGGCGAACTTCCCGATCATCGCTACCCCCGGCTCTTTGGTTGTTCATCTGAACAATAACAGGCCGTGTGGCACAGTGGCGCGGTGCCGAAACGGGTCGACCACCAGCAGCGGAAACGTGAGATCGCGGAAGCGCTCTACCGGATCGCCGCCACGCAGGGGCTCCAGGCGGTGACGTTGCGGGCGGTGGCCGCGGAGGCGGGCATGTGGGCGAACCAGGTGCAGTACTACTTCACCACCAAGGAGGAGATGCTGCGCTTCGCCTGGCACCGGATCACCGAGCTGAGCGCCGAGCGCGCCGGGACCCACGTCGCCCGCGCGCTGGAAACCGGGGACCAGCGTGAGATCGTCCGGGCCCACCTGCTCGGCGTGCTGCCGTCGGACGAACGCAGCCGGATGCTGTGCGCGGTGCAGATCGCCTACTTCGCGGTGGACGTCACCCGCGGCGGCCCGTCCCCCGGCCAGGAAGCGATGCTGCCCCACCTGGTCCGGGCGCTGACCGAGCACCTGCGGCGGGCCCAGCAGGAACGGCGGGTCCCCGGCCACCTCGATCCCGGCCTGGAAGCCGATGCGCTCGCCACCATGACCGCCGGGCTGCTGACCGGGATCCTGGTCGGCGCCTACGACGCGCCGAGGGCGACGGCCGTCCTCGACTACCGCCTGGACCAGCTGTTCGCCGGACCGGCCGGCCGGATCAGCTGCCGTCCAGCGAGGTGACCGGTTCGGCGAAGGAGCGCAGCGTGGCCTCGAACGTGCCCTGTTCGTGCGCTTCGACGAGCCGGGCGGCGAGGTCGCGGAGCTTGCTGTTGTGCTGCTGCGACCAGCCGCGCAGCAGGTCGAAGGTTTCATCGGCACTGATGTCGTAGTGGCTCATCAGCAGCCCCTGCGCGCGGCCGATGGTGGTGCGGTTCTCCAGCGCGGTCTGCAGCTGGCCGACCAGCGACGCGCTCTGGTGGTAGACGCTGACGTTGTCGAAGGTGGTGCCCGCGTGCAGGGTGAACATCAGGACCACGTCGTGCGTGGACGCGTCGAACTGGTCCGGGTTGCGTGAGTACAGGCTGAACGCGGCGGCCTGGGTGCGCCGGGCCGGGAGCGGCAGCACCAGGCTGCTGCGCAGGCCCGCCCCGCGCAGCAGGGCGCTGTAGGCGGGCCAGCGGTGGTCGCGGCGGGTGTCGGGCAGGTAGCGGGGTTCGCGGTGTTCGAGCACCTCGCCGACCGGCCCGACCGCGATGGTCGGGCGGTTGGCCCGCTCGGTGACCGCGGCGGGCAGGTTGCTGGCCACCGCCTCGGGTCCGTGCGGGGTGCGGACGGTGATCGCCGCGTGGTCGCAGCCGGGCACGCTGGCCACCACCCGGTCGACGTACCGGCCGAGGGCGCTGTCGAGGTCGTCGTCGTCGACCAGCCGGGAGACCTCGGCCAGTTCACGCGCCACGGTGAGGACCTGATCGGACATGGGGCCGGCCTCTTTCGCTGGTCTGGACACGCCGGCCGGCCCGCGGCCAGTGCCGCCTGCCGACCGGCGCCGACCCTACTCGGTCCGCTTGCGGTCCGGCTCCACCACTCGGCCCGCTGAGCCGTCCGGCCCAGCCGTGCCCACCGGACGGCGGCCCCGGTCAGTCGCCGGAGCGCGGCCGCTCCGGTTCGTCCGGTTCGTCCGTGTCGGGCTTCTCCGCCCCGTCGGGCTTCTCGGAGGTGTCCGGCTCCTGGGGCGCGTCCGGTTGCTCGGAGGAGTCCGGCTGCTCGGGGGCGTTGTCCTGATCCCCTTCGACGCCGAACCCGGGACTGGTCTCCGGCGCGCCCCTACCGGGGTCGGCCGCCGCGATCGATTGCTCGCCCGAGTGCGCCCCGGGCCCGAAAGGCGTTGCTGTCATGGCCGCCGGATACCCAGCGGCCCGGCGGCAACACCCGCGTGCCGGTGAGCCGGGCCATACTGGGCCTCGTGGGCGAGCGCCGGCACGCGGACGTCGTGGTGGTCCCGGACGTCGTGGGCATGACGGTGGACGCCGCGCGGCGGGTCGCCTCCGCGGCCGGGGTGGCACTGGCGCAGCCGGACCAGGACGGCCCGCCCCTGGCCGCCCTCACCTGGCCCGGCGTGTGGGTGATCACGGAGCAGCACCCGCCACCGGGCAGCCGGGTGTACCGCTGGGACAGCGTGCGGGTCCGGTTCCGCGGCACCGGCGGCACGGCCGGGGTGCGAGAACCCCGCCGTCCCCCGCCACAGCCGGATTCGCGTGGCCCGGGAGCAGATCCGGCCGGTGACCGGGCACCAGCCGAGCACTTGACACCGCACCCGGCGGGCGTCACCGTGTTTGGGAGCGCTCCCATAACCACCCGGAAGGAGCCCCATGCGCAACACCATCAAGGCCCTCCTCGCCGCCGGTCTCCTCGCCGCCGGCACGATCGTCGCGGCCGCGGGCACGGCCACCGCCGACGTGACGATCTGCGAGCAGTACGGGTCCACCACGATCCAGAACCGCTACGTGGTCCAGAACAACCGCTGGGGATCGTCGGCGACCCAGTGCATCAACGTCACCTCGAACGGGTTCCAGCTCACCAGCCAGCAGGGCTCCGCCCCGACCAACGGCGCACCGCTGTCCTACCCGTCGGTCTTCCTCGGCTGCCACTACAGCAACTGCTCCCCCGGCTCCACCCTCCCGATGCAGGTCAGCCGGATCCGCTCGGCCACCTCGTCGATCAACTACCGGTACGCGGGCGGCACCTACAACGCCTCCTACGACATCTGGCTCGACCCGACCCCGAAGACCAACGGGGTCAACCAGATGGAGATCATGATCTGGTTCAACCGCCAGGGCCAGATCCAGCCGATCGGCAACCCCGTGGGCACCACCACGATCGGCGGCCGCAGCTGGGAGGTCTGGCGCGGCAGCAACGGCGCCAACAACGTCATCTCCTACGTGGCGCCGTCCGCGATCAGTTCGTGGTCGTTCAACGTGCAGGACTTCATCAACGACACCATCGCGCGGGGTGCCATCACCAGTTCCTGGTACCTGACCAGCATCCAGGCCGGTTTCGAACCCTGGAACGGCGGCGTCGGACTGGCGGTGGACAACTTCTCGGCGTCGGTCACCAGCTGACCGCGGCACACCGGCACCACCCGCCGGCCGGGTAGCCACGCCGGCGGGTGACCGTCCTCATTCGAAGAAGCCGGCCTCCGCCCACCCCTTGTGGTGCGGCCAGCCGCGCGGCGTGCGCGGAACCGGCGGCGCCCCGGTGCACGGCTCGCCGGACGACCGCCACCTCTCCGTGCGCCCGGCGACGATTCGCCACACCCCGCAGGCACACACCTGGTGCCGCGTGCGGCCCGCCTGGTTGCGGTGGCGGGCCACGGTCCGCCAGGAGTGCGAACCCGCCGTCCGTCCGGGTGGTGGCCTCACCGATCCACCATGGTGTCACGGCCTGGTGCAGGTCAACCCTTACGGCGTGGCCGACGACCGGCCGCGCGGGGTCAATCCCAGGGCACGGTGGCCTGGAGCACCGCCTCGGTCAGCGCGGTGGTGCGCAGGCGGGTCACCTCCTGGTACTCGGGGTCGGCGACCATCCGGCTGAACGCGGCCCGGTCCGGGTAGCGCACGACGGCCACCGCGTCCCAGCTCTGCCCGTCCTCGGCCACCAGCGCGGTGGAACCGGAGCCCGCGTACAGGATCTCGCCGCCGTACCGGGGCAGGAAGGTCTCCTGGAGGTGGCGCGCGTACTCCTGGTACGACGCGTACCCGCCGTCGGCGAACCGCAGCAGGTTCAGCATGACCACCGGCCCGCCGGGGTCCTCGGCGAGCAGTCGTTTCAGATCGGCACCACGGGGATCGATCGCCATGGCGCCATCATGACCGGCACCACGCGGGGTTTGCGATCCGGGGCGAGTGGGTTACCCGGTGATCCGTGCGCGGCTGTCCGCCGCGTGCCCGGAACTCAGATGGGATCGACGATGCGGCAGTTCGGTGCGGCTGTTCGCCACCACCGCGGGGAGCCGCGGCCATGACCGGCACCCCGGCGCTGTCCGTGCTGGTCACGACCACCGCGCAGGAGACGGAGGTGGCCGTCGCCGGTGAGCTCGACTGCGCCACGGCCGAACGGTTGCGCCGGTGCCTGGAGATCGAGCTCCAGCTCGCGCCCCCGGCACTGGTGCTGGACCTCGACGCGGTGACCTTCTGCAGCGTCGACGGGCTCCGGGTGCTGATCGACAGCACGCTGCACGCCAAGGTCGCCGACATCGACTGCGTCCTGGCCTGCCGCTCCCGTGCGGTGCTGCGGCTGGTCGAGCTGTTCCGGCTGGACGGGGTCCTGCCGGTGCGCGCCCCCGTTCCGGAGACCGGCATACCGCACCGGTGACCCGGTGTTAGCCGCCCCGGATGCCGGGTACCGCTGGGGGTGAGCACCCACCGGAGGCACAACACAGTGGTCAGGCACACCTGCTCGGTCACCCTGCCCGGGGACGCGTTGCGGGGTCAGGCCTGCGCGGTCCCCGCCAGGGTGCGCGGGCTGCTCCGCGGCCTGCTGCGCCAGCACCCGCCACCCGTGGTCGACGACGCCCTGCTGCTGGCCGACGAACTGCTCACCAACGTCATCGAGGCGCCCGCCGTGCTGCGCGGGGTGCGGCTCGCCTACGAGGACACCGGGCCGGGCACGCTGTCGATCGAGGTGGACTACCTCGAATCCGCGGTCGCCAGCCGCACCCGCCCGGCGGAGAACGACTTCCTGGGGCGCTGGCTGCTGGAGCACCTCGCCGCCGCCTGGGGCGTGCGCCACACGGGGGTCAGGTGCACCGTCTGGGCCGAGTTCTCCCTGCGCCCCCGGAGCGGGTGAAGCCGGCTTCCCATAGCGCGGAAAACGCCGGAAGTGGCCACCGCCGAATTGAAACCGCCCGTTCGAGTTCTATTCCGGCGAACTGCGTTCGCCCGGGCCGATCGATCCGCGCATCCACCCGGAATCGACCGCGTAGCAGCGCGTGCACACTCGAATGAATGAACCCGTTCGACCGGCCGAATGGAAATTGATATGGTCGGCTTGAAAATGCTCCACGACGTCGTAACCCCACGTCGAATTGGAGGACGGGTGCCGTGGAATGGCGCTATTTCGAGTTCTGCGTCGACGGGTCGCCGTATTATGACCGGCCCGCCGGGAACGGTGGCGGGCGGAACTCGTTCACCGAGGCCGCGCCCGTGCCGAGCGGCTGGGTCAGCGGCCACAGTGGACCGTGGCGGATGCTGCGGCCGCGCTCCGGCGCGGTGCCTGCCCAGGGCTGGAAGGTGCACGTCTCGGCCACCCCGGCGCACGCCGGGCGGGCGCTGGGTGCCGTCCACGCCCACTGCACCCGGCACGGGCTGGCGTTCAAGCACCTGCGGTCCGCCCGCGACCTCGCCTGGGCGAACCGGAAGTACGCGCCGCGCAGCAGCAGCGGCAAGTTCATCACCATCTACCCGCCGGACGAAGCGGCGCTGCGCACCACGCTCGAAGAGTTGTCGGCCGAACTCGACGGCTTGCCCGGCCCCTACATCCTCACCGATCTGCGTTACGGCACCGGGCCGCTCTACACCCGGTACGGTTCGTTCACCACGCAGTGGGTGGAAACCGCGGGCAGCCGGGCGCTCGGCCTGACGCGGCCGGACGGCACCGTGGTACCGGACCGCCGGGCGCCGCGGTTCGAGGTCCCCGACTGGGTCCGCCTGCCCGAATTCCTCGAACCGCACCTGAGCACCCGGCTGTCCTCCGGCAGCGCGCTGCCCTACCGGGTCACCGAAGCACTGCACTTCTCGAACGCCGGCGGGGTCTACCGGGCCACCCGCCGCACCGACGGCAAGCCGGTGATCCTGAAGGAAGCCCGGCCGCACGCCGGGCTGGACAGCCGCGGGCGGCACGCCGTCGAGCGGCTGACCCGGGAGTACCACACCCTCCGGCGGCTGGCGGGCATTCCGGGCATCCCGCTGGTGCACGACCACTTCGTCGCCGGGGAGCACCACTTCCTCGCGCTCGACGAAATGCCCGGCACCGGGTTGAACAGCTGGCTGAGCACGCACTACCCGCTCACGCAGGTCGATCCGCCGGCGCACGAGGTCCGCGCCTACACCGAGCGGGCGCTGGAGCTGTGCCGCCGCGTCACGCGCATCGTCGAGCAGGTGCACGCCCGCGGGGTGGTCCTCGGCGACCTGCACCCGGGCAACATCCTGGTCGGCGAGTCCGGCGAGGTGTCCCTGATCGACTTCGAGACGGCCTCCGACGCCGAGCACCCCGACCCGCAGCTGATGGCCTCCCCCGGGTTCCGCGCCCCGCGCGGCACCCGCGGCACCGCGGTCGACGAGCACGCGCTCGCCGTGCTGCGCCTGTGGTTGTTCCTGCCGCTGGCCAACCTGCTGGAGGTGGCCCCCGGCAAGGCCGCCGACTGGGTGGCGTTCGCCCGGCGGCGCTTCGAGCTGCCCCCGGACTTCGTGCCGAGCCCGGCGCGGGCCGGGCGGACGCCGTGGCCGGCCGAACCCGGACCGGCCGACTGGCCCGCCCTGCGTGACGCGATCGCGGGCGGCATCCTGGCGAGCGCGACCCCCGGCCGGGCGGACCGGTTGTTCCCCGGCGACATCACCCAGTTCGAGACGGGTGGCCTCGGCTTCGCCCACGGCGCCGCCGGGGTGCTCTACGCCCTCGACGTCACCGGCGCCGGTCGTCACCCCGAGCACGAGACCTGGCTGCTCGACGCGATCCGCCGCACCCCGCCGGGCGAACCCGGTTTCTTCGACGGCGGCCACGGCATCGCCTACGTGCTCGACCACCTCGGCCACCACGACGAGGCCGCCGCCCTGCTCGCCACCCTGCCGTCGTCGGCCGGTGGCCCCGGTCTGGGGCGCGGGCTGGCCGGCATCGGCCTCACCCAGCTGCACCTCGGCGCCGCGCCGGAGGCGGCGGAGACCGGGCAGCGGCTGGTGCGGTTGCTGCCCCAGGCGGCTCCCGTGCCCACCGCCGGGCTGGAGAACGGCTGGGCGGGGGCGGCGCTGCTGTTCGTGCGGCTGTACGAGCACAGCGGCGACCCGAGCTGGCTCGACCACGCCGACCGGGCGCTGCGGCGGGACCTGAGCACGTGCGAAGCGGTGCCGGGGGGTGGCCTGCAGGCCAGGGACACCGAGGCCGACAGGGTGCTGCCCTACCTCGGTGCAGGCTCGGCGGGCATCGCGCTGGCCGCCGCGGCGCTGGCGGTCCACCGCCCCGGCGCCCCGGCCGTGGCCCGCCTGCCCGAACTGCTCCACGCCTGCGAGGTCGAATTCACCATCCACCCGGGGCTGATGCAGGGCCGGGCGGGGCTGATCCTCACCCTCGCTTCGGCCGGTGACCGCGCCGGTGACCCGCTCGCGCGGCACCTGTCCGGCCTCGGCCTGCACGCGGTCACCGAGCACGGCGCCCTCTGCTTCCCCGGCCACCAGCTCCTGCGCCTGTCGACGGATCTGGCCACCGGCAGCGCCGGGATCCTGCTCGCCCTGCACACGGCCATCGGCGTCAATGAGACCAGTGCCGCCGGTGCCGCCCTGCCGTTCCTGCCGCACCAAGACCGGGTGCCGGCGGGAACGCCCTGAACTCGGCCGACCGGCCGGGAAGCCACACACACCGTTCCACGAAAGGGGACACCATGGAATCCATCTTCGACCTCCAGGCACTGCCGGTGGCGCACCACCGGCACACCGAGGCCGCACCGAACGGCAGCGTGCTCAGCCTGCTCATCTGCGAGGTCGACGACGACCACTGGTGGGACGACTGAGTCTCGCCCCCAGACCGCGGGAGTGGCCAGCACGGCCACTCCCGCGGTCGGCCTACGGGTGGGTCAGCCCCGCCATCAGCAGGCCGGTGAAGTGCTTCATGTCGGCCTTGAGGCAGGCGGGCTGCGCGTGCTTGCCGTTGCAGCCCTCGGCCCAGGTGCTGCCGTCGCCGTAGTCGATGAAGGTGTGCGGGATACCGGCCGCCACCAGGTTGTCCCGCGTGACGAGGTTCGTGTCGCGCGCCACGCTCTCGGTCACCGCCTGCGGTGCGTTGTCGGCCAGGTTCCCGCCGTTGCCGGTGTACATCGCCACGCCCATGCCCCGCAGCGACCGCACGTGCTGCGCCGGGCTTGTGGCGTTCCACACCGCGTCCAGCGGCCAGACCGGCACGCCGAAGATGGCGTCCGCCGGCACCGTCGGGGTGCCGCTGCCCGCCAGTTGCGTGGTGGCCACGACCGCCGCGCGCTGCACCTGGTTCAGCAGGTCGAGCCCGCCGGAGAAGCTACCGGCGTAGGCGAACAGCTCGGGCCTGCGCTCGGCGTAGTGGAACGCGCCGAACCCGCCCATCGAATGCCCCGAAATCGCCCGGCCGTCCCGTGACGCGATCGTGCGCAGGTTCGCGTCGACGAACGGGATCACCTGGTCCAGGTGGAAGTTCTGCCAGTTCTGCGGCCCGAGCGCGGCGGGCGGGTTGACCCAGTTCGAGTACCAGCCGCGGCCGGAACCGTTGGGCGCCACGGTGATCAGCGGCACGCCACCGGCGGTGGACTCCTCGAACATCTGCTGGTTCAGCGGGTGGTCGGGGTGGCCGTGCAGGTGGTACTGCACCGGGTAGCGGGTGCTGCCGGAGGTGTCGTAACCCTCCGGCAGCGTCACCATGACGACGTGCTCACCGGAGACCTGACCCGGCAGCACCGAGTACCCCGGCACCTCGGCCGTCCGCACGGCGAAGGTGAACGTGCGGTGGTTGCCGTCCACCCACGACGGTTGCCGGACCACGGTCAGCCCGTGACCGTCGGTGAACACCGGTGGCGCGGGCTGCGCCTGCGCGGTGGCGCCGGTGAGGCTCCCGGCCAGCACGACCGCGGCCGTGAACGCCGCCGCCCTCGTCCAGCGCAGCATCAGGACTCTCCTTCACACAGGGCGGCATTGGCCACGTCGATGATCCCCGGGTCGGTGGGCAGGATGTTGGCGTTGGTCAGCACCGAGGCGAACCGGCCGTCGTCGGTGACCATGGTGATCGAGGCGTGCCCGGTCGGCGAAACGCCGTCGTGGCCCCAGGCCGGGACACCGCACGACAGGGGCGTGGTGAAGACGCCGAGGCCGTAACCCGCCGGGGAACCCGGCGCGAACGGCACGGTGGTGCGCATCTGGGCGAGCGCGTTCGCGGATACGACCTCACCGCTGGAAAGGGCGCGGTAGAACCGGGCCAGGTCGGCCAAGGTGGACTCCATCGCGCCCGCCGTGGCTGCCTTGGACAGCTCGTACAGCGTGGTCGCGTCGACCCAGAAGAAGAGGCCGCCGATCCGGCCGCCCTGGTAACCGGGCACGAACGGGGTGCGCAGGGCGCGGTTACCCGGGGCGGGGAACGAGGTGCCGGTGAGCCCGAGCGGGGTGATGATCCGCTCGGTGATCGCGGCACCGGCCGACTGCCCGGTCAGCTTCTCGACCAGCAGGCCGAGCACGAAGTAACCGGCGTTGGAGTACTTGACCTGGCTGCCGGGCGCGGCCTGCGGGGCGTCGTCCATCGCCGCCCGCACCAGTTCGGCCAGCCGGTAGGTGCCGTCCGCCTCCGCCTTCGCCCCGCTGGGGTCGCGGGTCAGCCCGGCCGTGTGGTTGAGCAGCTGCCGCACGGTGATCACGTTGCCGTCGTAGTTGCCGGTGACCACCCCGGGCAGGTACTGCTCGATGGGCGCGTCGAGCGCGACGCGCCCCTCGTCGAACAGCTGGAGCACCACCGCCGCGGTGAAGGTCTTGGTCTGGCTGCCGATCCGGAAGTGGTCGGCCGCGGTGATCGCCCGGTGCTGCTGGGTGCTGGCGGACCCGCTGGCCAGCGTCCAGCCGCCGGTCCCGGCCCCGGCGTGCACGGCCGCGCCGGGACCGGCCTTCGCCTGGTACTGGTCGAGCACGGCCCGGGTGGCCGCGTGGTCCTGGGCGTGCGCGACGGGTGTGCTGAAGACGAGCGCCAGCACGCTTATCCCGGCCAATCGCCGGATGGTTCGGTTCCTCATACCTGGTCCTCCCTGACCGGAATCCACGCACCGTCCAGCGGGTGCTGGACGGTGTCCGCTTCGGTGCCTTCCTGCTCGGTGGCCCCATGGCTGGCCTGACCGGCCTGGCCGGTTTCGCCGCTCTGGCTGCTCTGGCCGATCTGGCTCGCCTGACTGCTCTGGCTGACCTGGCCAATCTGGCTGCTCTGGCCGGTTTGGCTGGCTTGGCCGACCTGGCCGGTCTGGCTGCTCTGGCCGGTCTGGCTGCTCTGGCTGGCCTGACCACTCTGGCCGATCTGGCTCGCCTGGCTGGCCTGGCCACTCTGGCTCGCCTGACTGGTTTCACCGCTCTGGCCGATCTGGCTGCTCTGGCTCGCCTGGCCGGTCTCACCGGCCTGACCGATCTGGCTACTTTGGCTGACCTGGCCGGTCTGGCTGGCCTCGTCGCTATGGCTGGTCTCGCCGGTTTCGCTGGGGCTCGACGAGCCACTGGCCACGTCGCCGATGACGGTGAGCGCCTCCTTGGTGACCTCGAGCACGCCGACCGCGCCCTCGATCAGCTTCACCAGGTTCTCCCCGCTGGTGAGCAGCGCGCCGAGCTTCCCGGCGAGCTGGCCCCCGTAGTCCACCGCGATCGCCACGCACCGCGGGATCGCCTGCGCGATGCTGGCGCCGAAGGTCGCGGGCGCCGCGGCGATCGCCTCGGTCATGATCGGCACGATCTTGCCGACGGCCTCGGTGATCAGCCGGGTGACGATGTCGACGACCTGGGCCACCACCTCACCCGCGGCCACGATCGCCTTCGCGTTGGCCGCCGCCGCCTCGGCGATCACCTTGATCCCGTCGACCACCTTGGTGGCCGTCGCGGTGTAGTCCTCCTTGCCACCACCCGACCATTCGCTGGTCTCGGTGTCCACAGTGGAGTGATAGTCGCCGGCGACGGTGGTGGCGCCGCGGGCGGCCCGCTCGTGCTGCCCGGCGGGCCCCGACACCGAATCCGGTTCACCGCGCAGCTGGCCGAGCGGCTCCTCCAGGAACGAGATGACCGGGGTGAGGAACTCGCAGCCCGCGCTGGCCAGCGCGGACAGCGGGCTCGCCGTCGAACCCAGCATGTCCAGCGAGACAACGGGTTCGCCGGCGAGTTCGGCCGAAACCCAGTCCTTGCCGCCGGCGGAGTCCCCGGCGATCCGCAGCTCCGCGAGCGCGGTGGTGATCTCCAGCGCGGAGGTCTCCGTGGTCGTGCCGTTCATCGGGTCCCCTCCTCGAAACCGGCGATCCGCTGGGCGTTTCCATCGTCCTCGTCCTGGTACCGGTCGGCGGCCTGCCGCAGCCCGTCCCCCAGTTTGTCCACAGTGGACGAGGCTTGGGTGAACGCGGCCGTGGTCGCGGTCATCGCCGCGCCGAGGCCGGTGGTGATGAACTGCGCGAACGCGCCGAGCGACCCGGCACCCAGCTCACCGGGCAGGGCGGCGCCGATCGAGGACAGCTCGTCGGCGTGCGCGGCCAGCCTGCTCGCGTGCCCGCGCAGCTGCTCCGGGTCGACCCGGGCCCCGCCGGGGCCGGTCATCGCACGACCTCCGCGGGCAGGTGCTCGGTGATCCGGGTGAGCGCCTGGTTGTCCCCGAGGTAACCCGCCATCACCTCGGCCACCTGCGTGGCGGCCAGCCGCTGCGCCTCGCGGGCGGTGGCCACGATGAGCGCGGCGAGCGCTCCGGCTTCGAGCTTGCGGGCCATCGGCGTCAGCTGGAGGCCGTCGAGCGCGCCCGTGGCGGTGACCGAGACGGTCACCTCGCCCCGCGGCGACCGCGCGCTCGCCCCGGCCCGCCGCAGGCTGTCCCCGGCCCGCCGGGCGCCGTCCGCCGCGCGTTCGAGGCGGTCGCGGTAGTCCGCGAGCCATTGTGCTGGATCCATGGTCTTCCCCTTGGTGTTGTCGGTCATGACGCCGCCGCCGCCCGCACGGCCCGGACCAGTTCGGCCGGTCGCAGCGGGTTGACGCTCACCCAGTCGCCGTCGTCGCGGTCCACCCGGACTCTCCCTTGTGGACAGTCCAGCCAAGACAGCTCGAACGGGCGCACCGGCTCCCCGGCCGCCGGCCGGACCACGGCGCCGAGCTGCCCCCGGCCCGGCACCGACGACAGCAGGCCGGTGAGCACGTCGACCGCGGCCTCGTCGCCACCGCGTTCGCGGACCAGGGTGCGCACCCGCTGCCGGGGTGCGGTGTTCTCCAGCAGCCGCGTGGCGTCGCCGAGGACCCCGGGTGGCAGGGTGACCGGCATGGTGGGTGCCGCGGCCACCTCCGGGATCCGGCTGGTGAACTCCCCGGTCAGCGCGTCCGCCGCGATCCGGGTGACGGTGACCGGGCCCGGCGTGCCGCCGATCGGCTGGCCGCACACCACGGCGTGGTCCCCGAGCACCATCGCCACCACGCCGGTCACCCCGGTGCGGTCGGCCACCACGAGGTCGACCGCACGCCGGTGCTCGCGCAAGGCGGTGACCAGGTCGGCGGCGAGGCCCTCCGGTCCGTCCGCCCCGGCGAGGCCGCGCCCGATCAGCCGCTGCCCCGCCGCCGTGAGCAGTTCCCGTCGCTCGCCTTCGATCCGGCCGAACGACGGCACCCGCAGCGGGAAGGGGAACCGGGTGCCCGCGCAGGCCCCGAGCAGGTCCAGCTCGACGAGGTCGAAGCGGGCGGTCACGAGGCCCGCCCCGCCGGGCTGAGCCGGTCCGCACCGGTCTCGTCCCCTTTCCGCACATCTTCGCCGGACCGGGTGTCGTGGTCCTGGTACTTGCCCTTGGCCTCGTCGAGCATCTGCTGGAATTCCCGCACCTCCCGCACGGTCGCCTCGATCTCCCCGGCCAGGCCACCGCTGCCCGCCGCCTCACGCAGGCGCACCGCCAGGTGCACCGCGGGCGGGGCGGTGCCGAGCATCGGCAGCCGCTCGGCCAGCCTGCTCGCCGTGGCCACCAGGTCGCCGGTCAGGTCGCCGAGTTCGGCCAGCGTCACGATCCGCTGGTCGAGCAGGTCCAGGTCGAGTTCGAGCCCGTTCACCGGTGTTGCTCCGGCGGCAGGCCGATGACCGCTTCACTGGCCGGTTCCTCGATCGGGAACAGGCCGTGGTCGATCGTCGGCAGTGAGTTCTCGTGGTCCTCGTCGGCCGAACCCCGTCCGGCGCCGGCGCCGGGCGGCACCACGCCGGTCATCGCGCCCGACCGGCCCGCGGCCGGCTCCGCCGCGACCCGCGCGGCGGCAGCGGATCCGCCCGGCACCCCCAACGCACCGCTCCGCCTGCCCTGGGCCAGCTGGCTGGTGTAGTTCAGCCCGCCGGTCAGCCCCGCCCCGGCGATGGCACCGGCTGCCAGTCCCCCGGCCACGCCCCCGGTCCGGGCACCGGTGCCGGTTCCCGTCGCGCCGACGAGGCTCCGCCACGACGGCGTGCCCTCGGCCGCCACCACCGCACCCGAGGGCCGGGTGGCCCGGCTGGGCAGCGTCGCGGCGGCGGGAATGGTGCTCCGCGCCTGCCCGATCAGCTCGCTCGAATCGGTCAGGCGGGCTTCGTAGTTCTGCATCGCGTGGACCGCCTGCTGCTTCTGCAGGTCGGTCGCACCGGCGCCGAAGTAGAAGCTGAACCCGGCGCCGCCCACCGCCCCGAACGCGGCACCCGGAGCCGCGGGGGCGGACGGGGTGAAGGGGGCCGGTGCCGCGGTCAGGCCCGCCCAGTTGGTCACCGGGTCGGCCATCGGCGCGGCCGGGTCCCCCGGCGGTGGCGGCATGTTCGCCCGCGCCATCGACAACGCGTCGGCGGCCTGTCCCGCGGCCCGCTCCCCCGCGTGGGCCAGCTCGGCGAGCGTGTCCACCCGGTCGGCGAGCACGCCGAGCCGGCGCGCCGCCTCCTCGGCCCCCGGCCCGCGCCACCCCTCCAGCAGCGCGGCCCGCTGCTCGCGCAGCACCTCGGCGTGGTTGACCAGCGCCGCCCGGTGCTCCGCCCACTCCGCGGCGATCGTGCTGACGTCGGCGACGTCCGCGTCCTGCCACAGCATCTGGTACAGCTCCTCGTGGCTGTACGCCTCCCAGTTCACGCTGCCCGCCGGTGGTGCCGGCAGGCCGAAGTACGAGTCCCACACGCCGGACGTGCCCGTCACGGGTGTCACGGCACTCTCGCTTGCCACCCCGGATCCCCTTTCGAGTTACCTCAGCTCCTCGGTGCGGCCATGCTGGTCCGGCTCGGGGCACGCGGGGAAGGGCAGCGGGCGGCCATCCGTGGCCGGTGGGGCTGATCAGGCGAAACGCCTCAACGACCGGCGCGGTGGGTCTTCGCGAGGTGTTCCTGGAGGCGGGCGTGGCGGAACTGGTAGACCGCGCCCGACTGACGCAGCACCCCCCGCCGGTAGGCGTCTTCGAGGAAAGCGCGGACCGCCCACGGCAGCCTGCCGAGCAGCGGGAGGCGGAAGCGGGCGAAGACCAGCCACTGCCCCCAGGCGGTGAGGGTGACCACGTAGCCGAAGGCGGCCGCGAGGCTCCCGGTCAGGCCGAGCAGCAAGCTCGCTTTGACCGTCCAGGTGAGCGTCAGGGACGGACCCGTCAACCCCTGCAACGCGCTCGCGGCCGCGAAGCCGCCGAAGGCGACGCGAGCCAGAGCGCCACCCCGAGCAACCCGGCCAGGCGGAGCGTGGTCACCCGGTTGACGGTGAGCAGATCGGCGGGGCTGGTGGCGGTGGTCAGGTTCGCGGGTGTCTCCAGCACGACCAGGAACGCCAGCAGTGCCCCGCAGACCGGGCCGAAGATCAGCCCGTAGGCGGCGACGTTGACCGCCACCGCGTGCACGAGCAGCCCGGGGTCGCCGATCAGCGAGGTGTCGGGCGAAAGCGAGGTCACCAGCACGGTCGTGACCGCGTAACCGGCGCCGGCCAGCAGGCCCCCGGCGGTGCCCGCCACGAACCGCGTGACGACCTTCCGCCGGATCCCGGGTTGCCGCGCCGAGCGGCCGATCAACCGCACGCGGACCCGCGTCGGCTCCAGCACCCCGCCCTTGCGGAGCACGGTCAGCCAGTACAGGAGGCCGAACGGCACGGCCAGCACCGGGCCGTTGACCAGCCCGTCCAGCAGCACCAGGTACGGCCGCATGGGCCAGTCGTAGAAGATGGTGTTGATCGGGCTGAACACCAGCACCACGACCAGCGTGGTGACCAGCCACACCAGTGCCGTCACCAGCAGCACGCGGGACCTCGGGCGCAGGTCCGAACTGCCCAGCCGCCACCACTCGAGGTCGCCGGTGCCCCGCCGGTCGAGGTCGTCGGCGAGGAAACCCAGCCAGCGGTGGACGTGCTCGGCCGCCCAGCCCGGGTCGTCGCCGGAACCGGGCTGCTGCCGGTAGACGGTGGGCACGAAGCTGTCGAGCAGGTGCTCCTCCAGCGCCTGCGTGGTGGGGAAGCGGCCGGCGTCCAGCAGGTCCGCCGGATCGCGGTCACGCGGATCGCTGTAGACGGTGCGGGCGAGGCCGACCATGAGCGGGGTGCGCAGCACCTCGGCGAGCTTGGCGGCCGGGTCCGTTTTCCCTTCGCGCAACGCCTCCAGCACCGGGTCCCACGGCGTGGCCGCGCTGCCGGGGGTGACGCGCCGGGCGGTCCGGGGCAGGTACCCGGCCAGGTCGTCCGGAGTGAGGTCGGTCAGTTCGACCACGGCGGCCGAGGTCAGCACGTCGACCACGGTCACCGCGCGCTCGTACTCGCCGAACCGGCTGGTCAGCACCAGGGGCATGGACAGCGAGTTCAGCGTTTCCAGTGCCGGTCGGTGCAGTCCCTCGGCGATCTCGTCGAACCCGTCGAGCACGGGCAGGATGCGGCCGGTGTCGACCAGCACGGCCGCGAGCGTCGCCCCGCCCGGCGCGGAGGCGGCCAGGCCGGGGTGGTCCCGCTGCAGCAGTTCGACCAGCCAGCTGCGCAGGGGCGTCGAGGTCGGGTTCCAGCCGCCGATGTTGAAGATCACCGGGACCGCGTCGCCGGGGGTGCGCGTGGCCAGGGTGTCGAGCACGAACCGCAGGGTCAGCACGGTTTTGCCCGAGCCGGCGCGGCCGAGCACCACCAGCCGCCGCGACGGCACGCGCCGGTAGGCACCGGCCGGGTCCCCCACTTCACCGGAAAGGTCCAATGGGGCGGCGGTCATCCCGGCCGGCACGCGGCAGACGTTGTCCCAGTGGTCCGCCAGGTGTTCCGGTGCCTGCCGCCACCGCACCGGCAGCGGGAACGGGTCGTGCACGCGGCGCAGTTCCTCTTCGCGCCGCAGCCGGGCGGCGATCACCCTGGCCAGGTCGTCGGCCGCCGCGGCGACCTCCGGCGGCACGGCGGGCAGCCTGCTGGGAACCGGGGTGGCCGGAACGGCCGGTGCGGGCGCGGGTTCGGGGTCGGGCGGCGGGGTGCCACCGGCGGCGACCAGGAGGTTGCGCCGTTCGTCGGGACCTACTCCCAGCGCGTCGGCGAGCAGGGTGACCGTGCCGATGCGGGGATCGTTGCCGCTGCCGTTCTCCAGCCGCCGGATGGTCCGCACGCCGACACCGGACCGCGCGGCCAGTTGCTCCTGGGTCAGTTCGGCCCGCCGCCGCGCGTCACGCAGGAGGACGCCGAAACGGTTGGCCACGTCGGGAATCCTCCAGGCAGGCGGTGGGGCGGATCGAGCTTAGTGAAAAACCCACCGCCCGAGAACACCGGCTCGGCCTGCCTGGGGGCCACCGATCGGACCGGCGTCCACTCGCTTTCGCCGCCGTCGCGCACCCTCGCGTTCAGGCCGCGAAGCCCAGCTTGGTTTCGATGGTGTTGCCGAAATCGTTGTCGACGTCGTGGTCCCCCGGCAGCGGATCGCTTGCGGCCCGATCGTGGGCGCGGCGGTGAGTTCACGAGGCCAAGTCCCCGGCCAGGGGAACAGGCGCTGGTAGCGGCCCGGCCGGTTGTCGTTTCCGTCCAAGACCCCGCCCCGCCGCCGCCCTTAGGATCACCGGGACGTTGCCATTCGGTGAAGGAGTTCCCTTGTCTCGAGAACTGGTCTACACGGGTTTCATGTCGCTGGACGGCGTGGTGGATTCGCCGGGCGGCAAGGAGGAGGGGCACCGCAGCGGTGGCTGGGTGATGGAGACGGAGTTCGTGCCGGAGGCGTTCTCGCTCAAGGGCGAGGAACTGGCGGAGACGACCGCGCTGATGTTCGGCCGCCGGAGCTACGAAGCCTTCGCCGCGACCTGGCCCGGCTCGGCGGACCACGCCGACTACCGGGAACTGCCGAAGTACGTGGTCTCGACGAGCCTGTCCGAGGACGAACTGGTCGGGGGCTGGGGCCCGACCACCATCCTGCGGTCGGCCGAGGAGGTCGAGGCGCTCAAGCGGTCCGACGGCGGGGCGATCTTCATCCACGGCAGCGCGGAACTCACGCGGCGCCTGTCGGAGGCGGACCTGGTCGACCGGTACCACCTGCTGGTTTTCCCGGTGCTGCTGGGCGCGGGCAAGAGCGTGTTCAGCCGGGCCGACCGCGACAAGCAGAACCTGCGGCTGCGGGAGTCGGCCGCCTACGCCAACGGGGTGGCCAAGCTGGTCTACGACGTGGTGCGCTGAGCGGGGTCGAGGGCGATCGCACCGCCCTCGCCGGAACGCAGTTGCTGCGCGGTGCGGCCGACGTACCGGCGCAGCGCGCGAGCCAGGTGCGGCTCGTCGTAGAAACCGAGCTTGTCCACCACGTCGGCCGTCTCGGCACCCGAGGTGAGCAGGACCGCGGCGGCACGGCTGCGCTCGATCTGCCGGACGGCGCCTCTGGTCAGGCCGGTCGCCGCCCGGAACCGGCGTTCCAGCGTGCGCTCGGCCACGGCCGGGCGGTGCCCGCGGCGCAGGTCGGCCACCAGCGGGTCGCGGACCACGGTGCCGTGCCGGACCAGCCGCTCGACCAGCGCCTCGGCGTCGTCGGCCCCGGGGGTCTCCCACCGGTCGCCGTCGAGCCAGAACGCCCGGCTGGTCACGTCGGGCAGCACGATGCCGCCGTCGACCACGGATGGCGTCGACACGGCCCGCAGCGAGGTGCCGACGGCGAACTGGATGCCCACGAACGCCGCCCCTTCGGGCACCGGCGCGGTACCGGTCCGGGTTTCCGGGCCGGTGACGGCCGCGTGGTTCCGGCCACGCTGCTGCCAGAACACCAGGCCCCAGGTCTCGGTCGCGACCGAGGTCATCCGGGCGACCCGCTCGCTCCGGCAGGTCCACACGGTGTCCACCCACGCCGAGTCCGACCACCGCGTTTCGAACCGGAGTCCCGTTCCCACCGGTGGATCTTAAGCCGGTGGACCGGAAGGTACAGCTCGCCCCGCAGAAGCGGGCCGAAGGTCACCCGGATCGGCTGCGGGTGCCAGGACTTCAACCGGGTGGGCGTGGTCGGCTGGTCCGGCTGACCGGCACCACCGCGACGGCCTAGAGTCCTCGGCAGGCCGAGCGGAGGAGCAGACCAGTGGTGGACCTCATCGGGGCCGGGTTCGGCAGGACCGGCACCATGTCCCTGCACAGCGCGCTGGAGACCCTGGGGTACGCCCCGTGCCACCACATGAAGGAGGTGCTGGCGCAGCCGGCCACCACCGGTTTGTGGGCCGACGCGCTGCGGGGTGACCGCGAGGCGCTGCGCGCCGCGGTCGACGGCTATCGGGCCACTGTGGACTTCCCCGGCTGCCTGCTGTGGCGGGAAATGCTGGAGTTGTTCCCCGACGCCAAGGTGCTGCTGAGCGTGCGCGACCCGGAGCGGTGGTACCACAGCGCCGCCGCGACCATCTACCACCCGGTGATGGAGCAGGTGGCCGCGAAGTTCGCCGCCGGGGACAGCGGGGTGAGCCCGGACATGATGGAGGCCATGGCCGAACGCGGCTTCGGCGACCGGGGCAAGGACGAGACGATCGCCGGTTTCGTCCAGCACAACACCGAGGTGATGGCCACGGTGCCCGCGGACAAGCTGCTGGTCTACCAGGTGGCCGACGGCTGGGAACCCCTGTGCGAGTTCCTCGGCGCCGGGGTGCCGCAGGAACCGTTCCCACGGGTCAACGATTCCGCGGACTTCGCCGAAAACGTCGACCGCTTCCTGGAAGACGGCACCCTCGGCTGGTGACCAGGACACCAGGCTCGGCCGGAGCCCGGCACGACACGGCTTCCGCACTCCGCCGGAGACCTAACGCACCACAACCTCCCCACCAGCCGTGGCGATCACGGCGCTGTGCAGCTGGGGTGACCCGCCGGTGAAGTGCATCGGCACCTCGATATCAGCCGTCCACCGGCGTACCCCGGCCTCGTCGCCGCCCAGGTTGAGGCGGAGCACCCGGCCGGGCGCGTTCCCGTGCGCGGCCGCGGCGTAATCCCGCCGCCAGCCCGCCAACCGCCGCGAGCGGGGTACGTCGTATTCGATGAGGAAGGGGTGGCTCGGCTCGACCGCGCCGAGCAGTCGCCACCGTCCCGTGTCACCACCGCCGTGCAACGGGGTGAGGCCCAGGTCCGCCGCCCGCGCGTCCAGGTCGCCGGGTTCGATCGCCCAGGTGAACAGCCGGTCACCGGCTTCGATCGCGGCCGCCAGGCCCGCCGCGGCCTCGCTCGCCCCGGCATCGGTGACCGTCACCAGTTCGAGGTACACCGGCGGTTCGAGCGGCACGACGGCGTTGGCGATCCCCGGCGCCGGTGAGCCACCGGGCACCGTGCCCCAGCCCCACTCCCGGCGGATGCGCTCCGCCGCGGCCCGCAGATCACGCACACCGAACAGCAGGTGGTCGAGTAAGTCCATGAGGGCGACGGTAACCAACCCCCACTTTTATTTTATAGCAGATCCGCGCCCCTCATGAGCCGCCGATTTTTGTTCCATACTGCGCGTCCGAAACCGACCGGACCCGAGATGGAGCAACGGAATTGGACCACGTGCTGGGCTTCGAGCAGATCGACCGGAACGCCGCCGCGGTCGGCGGCAAGGGGGTGCACCTGGCCGAACTCGCCCGGATCGACGGCGTCCGCGTGCCCGGCGGCTTCTGCGTGACCACCGGCGCCTACCGCCGGATCCTGGCCTCGGTGCCGTCGATCGACGCCCGGCTCGACCGGCTGTCCCGCGTGCGGCCGGACGACCGCGCGGCGATCAGCACCCTCAGCGCGGAACTCCGCGAGGCGATCGAAGGCGCCGAGGTGCCCGGCGAGCTGGTGGCGGAGATCAACGCCGCGCTGACCCGCCTCGGCGCGCAAGCCGCCTACGCGGTGCGGTCCAGCGCCACGGCCGAGGACCTGCCCACCGCGTCCTTCGCCGGTCAGCAGGATTCGTACCTGAACGTGGTGGGCCCGCAGGAGGTCCTCCGCCACATCCGGCGCTGCTGGGCCTCATTGTTCACCGAACGCGCGGTCACCTACCGGCTGCGCAACGGCTTCGGCCACCGCGACGTGCGGATGGCGGTGGTGGTGCAGCGGATGGTGTTCCCGGACGCGGCCGGAATCCTGTTCACCGCCGACCCGGTCACGTCGAACCGCCGGGTCGCCACCGTGGAAGCGGGCTGGGGCCTCGGCGAGGCACTGGTCTCCGGCCTGGTGAACCCGGACGTCCACACCGTGCGCGACGACCGGCTCGTCACCACGGTGGTCGGCAGCAAGCAGCAGGCCGTGCTCGCGGTGCCGGGCGGCGGCACCCGCGAGGAGCCGGTCGACCCGGAACGGCGGGCGCGGACGGCGCTGACCGAGGCGCAGGTGCTGCGGCTGGTGCGGCTGGGCAGGCGGGTCGAGGCGCACTTCGGCCGTCCCCAGGACATCGAGTGGTGCCTGGCCGGCGACGAGTTCCACCTGGTGCAGAGCCGTCCGATCACCACCCTGTTCCCGATCCCGGAGACCGGGGACGAGGACAACCACGTCTACATCTCCGTCGGCCACCAGCAGATGATGACCGACGCGATGAAACCGCTGGGGTTGTCGGTGTGGCAGCTGACCACCAAGCGGCCGATGCACGAGGCCGGCGGGCGGTTGTTCGTCGACGTCGCCAAGGAACTGGCGACGCCGTCGGGCCGCGCGGCCATCCTGGCGGGCGTCGGCCGGTCCGACCCGCTGATCCACGACGCCCTGCAGACCCTGCTCGACCGCGGTGACTTCGTGCCCACGCTGCCGGACGAGCAACCGGCGGTCACCCCGCCCGCCCCGCCCGCGCCGATCGAGACCGATCCGGCCATCGTCACCGAACTGATCACGCGGAACCGGGAGTCCGTCGCCGCCCTGCGGCGGGAGATCGAGCCGCTGTCCGGAACGGCGCTGCTCGAATTCATCCTGGCCGACCTCAACGAGCTGCAGCGGATCCTGTTCGATCCGCGCAGCAGCCAGGTGATCATGGCCGGGATGGAGGCGAACTGGTGGCTCAACGAGAAGCTGGCGGACTGGCTGGGGGAGAAGAACGCGGCCGACGTGCTCAGCCAGTCCGTGCCCGGCAACGTCACCGCCGAAATGGGGCTGGCGCTGCTCGACGTGGCGGACACGATCCGGCCGCACGCGGAGGTGGTGGCGTTCCTGCAGCGGGTGGCGGACGAGGGCCGCGACGACTTCCTGGACGAACTGGCCGGCCTGCCCGGTGGCGCGGCGGCACGCGACGCCATCCGCGGTTACCTCGACGAGTACGGCATGCGCTGCGCCGGTGAGATCGACCTCACCAGGCCGCGGTGGAGCGAGCGCCCCGCCACGCTGCTGCCCACGCTGCTCGGCAACATCAGGAACTTCGGGCCGGGGGCCGGCAAGCAGCGCTTCGACCAGGGGCTCCGGGAAGCCGAGCGCAAGGAGGAGGACCTGCTGGCACGGCTGGCGGCCCTGCCGGACGGCGAGGGCAAAGCCGCCGAGACCAAGCGGATGATCGACCGCGTCCGCACCTTCGCCGGTTACCGCGAATACCCGAAGTACGGCATGATCAGCCGCTACTTCGTCTACAAGCAGGCGCTGCTGCGAGAAGCCGGGCGCCTGGTGCGCGCCGGTGTCCTGCGCGCGCAGGAGGACGTTTTCTACCTGCGCCTCCAGGAATTCCACGAGGTCGTGCGCACCGGCGAGGTGGACGACCAGCTCATCCGGGAACGGCGTGAGGCGTTCCAGTGGTACGAAACGCTCACGCCGCCCCGGATCCTCACCTCGGACGGCGAGGCCATCACCGGGCAGTACCGGCGCGACGACCTCCCGGCGGGCGCGCTGGCCGGGCTGCCGGTCTCCGCGGGCAGCGTCGAGGGGCGGGCCCGCGTGGTGGTGGACATGGCGCGGGCCGATCTGGCGGCGGGCGACATCCTGGTCACCGCCTACACCGATCCCAGCTGGACCCCGCTGTTCGTCGCGATCGCCGGGCTGGTCACCGAAGTCGGCGGCCTGATGACGCACGGCGCGGTGATCGCCAGGGAGTACGGGCTGCCCGCCGTGGTGGGCGTGGAGCGGGCCACCCGGCTGATCCGGGACGGCCAGCGGATCCGCGTCCACGGCACCGACGGCTACGTCGAACTCCTCGACTGAAACTCAGTGCTCGCCGAACAGGTCGAGCACGGCCTGGGGGACGTCGTCGCCGAAGAGGCTTTCCAGCAGGAGGGCCTCTTCGGCGGGGGTTTCGACGCGGGTGAACATGGCTTGCTCGTACGCGCCGAGCGCGGCTTCGACGTCGCCGGGGTTGGCGGCGAGGGCGGCGCCGTCGAGCATGGCGTGGTTGGTGCCTTCGCCGTCCGGGGCGGCGAGGTGGGCGGCGTCGCCGACCAGGGTCACCCCCGGCACCCGCGGCCACCGGTGTCCCTTCGGCAGCGCGTAGTGGGGGCGCCACACCGGCGCGGTGTCGCCCTCGGTGATCAACGCGGTGATCTCCGGCGCCCACCCGTCGAACCCCCGCGCGATCTCGGCGGTGGCCGCGGCGGCGTCGGTGAAGTCGATGGCGGCGAACCAGTCCGGTGGCCCGGTGAGCGAGACGTGGGTGTGCAGGGTGTCGCCGCTCTCCCGGTGCGCGTTGCTGCCCTTGCCCGCCGCGGGCACGATCAGCATGCCGCCGCCGACCACCTTCGCCGCGGCCGGGTGCCGGGTGCCGGCGTACTCCGGGGTGGCGGGCGAGAGCAGCGGCCGGACCCGTGACCAGGCACCGTCCGCGCCGACCAGCAGGTTCGTCACGACCGCGCTGCCGTCGTCGAAGGTGACCTCGTGGCGGCCGCCGGCCAGGGTGCGGGTGCCGCCGGCCTGGTGCCCCCAGCGGACGGTGCCGTCCGGGAGCGAGTCGAGCAGCAGCAGCCGCAGTTCGCCGCGGTGCACCTCGGGCCGCCCGCCGGTGCCGTCGTCGGCCTTGTCGACCAGGACGGTGCCGTGCGGATCGAGCACCCGCATCGCCTGGCGGCCCTCCAGGCCCAGGCCGCGGAACTCGTCCTCCAGCCCGGCCGCGGCCACCGCGAGCTGGCCGTTGTAGTCGTGGATGCCGAGCAGCCCGCCCTGGCCAGGGCCGCCGGGGACGTGCAGCACCCGGGCGAGGGCGAGGCCGCCGAGACCGGCGCCGATGATGGTGACTGGTTCGTGCACGGTGGCTCCTGCCGCTGGTCGGGGATCGCCCCAGGCTGGCGCCCCACCGGCACGGGACGCACACACCGCTGGTGCCGGCACGCCACCGGTGAGGCGACCGGGCAGATCCCCGTGGCGGATCGGGCAAAGTCGGCGAGTTGCGCCCGGAGCGCCGTCGTTCACCCGGTTGACTCGGGCGGCACGACCCCCGCGACGGACGACAGAAGGCGGAGCTGTGAGCAATCCCCTGGTGGCCGAGGTCAAGGATTCGACCACGGCGATCTCCGGCATCCCGCTGCTGGAATCGGTCAGCGAGACCAGCAAGGCGATCGAAAGCGGTGACTGGGCCGGTGGCGTGCTCGGCGCGGTCGGCACCGCCCTCGACGCCCTGGGCATGGCCATGGACCCCTTCGGCTCCATCCTCGCCGCCGGCGTCGGCTGGCTCATGGAGCACGTCGGCCCCCTCTCCGACGCCCTCGACGCCCTCACCGGCAACCCCGACGAGATCAAGGCCCATTCCGAGACCTGGAAGAACGTCGGCACCGAACTCTCCGCGATCAGCGCCGACCTGGCCAAGATGATCGAAGAGGACACCGCCTCCTGGACCGGACCCGCCGGGGACACCTACCGCACCCGCGGCGCCGACACCGCCACCCTGATCTCCACCGCCCAGACCGCCGCCGAAGGCGCCTCCAGCGGCATCGGCACCGCCGGCGAGGTCGTCGGCGCCGTGCGCAGCCTGGTCCGCGACATCATCGCCGAACTGGTCGGCCACCTCATCAGCTGGGCGCTGCAGGTCCTGTTCACCCTGGGCATCGGCCTGGCCTGGGTCGTGCCCCAGGTGGTGGCCGCGGTCGCCAAGACCGCGGCCAAGATCGCCGACATCACCAAGAAGCTCGTCGACGCCCTGCGCAAGCTCTCCCCCCTGCTCAAAAAACTCGGCGATTCCTTCGACGACGCCACCAAAGCCCTCAAGAACATCAAAAACGGCAAACCCGCCAAGCCCGACGAGGTCAAACCCGGCGGCGGCACCACCCCCAGCGGCGCCGGCCCCACCCCCAAGGACCCGCCCGGCCAGAGCAACGGCGGCACCACGCCCAGCGGGGCCAGGGGTGACTCCGCTTCGGGTGGCGGCACCCCGCCGCCGAACACCAAGGCCGACCCGCCGCCGGACCCGCCGGTGACCAGCCGCGGCCTCGACGGCGGCACCACCCCCTCCGGCGCCAAGGGCGGCGGAGGCAACTCCAAGGGCAACGGCGGCAACGACCCGTCGAAGAACAAGGAGCCGGGCAACAAGGCCTGCGAGTTCGACCCGATCGACGTCGCCACCGGTGACGTGCTGCTCACCGAGGTCGACCTCAAGGTGCCGGGGGCGCTGGGCGAACTGGTCGTGCGCAACCACGTTTCGTCCTATTCGGACGGACGGTGGTTCGGCCGGTCGTGGGCGTCGGTGGTCGACGAGCGGCTGGCGCTGGTGAACGGCGCGATCCGCTACTGCTCCGCGGACGCCATGGTGCTGACCTTCCCGGTGCCCGAGCCGGGGGCCGCGACGGGGCCGGAGTTCGGCCCGCCGCGCCTGCTGCGGACGGACGGCTCGGACTTCGTGCTCACCGACCCCGGCCGCGGCCTGGACCGCCGGTTCGTGCCCGCGCCCGGCGGCTCCGCCGAATACCTGCTGCGCGAGGTGCGTGCCGAGGACGGCGAGTTCGTCGAACTGGAGCGCGACCCCGGCGGTGCGCCCGTCCTGCTGCGGCACTCGGGTGGCGCGCGCCTCGCCTTCGACACCGAAAACGGGCGCGTGCGGGCGATCCGGGCCATCAGCAACAACACCGACAACACCGAGGTGCCGGTCGCCCGGTACGAATACGACCAGCACGGGCACCTGGCGCAGCGCACCAACTCCTCCCCCCGGCCCGCGCGCTACGACCACGACCCCCGTGGCCGGATCCTCGGCTGGACCGACCACAACGGCGCCTGGTACCGCTACGTCTACGACGAAGCGGGCCGCTGCGTGCGCACCGTCGGCGACCAGGGTTACCTCGACGGCACCCTGAGCTACGGCGAAGGCCGCACCACGACCACGGACTCGCTGGGGCACACCAAGGTCTTCGAATTCGACGCCGCGGGCAACGTGGTGGCCGAAACGGACAAGCTGGGGCACACCACCCTCAGCGAATGGGGCAGGCACGACCTGCTGCTGGCCAGGACCGACCCGCTGGGCAGGCGCACGGAGTTCGAGCACGACGCGGCGGGCATCCTGCGTGCGGTGCGCCGTCCCGACGGCACCGAGGTGCTGGTCGTCGAGCGCAGCGAAACCGCGCTGGAGATCGCGGTGACCGTGGACGGGCGCACCTTCCGGCGTCGCTACGCCGCCCCGGCGCTGCCCGACCCCTACGTCGACCCGCTCGGTGTCTTCGACGACTTCGACGAGCTGCCGCTGAACCGGGGTGAGGAGCCGGGCGGGGAAGCACCCGCGCCGCGGCTGGACCTGTTCGGCAGGCCGCGGGTCGTGCACAACTCCGGCGTCGAGACCGCGTTGAGCTGGACGGTCGAAGGCAAGCTGCGGGCGCTGACCGGTCCGGACGGTGCCCACCAGCGGTGGACCTACGACGGCGAGGGCGCCATCGCCTCGCACACCGACCCGCTGAACCGCGTGGTGCGCACCGAGCACGGCCCGTTCGGCCTGGTCACCGCGGTGACCAACGCGGCGGGCGCCCGCACCACCCTGCGCTACGACACCGAGCTGCGGCTGGTCGCGGTGACCAATCCGGCCGGGCAGAACTGGGAGTACAGCTACGACGCCGAGGGACGGCTGGTGGCCCAGACCGACTTCGACGGCCGGGTCACCCGCTGGACCTACGACGCGGCCGGGCAGCTCGTCGGCGCGGTGAACGCGGCGGGCGAGCGGATCGAGTACCGCTACGACGCACTGGGCAACCTGCTCGAACGCACCAGCGCCGGGGTGGGTGAGCGCTACCGCTACGACCCGGTGGGCAGGCTGGTGCACGCGGCGGGGCCGGACCTGGCGATCGAGCTGGCGCACGACGACCAGGGCCGGGTGGTCCGCCAGACCACCGGCGGGCGCACCACCGAATTCGACTACGACGGCGTTTCCGCCACCACCCGCCGCACCCCGTCCGGGGTGGACGTCCGCTGGGCGCGGTTCGAGGAACGACTGGACGAGCTGGTCGTCGGGAGCACCACGCTGCGGTTCCAGCGTGACTCCGCCGGGCGCCCGGTCGCGCTCACCAGCGGGCCGAACGCGTTGCTGCGCCAGGAGTTCGGCGAGACGGGTGCGCTGACCGGCCAGGAGACCCCGGCCGGTGTCCGGCGCTACCACCGCCGCCCGGACGGCAGCATCGCCCGGCGGGAGGACCCGGCCGGTGGCGCGAGCTACGAGTTCGACCAGCTGGGCCGGATCTCGGCGGTGCACAGCCCCGCCGGGGTGGAGCGCTACGCCTACGACGTGCTCGGCAACCTGGTCTCGTCGTCGGCCGGGACCGGTGCGGAAGCCGGGCCGCGGCAGTACCAGGGCGGCGTGCTGCGGTCGGCGGGCGCGGTGCGCTACGCCCACGACGCGCAGGGCCGGTTGACCCAGCGCACGGTGGCCACCGCGCAGGGCGAGCTGACCTGGACGTTCACCTGGGACGCCCACGACCACCTGACCGGTGTCCGCACCCCGGACGGCACCCGGTGGCGCTACCGCTACGACCCGCTGGACCGGCGGGTGGCCAAGCAGCGGCTGGACCCGGCCGGTGGCGTCGCCGAGCAGGTCGACTTCGTCTGGGACGGCAACAAGCTGATCGAGGCGGCGCACACCGTCGGCGGCGTGCCGACGGGCACGCTGACCTGGGTGCACCACCCCGACGACGACCGCCCGGTGGTCCAGGTGTTCACCGCGCCGGACGGCACCACCCGGCTGTCCGCGCTGGTCACCGACGAGGTCGGCACGCCGGTGGAACTCGTCGATGCGAGCACCGGCGCGGTGCGCCCGCTGCGCACCAGCCTGTTCGGCCTGGCGCGGGCGGGTGACGCGGACGCCACCCCGCTGCGCTTCCCCGGCCAGTACCACGACCCGGAGACCGGGCTGCACTACAACGTGTTCCGGTACTACGACCCGGCCAACGGCCGGTACGTCTCCCCCGACCCGCTCGGCCTGGAACCGGCGCCGAACCCGCAGGGGTACGTGGCGGACCCGCTGCGCGCGGCCGACCCGCTGGGCCTGACCGGGCGGTACTCCGAGCGGCTGGCGCTGGAAGCCGCGCTGGAGGCGTCCCGGCGGGAGGCGCAGGCCGCGCAGGCAGCCCAGTCGGCGACCCAGTCGCCCAACCCCTCGGCCGTGGCGGCGGCGCAGTCGGCCACCGGCACCGGCAAGTGCGGCAAGGGCAAGAACACCGGCAACCGGTACAACCCGATGGGCGGGCGCCCGGCGAAGGGCGGCGGCTCCGGGGGCACCTCGTCCAGCGGGCCGAAGGTGCCGCCGGGCGCGAAGGACCCCGACAGCGGGCGGACCGAGGCGCAGGGCGGCGGCCGCAGTTCCGGCAAGCAAACCCTGGACGGGTCCCCGATCAGCCGCAACGCGGACTGGAGCCCGAAGAAGGGCCACCTCACCGACGTCGAAGACCTCAACGGCACCAAGCACAGCAGCTACAGCAAGGAACTGCAGGACAAGCTGGCCGACGTCGACGGCTACCACCCCGACAGCAAGAACCCGCAGTGGGTCAAGGGGCACCTGCAGAACGACAACCTCGACGGGGCGGGCACGAAGGACAACCTGACGCCGCTGACCCAGACCGCGAACAAGAACATGTCGAAGAGCTTCGAAGAGCCGGTGAAGGCGGTCAACGACCAGCTCCGGCTGATCAAGAGCGACGTGCCCAACGACCGGAAGCTGGAAGCCGCCGGAATCGACTCGAAGCAGTTCGAGAAGGTCCGCGACGACCTGAAGAACCTGAAGCTGGACTACCAGGTGGACGTGAGCCCCGGCAAGGAGGGCCTCAAGTTCCCCGATTCGAACAACGCCTTCGAACGGTCCATCCGCGACCACCTCACGCTCAAGGCGGAGTACCAGAACCTGACCCCGGACGTGCAGAAGTACCTCGATTTCCGCTACGGGCCCGGTTACCTGCCGGACTTCCCGCCGCACGGCCAGAAGCTGGACACCCTGACCGGGAAGCTGACCGATCTGCCCGGCCCGGGTGGTTCGCGTTCGTCCACCCCGGACAGCGATGTGGTGATGACCGGGGTGTAGCGGTGGTGGCGGTTCAGCTCGCCGGCGGCGCGAACTCGGGCTGGTCGAGCACCCGGAGCCAGCTGCCGTCCGGCTGGCGGCGGACGACCTGCGCGCGAGCCCCGGTCCCGTCCTTCGGCGGGGTCGAGGTGAGCGCGAGGTCGCCGCTGAGCAGCGTCGGCAGCGGTGGCTCGGGCTCGAACCGCGGCCGGTTGGCGAGCACCTTCTCCCACATCACGCGGATCGCTTCCCGCCCGACGGTCTGGCTGCCGGGCGGGAACGCCACCACCGCGTCCACCTCGTAGAGCTCGGCGACCCCGGCCGCGTCCCCGGCGTTGGAGCGCTCGACGAACAGGCGCGTGAGGTCTTCGGGGCGCATGGCTTTCTCGTACACGGTTCCTCCTGGTTGCTTTTCCTGACAACCAGCGTGACCGCGGATGGCCCAGAAGTCCAACAGATAGAACTCATGGACTCCAGAAGCAGAGCTTCTAGGTTTTGGGCCAGGATCACGCCATGGCTCGACCTGCCCGAAAGCTACGGCCGTGGAAGGCCGCGCACGAGCGGTGGCGCACCATCCCTGAACGCGGCGGCCAGATCGCTCACCGCAAGCCCGGGGCTCGGCCTCGGCAAGCCGCGCAACGTGATCGAGCGATGCGTCAACCGGCTCGAGCCGGGCGGGTCGTATCGGCGCCCCGAGTGGTCGCACCCGCGCTCAGGCGGTGACCAGTTCCCCGTCCACCCGTGGTTTGCGGCGCAGTGCGCTCATGCCGATCACGGCGAACGCCACCACGACGACCGCGCCGAGCACGGCGACGGTGTGCAGGCCGCTGGTGAACGCCTCCCTGGCACCCGCCAGCAGGGAAGCGTCGCCGGTTGCCAGGGCGTCGGTCAGGCTGAGGCCGGCTCGGGGGTCTGCTTCGGCCCGGTAGACGGCGGTGCCGATGCTGCCGAAGACCGCGATCCCCATGGCGATGCCGAATTCGCCGGTGGTCTCCGACATGGCCGAAGCCGCACCCGCCTTGCGCGGCGGCACCGCGCTGATCACCATCTCCGTGCACAGCACCCCCTGCGGCCCCATGCCGAACGCCGCCACCGAGATGCCCAGCACCACCAGCAGCAGGCCGTCACCGGCGTCGACCAGGGTGAACAGCAGCATGCCCGCGGCGGCGACCAGCATTCCGGCGCCGAGCACGAACTCCGGCCGGAAGCGCCGGGCGAACCGGGGGGCGATCAGCGAACCGGCGACCACCGCACCGGCCTGCGGCAGCAGCGCGAACCCGGCCTGGGCCGCCGAAAGCCCCTCGACCAGCTGCAGGTACTGGTTGACCAGCAGGAAGACCCCGCCCATGGTGAGCGCGCCGACCAGCATGATGCTCAGCGCCGCGGTGAACTTCCGGTCGCGGAACAGGCTCAGGTCCAGCATGGGGTGCGCCAGCACCCGCTGCCGCCGCACGAACACCGCGGCGAGCGCGAGGCCGGCGGCCAGCGCGAGCACGCTGACCGGCTCCGGCCCGTCCTTGGCGAACTCCTTCAAGGCGAACACGATCGGCAGCACCGCGCCCAGCCACAGCGCCACGCTGGCCAGGTCCAGCCCGCCCGCCCGCTCGTCGCGGTACTCCGGCAGCAGTTTCGGCGCGGTGACGAGCAGCAGCACCATGACCGGCACGGCCAGCAGGAACACCGCGCCCCAGTGCGCCACCTCGAGCAGCAGCCCGCCTGCCACCGGGCCGATCACCATGCCGCCCATGAAGCAGCTCATCCACACCGCGATCGCCGTGCCGCGCTGCTTCGCGTCGGTGAACATGTTGCTGATCAGGGCCAGCGTCGACGGCATCAGCGTGGCTCCGGCGACACCGAGCACGGCACGCGCGGCGATGAGCACCTCCGGGCTGGTGGCGAACGCCGCCGCGATCGAGGCCAGGCCGAACGCGGCCCCGCCGATCATCAGCAGTTTCCGCCTGCCGATGCGATCCCCGAGCGTGCCCATGGTGACCAGGAACCCGGCGATCATGAAGCCGTAGACGTCGATGATCCACAGCAGTTCGGTACCGCTGGGCCGCAGGTCGGCGGCCAGGTGCGGGACCGCGAGGTGCAGCACGCTCATGTCCAGCGAGAGCAGCAGCGTCGGCAGCGCCAGCACCGCCAGCCCGATCCACTCCCGCCGCCCGGCCCGCCCGGTCGTCTCCATGTTCATGATCCCGTCCTCACCTCGGTGATTTGCTCGCTCACCAAGACGACGAACGGCCCAGCCGGCAACCGACATCCGGCCGCGACTTTTATCCGGCGGACTCCAGTGCGGCGCGCTGGGCCGGGCTCAGGCGCTCCGGGCTGGTGGTGGCGGTGTACCGCCCGTGCCCGGCGCTCCGCAGCACCAGGGGGTCGGCGATCCCGGGCCGGCGGCGGATCAGGTCCAGGGCGGCGGCGGTGCGTTCACCGGACCAGCCGAGCGCGGTGGCCAGCGCGGCCGGGGTGAGCGGCCGCCCGGCGTGCACGAGGGCGGCGAGCACGGTCAGCGCGTCGTGCCCGGCGGGTTCGGTGAGCTCGGCCAGGGCGCTACCGCTCATCTGCGCGCTGAGCCGGGCGAAGAACCGGCCCGTCTGCCCGAGCCGCACACCCGCGGTGGTGCCGGCGCCGAAGATCTCGATGCCTCGCCGGGCCGCGTTGGCGATCTCGCCGTGGGCTCCGGTGTCGGCCTGCCACGCCCGGAGCCAGACGTCGTCGTCGATGCCGTACCGCTCACGGCGGCCACCGGGGTCCGCCCGGCGCACCACCAGTTCCATGGCTTCGAGGAAGCCGATGGACTTGGACACCGAGGCCGGGCTGACCCGGAGCCGGTGCACCAGTTCGGCCGAGGTCAGGCCGTCGGCCTCGGCGGTGAGCAGGCAGGCGAACACCCGGGCGGTCATCCGCGGCAGGCCGGTGGCGGCCAGCAGGGTGGCGAACTCGCCGACGAACCGGTGCCGCTCGTCCGGCACGGGTTCCGGCGGCCGGGCCGGTTTGCGCCGCCGGGCGCGGTGACCGGCGATCCGCTGCGCGTGCTCGGCGAGGTAGTCACCGGAGGCGGCGTTGCGGGCGACCTCACGGCTGATCGTGGACGTCGGCCTGCCGAGGCGCCGCCCGATCTCGGCGTACCCGAGCCCGTCGGCCAGCCACGCCGCGATCCGGCGGCGGTCCTCGTGGGTCAGCCTGCCCCCTGGCACCGATCCCCCCTCCTTTGCCTTCCCGCACAGTACAGTGCAACGCCCGCGGAAGGTAATTGCATTCATTCACAATCCTGTTGCAACGATTGTTGATATACATGGGTTTCTGCGTTGACGACAACTGAAACGCAACGTAGCTTTTCCGCATCCGGAAACAGGGAGGAAAGCCATGATGCAGGTGCTGGCCGTGTCGGCCGTCTCGGACGAGAACGGGTTCTGGACCGGGTTGAAGCAGGCGCACGCCAAGCTGCCCGCGGGAGCCCGGTGGACGCTGGCGGTCGCGAGCACGGACGGGGCCAAGGCGGTGAACATCATCACCCACGAATCCGTCGAAGGTGTCCGGGAATTCTTCGAAGCGCACGCCGGCGCCCACGCCACCACGGAGTACTTCGAGGCGGACGCGGCGAACGCGGTCGGCCTGCCGAAGTGATCCGCGCCGAACTCCTCGCGGAGCACGGGATCCCGAGCGCGGTCGCCGGAATACTCCACAATGGACATATCAGCGAATTCGCCACCGGCGTGAAGAACGTGGAAACCGGTGAGCCCGCGACGGCGGACACCGTCTACCAATGCGGCTCCATGACCAAGACCTGGACCGCGCTGGCCTTCCTGCAACTGGTCGACGAGGGCAAGGTCGAGCTGGACGATCCGGTGCGCACGCACCTGCCCGATTTCGCGGTGGCCGACCCCGGAGCGGGTGCCACGATCACCGTGCGCCAGCTGCTGAACCACACCAACGGGATCGAGGAAGCCTTCGGTGATCCCGGCGAAGGCGACGACGTCTACCAGCGCATGGTGGAGAACATCGCCGACGCGCCCCAGGTGTTCCCGCCCGGGTACACCCACGGCTACAGCGCGGCGCTGGGTTACGCGCTCCTCGGGCGGATCCTGGAGGTCTGCGACGGCAAGAGCTGGGACGACGTCATGCGGGAGCGCATCTTCGACCCGCTGGGCCTGACCAGTACGCACACCCGGCACGAGCAGGTGGACCCGGCGCGGGCCGCGACCGGGCACCTGATCCGCTCCCTGGACGAGGGCCCGATCGTCACGCCGGTGGACCACCTGCCGCGGGCCTACGGCCCCGGTGGCAACCTCACGTCGACGATCCGGGAAGTGCTCGCGATGGCACACGTCCTCCTCGGCGAAGGCGTGACGCCGGCAGGAAAGCGCGTCGTCTCGGCGGAGAGCGTCCGGGAGATGATGCGGTCACGGGTGCCGGTACCGGATCCCCACCTGTTCGGGCCGGAATGGGCGCTCGGGCTGATCGTCTGCGACTGGCACGGCGAGACCGTCTACGCCAGCGACGGCAGCACGATCGGCCAGAACGCCCGGCTGCGCATCCTGCCGGAATCGGGCACCGCCATCGCGCTGCTGACCAACGGCGGGCCGCGGGAAAACTTCTACCGCAGGGTGTTCGACGAAATCCTGGGTGAGGGCACCGTGCCGGGCCCGCCCGCACCCGACCCGGCGCTGCGGCTGGACCCGGCCAGGTACACCGGCGTCTACGAACGCCCCGGTTCGCGGTACGAGGTGTCGGCCGAAGGCGGGCAGCTGCGGCTGACCGTCACCCTCGACCCGCTGCACGCCGCGTTCCTCGGCAAGCCGGACCGCCTCACCCACGACCTGCTCCCGGTGAGCGAAACGCACTTCCTGGTGCCGCCGGCGGATCCGCTGGAAGACACCCGGAGCGTCGCGCTCTACGACTTCACCGGGGGCACGGCGGGATACCTGCACACCAACTGCCGCGTGCACCCGCGCCGGTAGCCCGAGGAATGTATGGCCGCTGTACCGGCCCGGCACAAACTGCGGTCTCCGATGAGGGGAGGCAGTGGTGACGTATCAGGACGGACGGCGGCCGAGCCCGGTCCCGCCCGCGCTGGCCGCCGGTTTCGCGGTGGTGCTGGGCCTGCTCGGCCTGCTGGCGGCGGCGGGCCAGCTCGCCGCGGAGGACGCCCGGCTGACCACCTCCGGGTTGGTGCTGCGGGTCTTCCTGGCCGCCGACGGCGGGTGCTGCCTGGCCGGCGCGGTGCTGCTGCTCCGGCGCCTGCCGATCGGCCGGGTCCTGACCGCGGTGGGTGGCGGGGCCGCGCTGGTCCTGCCGGTGGCGGTGGTCCCGGCGATCGTCGCGGCACCGGAGGACTTGGCGTTCGGCGTGCGGGCCGCCGGGGGTCTGCTGACGCTGTTCGTGGTGGTCCTGTTCGGACTCCTGACGATGGTGCAGAGCCTGCGCCGCGACACCGCCGACGCGGTGGGGCAGCGGCCGTAGCCACCGGCCGGGGGTCAGCCGGGTTCTTCGGCCGGTTCCTCCGGCGCGGTCGTGGACAGCTGCTCGCGCAGGTAGTTCCAGATCACCGCGACCAGCGCCGCGACGGGCACGGCGAGCAGGCTGCCGGTGATGCCTGCCAGGCTGCCGCCGAGGGTGACCGCCAGCAGCACCACCCCGGCGTGCAGGCCGAGGCCGCGGCTCTGCAGCATGGGCTGGAAGACGTTGCCCTCCAGCTGCTGCACCACCACGATGATGCCCAGCACGATCAGCGCGTCGACCAGCCCGTTGGAGACCAGGGCGATGAGCACCGCCACGGCACCGGCGAACAGGGCGCCGACGATCGGCACGAAGGCGGCGACGAAGGTCAGCACCGCCAGCGGCAGCACCAGCGGCACACCGACGATCCACAACCCGATGCCGATGAACACCGCGTCCAGCAGCCCGACGAAGGCCTGCGAGCGGACGAACGAGCCGAGTGTGCCCCAGCACCGCTCGGCCACCACCGGCACGTCCGTGGCCAGGCGCCCGGGCAGCTGGCGCTGAAGCCACGGCAGGAACCGCGGGCCGTCCTTGAGGAAGAAGAACATCAGGAACACCGCCAGCACCGCGGTGACCAGGCCGTTGGCCACCGTGCCGACACCGGTGGCCGTGGCGGTGAGGATGTTGCCGACGCTGTTCTGCACCCGGTCGACCGCCGTGTCCAGCGCGCTGCTGATCTCGGCTTCGCCGATGTTCAGCGGCGGCCCGGCCGCCCACCGCCGCAGCTGCTCGATGCCGCGGACCACACCGTCGACCAGCTCACCGGACTGGCTCACCACCGGCAGCACGATGAGCAGCACCACCCCGGCCACCCCGAGCAGGAACAGCACCGTCACCGTGGCCGCGGCCAGCGCGGCGGGCCACCGGCGGCGGCGCAGGAACCGCGCCACCGGCCAGGTGAGCGTGGTGAGCAGCAGGGCGAGCACCACCGGCCAGACCACCGACCACATCCGGCCGACCAGCCACAGCACCACCCCGGCCAGCAGCAGGACCAGCAGCAGTTGCAGGGAGGCGCGCGCCGAGGTGCGCAGTGCGGACCGGGTCTTCGCAGCATCCAGCGACACACGCATGCGCCCACCCTAAACGGACGGCTCCCGTGGCGCGCTCCGATGACCTCGGAGGTAATCGCCACCACGCCCGCCCGGATGCCACGATCAGCACCGAACCCGAACCCCAGGAGGAACCCGTGCCCGCCTACGTCATCGCCCGCCTGGCCGACGCCGACCCGCACCCGGAGATCGCCGAGTACATGGAGCGGCTCGTCGGCACCTTCGAGCCGCACGGCGGCCGCTACCTGGTGCACGCCACCCCGCACGAGGTGAAGGAGGGCGAGTGGCCCGGCCACCTGGTGATGATCGGCTTCCCGAGCCTGGCCGACGCCCGGACCTGGTGGGATTCGCCCGCCTACCGGGAGATCGCGCCGCTGCGCTCCCGGCACATCGACGGCGACATCATCATGGTCGACGGGGTTCCCGACGGCTACCGGCCGACCGCCGCCGTGCAGGCGCTGCGCACCGCGCTGGCCGACGGCTGAGCCCAACCGCGAACCCAGCCTGCCGCAGCATCCGGCGCGGGTAACCGGTGATCTCCCCGGACTGCCCGGCTCCAGGAGCAGGTGGTGGCTGACCGCACCGGCCGTCGTGTCCAGCAGCAAGTCGAGATCGGCGGCGGCTCCGGCACCCCGCTGCGCTGGGCCGCCGGAGCCGGGCCCAGTCCTGCTCCCGCCGCGGGAGGACGTACCAGTAGGCCGCCGGGTGGCCCGGGCCGAGCAGGCGGGCGGACAGCGCCCGGTACCGGGGGCGGCCAGCGCCTCGCCCCACCGCGGCAGCAGTTCGCCGAGCAAGTCCGGCAGCTCTTCGGCGGCGGGCACCGCACCCAGGCCCGGGATGCCGTCGCGCACCTTCTCGATCGCCTCGGCGAGCAGGTCCCCTTGGACTGCCAGCGCTGGCAGACGGTCACCTTCGCCAGCAGCGCACCGGCGTCCTCCCGCGCCAGGAGCACCAGGCGGGCGACAGCTCGGTGTGCAGCCGGGTCGAAGGGTCCCGTCGGCGCGGCGGCAGGCCCGGTCCGGCACGCGGTCGCCGGGGCGCGGGTACCCGCCCCGGCCGCCGAGCGGGCCGCGGCGGCAGCTCACGCTTTCGCCGACCAGGACCCCGGTGTTCGCCCGCCAGCGGCGGGCGGCCCCGCCGGTAGCCGGTGGATGCGGAGACCGAGGCCCACACGGCCTCGCGGACGCGCACCCCGGTCTCCCCGGCGCGCTCGGCCAGCAGCCGCTCGAACCGGGCGACGAGCTCGGCTTCGGTCAGGGGGCGGGCACGTCGGCCATCAGCCGCCACAGGCCGTCCGGGGCCAGCGACCGTTCACGCAATCCGTCGCCCGCACCCAGCCGGTCGAGCGCCTCCACCCCGCGGGCGGGCAGGATGTTCGCCCGCGAGATCACCGCCGGGCCGCCCCACATTTACATACGCATTCGTACACGTATGGAAACTACCGGGGTCACGGTTCGCGCGTCAGGATTGAGCCCCCCGCTCCGGCCGGGCAAACTGGTCGGCATGGTTTCGACGGCTCCGGACGAACCCCCGCTCCAGACCGACCTGGTCCAGGCCGGTGCCGTCACCGTGGTCACCGTCACCGGTGAGGTCGACATGGCCACGGCGCCGGAGCTGGCCGCGGTCCTCCGGCGCGCGCTGGCCGGGTCACCGGAGGCGGTGGTCGTCGACCTCACCGCGGTGCCGTTCCTCGGCTCCTCCGGCCTCGCGGTGCTCGCCGAACTCCGGCAACACCACGAAGAGGTCGAGGTCCGGCTCGTCGCGCGGCAGCAGGAGGTGCTCCGCCCGCTGCGGATGACCAAGCTGGACGCCCTGTTCGCCGTCTTCGACGACCGCCGGGACGCGATCGGCTAGGCGCCCGGCTCACCGCCAGGACGGGAGCCAGAGCTCGGCCTGCCAGTGCTCGCGGGTGATCGGGTCGCCGTTGAGGATCGGCCACAGCCAGGCGAAGTTGGCCACCACGAGTCCGATGTAGAGGGACACGGCGAGCAGCCCGGTGCCCCGCCGTTCGAAGCCGCCGCGGGCGCTGCCCAGCACTTGGCCGCAGACCAGGGTCAGGCCGAGCACCAGGAACGGGGCCATCGGCGCGGCGTAGAAGTAGTACATCTGCCGGTCGAGGTTCGGGAACCAGAACACCAGCCCGGCCAGGTAACCGACGACCACCGCGGCGTACCGCCAGTCGAAGGCGAACAGCCAGCGCCACAGGCCCCAGGCGAGCACCGGCAGCGACAGCCACCACATGGCCGGGGTGCCGACCAGCATCGTGGCCCGCACGCAGTCGTCGGTGCCGCAGCCGTCCGAGGCGTAGGAATACAGGATGGGCCGCAGGCCCATCGGCCAGGTCCACGGTTTCGATTCCCACGGGTGCGGATCGTTTTCCGGGGTGAGCAGAGTTTCGTGGAAATCGAGCACGTTGACCGTGTAATAGACCAGGGAACGGACCGCCGCCGGGACCCAGCCCCAAATACCCGGCACCAATTGCTCGGTTTCCACGGCGTGCCGATCGGTGGCCGTTTCACTGGCGAACCACGCCCACCAGGTACCCAGGTACACCAGTACCGGAATGACGAGCAGCCCCCACAGCGCCGGGGCCACGTCGCGGCGCAGCGCGCCGAGCCACGGGCGGGGCACCCCGGCCGCCCGGCGGGCCGCCACGTCGAACCCGACGCACAGCAGCCCGAAGCAGGCCACGTAGTACAGCCCGGACCACTTCACCCCGACCGCCAGCCCGAGCAGCACCCCGGCCCCGAACCGCCACCACCGGAACCCCAGCCGCGGCCCGTACGGCCCGCTCAGCCAGCCGCACCGGGCCGCTTCGGCCAGCCGTTGCCGCACCTGGTCGCGGTCGGCCAGCAGGCAGCCGAAGGCGGCCACGACGAAGAGCACCAGGAAGATGTCCAGCATCGCCATCCTGGACTGCAGGTGCAGCATGCCGTCGCACAGGGCGAGCACGCCGGCCACCGCGCCGAGCAGGGTGGACCGGGTGAGCCTGCGGGCGATGCGCACCACCAGCAGCACGATCAGCACCCCGGCCAGGGCCGAGCTGATCCGCCAGCCCCAGCCGTGGTAACCCAGCGCCCACTCCCCCAGCGCGATGAGCTGCTTGGCCAGCGGCGGGTGCACGATCACCTCGTAGCCGGCGTTGTCCTCGAACCCGCCGTTGCGCCGCATCTGCCAGGCCTGCACCGCGTAGTACTTCTCGTCGAAGACCGGGGTGCCCTTGTCCGTCGGCGTGCCGAGGTCCTGCAGGCGCACCACGGCGGCGGCGAGCGTGATGACCGCGGTGACCCACCACGACCGGGCGCGATCGGTCAGCTGTCCGGTGGCGAGGTGCCCGGGGGTCGACGCGTGCGGGGCCGTGATCACGCATCGGGATTCTAGCCCCGGCGGCCCCGCCGGCCGCGAGGTGATCGACTCGCAATTCATTTCCCATCAATTCGGCAATGGCAATACCGCGAAAAAATGACGCCTCCACCGACCGCACGTACAGTCGAGCACACCGCGGGAAAAACGACTGGTCAACGTGAATCTCTTTCCCGTCCACCATGATCAACTTTCGGGTGGGGTTCTTCACACGATCGTCGGACGCACCGCATGGAACCGGCTGAATCGGCCATTCGAACCGCAGCGGCGAACCCGTCCAACCAGTAGTTTCACGGTGGTTGAACCACCTTCGCCCGATTCCGGCAAGAAAATGAGGAACCTTCATGGCAACGTCCGTCAGGTGGCGTCTCGTGGCCACCGGAGTCCTGTGCCTGCTCCTGCTCCCGTCCGCCGCGGGCGCCACCCGCTACCCGCCGCGGGTCCAGGTTTTCGTGGCCAACACCGGGTCCGACAACGTCACCGTCTACGACACCCGGCACGAGGAGGTGGTGACCACCATCCCGGTGGGGGACTCACCGGTCGGGGTCGGCGTGCTGCCCGCGCTCGAACGCGTCTACGTGACCAACGAACTGGCCGACACCGTTTCGGTGATCGACGCGCGGAACCACACGGTGGTGGCCACCGTTCCGGTGGGGGCCAACCCCTTCGGCGTCGCGGCCACCCCGGCGCACGTGTACGTGACCAACTTCGGGTCGGGCACGGTGACCGTCATCGACGCGGTGACCAACGTCCCGGTGCTGGACGTCCCGGTCGGCCGCTTCCCGCACACCCCGGTGGCCAGCCCGGACGGCGAACGCGTGTACGTGACCAACAACGGTTCCCAGAACGTGTCGGTGCTCGACACGAGCACGCAGGAGGTGGTGGCGACCTACCCGGTCGGCCGGTACCCGGCGGGGATCGCGACCAGTCCGGCGGGCGACCGGCTCTACGTGTCCAACACCGGGTCCGACAACGTCACGGTGATCGACACCACCACCGGCACGGTGGTGGCGACCGTGCCGGTCGGGGAAGCGCCGATGGGGGTTTCGGTGACCCCGCAGGGCCAGGTCTACGTGGCCAACGCCGGTTCGGACGCGGTCTCGGTGCTCGACGGACCGGCGATCGCCGCCGGCGCCCCCGGCGCGGTGAGTTCCACGGTCGCCGTGCAGGCGCAGCCGGAGGGTTCGGCGGCGGCCCCGGACAACAGCTACGTCTACATCACCAACACCGCGGCCGACACCATGTCCGTCATCGACACCGGCACCTTCACCACGACCACCACCGTGCCGGTCGGCAGCGAACCGGAAGGGGTCGCCGTTTCCTCCTGACCCGGAGTCGCGTGTGGACGGTCAGGTGGCCACCGGGGCGGGTGCGGACAGGGCCGGGATCTCCGGGTGGTCGAGCAGCGCCGCCACCACCGCGTCCACCGCCGCCCGCGGGGCCGCGCCGCGGCGGACCACGACGGCGACGTTGCGGTGCACCGGCGTGGTCAGCTCCCTGGTCACCACGGCGTGGTCCGGCGACACCGCCAGCGCGGGCAGCAACGCCACCGACCGCCCGGCTTCGACGTGCTCGACCAGCAGCAGGTAGTTGCCGAACCGGCAGGCCACCTTCGGCTCGAACCCGGATTCGCGGCACAGCCGCGTGGTCAGCTCGGCCATGTACGAGCCGGGCCGGTCGCACGCCCAGGTCTCCCCCGCGCACGCGGCCAGGTCCACCACCGGCCGCCGGGCGAGCGGGTGGCCCGGCGGCAGCACGAGCACCACCGGATCGGTGCCCAGCGGCACGATCTCCAGGTCACCGCCCCACGGGAACTCGACGTAGTCGGTGGTCGTGACGATCACGTCGACCGCCCCGGAGCGCAACGCGGAACCGCTCTCGTGGGGTTCGGACTCGATCAGCTCCACGTGCAGCTGCGGGTGCGAATCGGCCAGCCGGGCGGCGGCGGGCACGGCGAGCGGGTGGATCGCGCTCTGGAACACCCCGAGCCGGACGGTGCCGATCGGCTCGTCGTTCAGCGCCCGCAGCTCGGCCTCGGTTTCGGCCATCCGGTCCAGGATCTCGCGGCCCCGCCGCGCCAGCACCGCACCGGTGCGGGTCAGGCGCACCCGGCGCCCGGAGCGTTCCAGCAACCGGCTGCGGGTTTCGGCCTCGAGCACGGCGAGCTGCTGGGAGACCGTCGACGGGCTCAGGTGCAGCGCTTCGGCCACCGCGCGCACGGTGCCGAGGCTGTCGAGCAGGGTGAGCAGGCGCAGGCGCCACGGGTTCAGCACCCCGCCATTGTGCGGTCCCGTCGAACAGCGGGTGTGCCTTTGTGCGCTGGACGCACCGCGGTGCTCGTTCGTAGCGTCGGCACCATGACCGATGTCGCTCGCCACCTCATCCGCTACTCCGGGCACGGCGCGTTCAGCCCGTGGCTCGCCGACCGCGCCAAGGGCTGCTCGGTGTTCACCGAGGACGGACGCGAACTGCTCGACTTCACCTCGGGGCAGATGAGCGCGATCCTCGGCCACGCGCACCCCGAGATCGTCGCCACGGTCCGCGAGCAGGTCGGCAAGCTCGACCACCTCTACAGCGGCATGCTCAGCCGCCCGGTGCTCGACCTGGCCCGGCGGCTCGCCGAGACGCTGCCGGACCCGCTGGACAAGGCCATGCTGCTGACCACCGGCGCCGAAGCCAACGAGGCCGCGTTGCGGCTGGCGAAGCTGGTCACCGGCAAGCACGAAATCGTCTCGTTCGCCCGGTCCTGGCACGGCATGACGCAGGGCGCGGCGAACGCCACCTACAGCGCCGGCCGGGCCGGGTACGGCCCCGCCGCCCCCGGCAACTTCGCCCTGCCGGTGCCCGACCGGTACCGGCCCGGCCTGGTCGACGCCGAGGGCAACCTGGACTGGCGGCGCCAGCTCGACCTCGGTTTCGACCTGATCGACGCCCAGTCGGTCGGCAGCCTCGCCGCCTGCCTGGTCGAGCCCGTGCTCAGCTCCGGCGGCGTGGTCGACCTGCCGCCGGGTTACCTCGGGGCGCTGCGCGACAAGTGCCGGGAACGGGGCATGCTGCTGATCCTCGACGAAGCCCAGACCGGGTTGTGCCGCACCGGCGACTGGTACGCCTTCCAGCGCGACGGGGTGGTGCCGGACATCCTCACCCTGTCCAAGACCCTCGGCGCCGGGCTGCCGCTGGCCGCCGTGCTGACCAGCGCCGAGATCGAGCGGGAAGCCCACGAGCGCGGTTTCCTGTTCTTCACCACGCACGTCAACGACCCGCTCCCGGCCGCCGTCGGCGGCACCGTGCTGGACGTGCTCACCCGCGACCGCCTCGACCTGCGGGCCCGCGAACTCGGCACCCGGCTGCGCGACGGCCTGCACGAGCTCGCCCGGCGGCACCCGGTGATCGGCGACGTCCGCGGGCGCGGGCTGCTGGTGGGCCTGGAACTGACCGGTGACGGCGACACCGACGAACTGGGGGCCGCCATCACCCGGCGCTGCGGCGAACTGGGCCTGCACCTGAACATCGTGCAGTTGCCCGGCATGGGCGGCACCTTCCGCATCGCTCCGCCGCTGACCGCCACCGACGCCGAAATCGACCGTGGCCTGGAAATCCTCGACCGGGCCATGGCCACCTGACCGGCTGCTCGCGAACGGACCTCCGCGAGCAGCGCCACAGCACCAGCAGGGCCAGCACCAGGGCGGTCGGCCACAGCACTGCGCCGCCGGTGGCCAGCACCACCCCCGCCACCAGGGCCAGCCCGCCGAGGACCGGTTTCGCCACCGGGCCCTGGTGCGCGGAGAACACCAGGGGCGGGTGCGGGGCGACCACCCGCGGTTTCCTCCCGAACGCCTTCGGCGTCCGCGACTGGGGACCGTGCACGGTCACCTCCGGTTTCGTCGGTTCGAACGTTCCGAGCACTGTCGGAGGCACCCGCCGCCTGGCAGAATCGACGGTTGGGACGCGAAGAACGCCTCGGCCGCGGGTGCCCGTGCACCCATGTTGGCGACTCGAGGGAGCGGGCGGTGCGTCAAATGGAACGCAGGGCGTGGTTGAGGTTGTCCGAGGCGGAACGGTCCGCCCTCACCGAGGCGGGCCGGCGCGGGGTGTGGCGGCCCGGGCAGGTGCTCGTGCTCCAGGGCAGTCCGCCGGAGGCCGTGTTCGTCGTCCAGCGCGGGTGGGTGAAGATCAGCGCCACCAACTACCGCGGTGAGGACGCGCCGCTGGCCGCCCGCGGCCCGGCGGAGATCATCGGTGAGCTGGCGCCGATCAGCGGGCTCCCCCGCACCGCGACGATGTCGGCCATCGACGAGGTGCACGCTCTCCTGGTACCGAGCACGAAATTCCTCGGTGTGCTGCGGTCCCGGCCGCGCATCGCCGAGGAAATCTTCCGCACAGCGGCAATCCGGCTGCAGCAGTCCGACCGCCTCCGGCTGGAAGCCGGTGGCCCGGACTTCCCGCAGCGGCTGGCCGCGGTGCTGCTGGAACTGGTGCTCCAGCACCCCGCCGGCGAGGCGGTCGTGCTGCAGTTCAACCAGAGCGAACTGGCTGGTTTCGCACGTGTTTCCCGGAGCACGCTGAGCCGCGGCCTGGACGGACTCCGGCGGCTCGGCGTGGTCCGCACCGCCCGCGGGCGCGTCACGATCACCCGCCCGCACGCCCTGCGGGAACTGGCCGCGGGCCGCCCGCCGCCGGACGGCGCCTAAAATTCCGCGGATTCCGGTTATCCTTGGCAGGTCCAGCTCTCACAGCCGTTCGACGGTGGAGGGAATCGGCACGATGAATTCGTTCTCGGCAAGCACCGAACCGGAAATCGAATCGGCACTGCTCGACCTCGACGCGGTTCCGCTGAGCACCCTGCGCACCCTGGACGGCGACGCCTTCCGCCGTTCGGCACACCACGTGGTCGAACGCACCCGGCAGCTCCGCGCGCGTTACCGCAGCGGAGGTGCGAGCGGAGGCGAGCGGATCGACTGATGCCACCACCGGCGGGTGCGCCACCCGCCTTCCACCGCCTGTCCTGGCCGGATTTCGACGCCCTCGCCCGGTTCGAAGGTGGCGAGGAGCCGGTCCGCCGCCTGCGCCGGGCCGAGCGGAGCCGGCGCAAGCTGCTGATCCACGCGTTGCTGACCGAGGCCGCGAAGAACCCGGGTTCAATGGGGCCGCTACCGCCGCTGGACTCGGCCTGGGAACTCCTGGCACGCGCCGAGGCCAGGTCACCCCGCGCGGTGCACCGGATGCTCGTGCACCCGTACACCGGCAGCTGGGCCGGTTACACGACCCGGTTGCTCCGCAACGGGATCGACGGCGTCGGTCCACTGTGGATACACCTGGGCCACGTGCACGCGATCGCGGCCGCCGCGGCGATCCGGGCGGAACTGGCTTTCGAAACCACCGTCCCGGTGTGGCACGGCAAGGCCATGCTGCCTTCGCTCGGCATGGCGCGACTGCCCGCCACGGCACCGTTCTCGCGGGCCACGGTAGGCGGCGTGCCGGGCGGGTACGTGGTCTCCGAAGCCGGCACCACCGTGCCCGTCACCCCCGGTGCGGACAGCGCGAACTGGTGGGCGATCCGGTCCGTGCGCAGCCAGGTCGGCACACACCGGTTTTCCCTTCGGCTGGAGGATCTCGACCCGTACCGCGGCCTGTACGAGCCGATCCCGCCGGAACGCCTGCCGGACCGGGAAGCCGCCCAGTGGCAGCGGCTGGTCGACGAAGCCTGCCGCCTGATCGCCACCCACCTGCCCACCCCGGCCCGGACCATGCCGATCGGCCTGGTCTCCCTGGTGCCGAAACCACAGGTGCTCTTCCGCAACCCCAGTGCGTCGACCGGGGAAGCGTTCGGCAGCGCGGTGGTCGGCCTGCCCGCGGATGGCGCGTCCCTCGCCGGGACGCTGATCCACGAGTTCCAGCACATCGTGCTCGGTGGCCTGCTGCACCTGGTCGAACTGTACGAACCGGACCCCCGCGAGCGGATCTACGTGCCCTGGCGCGACGACCCGCGTCCGCTGAGTGGCGCGTTGCAAGGGTTGTACGCCTTCTTCGGCGTCACCGCCTTCTGGCGCGCCCTGTCCGCCGCCGGTGTGCTCCGGCGGGCCGGATTCGAATTCGCGTACTGGCGCAGGCAGAGCTGGCACGTCCTGCGGGCGCTGCACACGGACGCGACCCTGACCGGGGCCGGGCGCCGCTTCCTCGACGGCATCGCCGAACGCCTCGGTGCCTGGCAGGACGAGGCGGTACCGGCCGAGGCGAGGGAACTGGCGGAGGCCGCCAGCCGGGACCACCTCGCCGGCTGGCGCGCCCGCCACCTGCGCCCGGACCCGGCCCTCGTCGCCGAGCTGGCCGCGGCCTGGCAGCGTGGCCGCCCCCGGCCACCCGCCACCGTCACCACCACGGACCTGCCGCCCACACCGGTGCCGGACGGGTCCTGGTCCCACGCCAGGACCGACCTCGTCCGGCTCGTCGTCGACGGTTCACCGGCGCTGTGCTCGATGGTCCCCGGCGCCACCGCTGCCGACTTCGCCTACGCGTCCGGCCAGTTCGCCCAGGCGGCCAACGGTTACCGCGCGGAGCTGGCCATCGATCCGGATCGCCCGGCGGCCCTGGCCGGGCTCGGCCTCGCGCTTTCCGCACGAGGCCCCCACCCGGCCGCCCGCGCCCTGCTGCACTGCCCGGAACTGGTCCGCGCGGTGCACCGCCACCTGCGGGCCACCACACCACAGCCACCCGCCGTGGAGCACCTCGCCTCCTGGCTCGGCCAGCTCGTCCCGGACTGAGCGCTACATGAGCATGGGGTCGATGTCGCAGTCCGCACGGGCTCCCCGGCCTGCCGCCTGCGTGCCCGGATGTGCTTCGCCGAGCACCCGCCGGTACTTGGCCAGGATCGGCTGGCCGAAGGGGACCGCCTCTTCGGCGTGCCCGGCGGCGAGCAGGTCCAGCCCCAGGTTGTGGGCGGCGGCGAGCACGGTCGGGTGGTCCGCACCGAGCACCTGGCGACCGCGTTCGACCGCGTCCCGGCCCAGTTCGATCGCCTTGCCGTGCTCACCCAGCGCCGCCAGATCGCTCGCCAGGTTGGCGGCGGTGATGACCGCGTAGGGGTGGTCCGGGCCGATGCCCGCCCGGAAGTGCTCCAGCGCGCGCTCGTCGAGCACGCGTGCGCCCGCGGCGTCACCCTGGAGCCGCAGGGTCACGGCCAGGTCGACGCTGGCCGCCAGGGTGTGGGGGTGGTGCTCGCCGAGACCGCCGCGGTACCGCTCGAACGTCTGCTCACCGAGTTTCTTCGCCTCGGCCAGGTCACCCGAGTGCCGCAGATCGATCGAGTGGGCCAGCGCGCAGGCCATGGTGGTGGAGTGGTTCTCCCCGTAGGACAGCCGTAACCGGCCGAGGGCGTGGGTGGACCGCTCCAGCGCACCGGCGTGGTCGCCGTCCTTCCTCCTGGCCACCGAAAGCAGGAAGGAGTTGACGACGAAGTCCAGTTGCTCGTCACCGTAACGAGCCCGGAAGCTTTCGGTGAGCCGTTCCTGCTGCACCCGGGCCTGGCCGTACTCACCGGCCTCCCGCAGATCCACCACCAGGGCGCTGTTCGTGCTGAGCGTGCGGGTGTGGTCGCGGCCGAGCACCTCGACGCGCCGCCGGTGGGTGTCCTCGTCCAGTTCCGCGGCGGCCCGGTAGGCGCCGGAGAGCCGCAGGCTGATCCCGTGCTGGTAGGCGGCGTTGAGCGTTTCCGGATCGTCCTCGCCGAACATGCGCCTGGTCTTGTGGTAGATCTCTTCGCTCAGCTTGGTGGCCGCGGCGAAGTCGCCTTCGGCACGCAGGTCGATGGTGATGTTCCGCTGGAGGGTGAAGGTTTCCTCGTTCTCCTCGCTCGACACCTGCAACCGCAGGGCGAGGGTGCGCTGGTTGAGTTCGGCGGCCTCGGCGTAGCGGCCGACGGCCCACAGGTAGAGACCGAGCCGGGCGGAGACGTCGAGCGTCTGCGGGTGCGTGGGCCCCAGGGTTTCGGTGAACCGCTTGCGTGCCTCGAGCCCGAGCCGGGCGGCTTCCTCGTGGTCGCCGTATTCGAACAGGTAGCGCATCAGGTTGATGTAGAGCTGCCGTGGCCAGCCGTCGTCGCAGTCCAGCACGTTGGCGGCGTAGGCGTGCGGCAGCAGTTCGCGGTAGCGCGGCCAGTGCCTGCTCGACTCCGGGTCGTTCGGGTCGAGCGCGGCGAGCAGCTGGTGCGCGCCGTGCTGCATCTGCGCGTGGACCTGCGGGGCCATCACCCGGTTCCGCAGCACCAGCTGGACCAGGCGGTGCAGCTGGAGGGTGTTGCTGCCGTGGTCGATCTTGGCCAGCCCGTACCGGTTGATGTCGCGGATGGCGCGGGCCAGTTTGATCGGCTCGCGCAGGGCGGCGTCGAGTTCCGGGGAAATGGACACCCGGCTGACCCCGGTGAGCAGGTCACGGGAAATGGGTTCCGGGGAGAAGAAGGCGCAGATGTGCAGGATCTGGTGGGCCGCCGGATTGCGGGTCTTCAGCTCTTCGAACGAAACGTTCCACGCCGCGGCCACCGACACCTCGTTGTCGGGTGCCGCCGCGGTGTCGAGGATTTCCGCCACCGAATCGTCGAACAGGCGCAGGTACTCCTGCACGGGCATGCCGGTCACCGCCCGCCAGGCCGCCGCCTGCTCGACGGCCAGCGGCAGATCGCCCAGCTTCTCGGCGAGTTCGTTGGCGTCGCCGGCGTCGATCTCCGGGCCACGGCGGCCCAGCAGTTCGATGCTCTCCTCCCGCTTGAACACCGCCAGTTCCAGCGGACGGGCGATACCCGCCCAGTCGGCGTTGCGGGAGGTGATCAGGATTTCCCCCGGACCGTTCCGCGGGAAGAACGGCAGCACCATTTCCGGGCTTTCCGCGGCGTCGAAGACCAGCAGCCAGCGGCGGAACGGGCGGCCGGTGCGCAGGGCCTCGATCACCGCGGGCACCGCGATGTTCGCCTCCGCCGCCCCCGGCAGGCCCAGTGCCCCGGCCAGATCGGTGAGCCCGGCCTTGATCTGGGTGGTGTGGGTGGCGTCGATCCACCACACCAGGTCGTAGTCCTGCAGGTGGCGGTAGATGTACTCGGCGGCCATCTGGGTCTTCCCGATGCCGCCGAGGCCGTGCAAGGCCGAGGGCAGCACGGCGGTGGTACCGCTGCGCAGGCGTTTGCCCAGCTGGTCCAGCAACTCCACCCGGCCGGTGAAGTTCGGGTTGCGCGGCGGGACCGGTCCCCAGATCTGCGGTGGGTCATCGGGCTGGCGGGCCGGGAAACCGGCCACCGCGCCCGGCGCGAAGGGGTGGGTGATCGGGCGGGTCACCGACTCGGCCAGGCCGGAATCGTCGGAGGCGGGCGAGTGCCCCTGCACCGGATCAGTGGAGTCGGGAGGACGCTCAGCTGTCTCGCGCATCGGGGGGCTCGCAGGGTTTATCGTTTTAGCACCGGGCATCGCGGAATCGTGCCACAAGCTTGCCGCGCTACGCAGGCGATCCCCCCTGGAGAGATAGGGGCCTGACAGCGCGCGCATGACTGCGCTCTCCAATTGTACATCGGCTGGGGACTCGAGGGTAAGTACGGGATCCGGTGTGTTGTTCGGGTCGGCGATGGCGTCCCGCAGGCGGCCGAGCACCGGAAGCCGTTCACTGAAATGGGTGGCCGCCAATCGAACCACATCAGCCGTCTCGGAACGGCGAGCACCGCACAGCAGCAATTCCCGCACTTCTCCGGGAAACGTGAAAACCTCACCACTTTGCCAGGCGGACCGTTCTTCCGCCGGCGTCCGAGTGGACAAAATCCCTGATAGAACGAGTTCGATGAGGTGGGCCAGTCCCGCTTCCGGCACGAATCTCCTGCCGATGACGCGGGCTATGTCGAGGTGGACCGGTACCGCCGCGAGCAACTGGGCCAGCCGCAGCGCCGGCGGTGACGCCACGCTCCGGAACCGGTGCACCCGTTCGCCGGGTGAGGGCACCTCGGGCGGGCGCCGGAACTCCACCACTTCCTCGGCGCGGTCGGTGGCGAGCACGACGGTGCCTTCGACGGCGCCGGGGTGCTCGGCGGTGATCAGCTTGGCCCACCACGCCAGCCACCGCGGCTGCAGTTCGAGCACCGGCACCGGCACGGCGGGCCGCGGCGGTGCGGGATCGAGCCAGGCGTCGGTCGGTTCGCAGGTCCAGCGACTGTTGGGGGTCAGCGCCCCCGGCACGTGCAGCCGGGCCCGGCGCTGGCTGAGCCCGCACCGCCCCCAGAGCCACTGCGGCAGCAGGTGCACGATGCTCACCGGCATGGCCCGGCCCCAGCGGGCCAGGATCGGGTAGAGCAGTTCCCGCTGCCACGCGTCGCTCACGCCGTCGGTCAGCAGCAGGACCGCACGCCGGCCGGACGGGTCCAGGATCTCGCCGGGGTCGCGGGCGGGCGCACCGGGCGTACCACCGCGGAGCACCAGGGTGTCTTCGCCGTTGGCCTTGGCGGTTTCCAGCAGGCGGAGCTGGATGGAGCGGAACGCACCCAGGCGTTCGAGCACTTCGACGAAGGCGGAGACCTGCGGCCGCCACAACGTCATCGACGGGCCGTTGTCCAGCACCAGCGTCAGGTCCAGCCAGCGCTCCTCCTTCGACCGCGTCACCGGCCACCACAGCCCGGTCTCGGCGGCGCGGACGGCGGTGGCCTCCTCGTCCAGGACCACCTCGCGGTGGCGTGGTGCGGCCGTCCGGCGCTTCAGTGACTTCAGCGCACGGAAGTAATCCAGTCCCCCGGCCAGGGTGACCTCGCCGGTGCCGTCTTCGGCCGGTTCGCGGGATTCGGCGGCGGCGAAACCGGGCACGGGCTCCGGAACGGCGGTGCTCGGCGGGAGGCGCCGTTCGGGCTCCGGCGCCGGGGCCCGTTCCCGCGGTTCGGGTGGCGAGGGCCGGACCGGGAGCGGACCGCTGTCGAACACCGGCTCCGGTTCCGCCCGCGGTTCCGGTTCGGTGGTGGTGCCGCCGGGGCTCATCGCCGCGGCCAGCCAGACGACGTCGGCGACCTCGGTCCAGCTCAGCTCACCCAGTTCGAGCCGCTGCCCCGGCCTCGGCGCGCCGCGGGCCGCCGGCTCCGCCGCCGAGGCGGAGCGCGGCTCGGGGACATCGGCCGGCTTGCCCACGTCACCGCACCGTGAGCCGTTGCCAGAGGGCGTCCACCAATCGCGGCCACGCCTCGCGATCGGGCTGGTAGGCACCGGAAGTGGCCAGGTACACCGCGTCGAGCAGCCGGTCGGTGGGCAGCCCGCCCTGGGCCTTGCTGCGTTCGGCGAATTCGCGGACCAGGGTGTCGCGGAATTCGCCGCGCTCGTCGACCAGGTGGCTGGCCACGATCGCGGCCAGCTGCTCCTCGTCCGGGTTCTCGATCCGCAACTGCAGGCAGCGGCGCAGGAACGCGGGCGGGAACTCGCGTTCGCCGTTGCTGGTCAGCACCACGACCGGGAAGGCGTGGCAGGCGACCCGGCCGTCGCGCACCACCGCGGAGCGCTGCGGATCCGCGGTGTGCACGGTGACTTCGGGGTGCCGGTGGCGCACGCGGGTCAGTTCCTCGACGGTGAATTCGCCGTCTTCGAAGATCGAGAGCAGGTCGTTCGGCAGGTCGGCCTCGGATTTGTCCAGCTCGTCGATCAGCAGCACGCGGGGCAGCCGGGTGGGCAGGAAAGCGGTGCCCAGCGGGCCGAGCCGGACGAAGTCGCCGATCGGCGGTTCCTCGCCTTCGCCGCCGAGCTGGGCCTGGCTGGTGGCGGCGGCCTGGACCCGGCCGATCGCGTCGTAGCCGTACAGCCCTTCGGCCAGTGTGGTGTGGCTGGTGATCGCCCAGCGCAGCACCCGGCCGAGGCCGAGTTCGCGGGCGATGCGGTAGGCCAGGCTGGATTTGCCGGTGCCCGGGTTTCCGGTGACCAGCAGCGGGCGGCGCAGGTAGAGCGCGGCGTTGACCAGGTTGAGTTCGTTCGGGTCGATTTCCTGCTCGGAGAAGGTGAACGCGGTGCCGAGCCGGCGTTCGGCCTCGCCGTCGTCCGGTGGGGGCACGTCGCGCTCGGGCAGCGGGCCGCCCCGGTAGGCGCGCCACGGCGGCGGAGCGGGCAGGAGCGCGGCCAGGTCGATGTCGTGCATGGGCCTGCCGGTACCGCGGTAGATCCACCAGTCGGGTGGTTCGGACCGCGCCGCCCGGACCGGGGCGAAGGGCGTGTCCTGTTCGTTCACGCTCATCCGCGGTATCCCCTCACTGCCGGGTCGGGATCAACGGCTGGTCGAGAACGATGAGCCTTTCGGGATCTTCCCACATTACCACCAGATCCTGGGCCAGCGAATGCTGGAACGGTGCCGCTGGGCGGGAATTCGCCAGCTTGCGGCGTTCGGGCAGGTCGATGAAGCCGCCCTCGGCGGCGAGCACCCAGTCGAGCAGTTCCCGCAGGCTCGCCGGATCCGCTTCCGGGTGCCAGAGCACCACCGGCAACCCGCCGCGCAGCGCACTGGTCAGCTCGTCCGGCGCGTCGCCCGGCCGCGGCCGGGGAGGCGGTGGTTCCGCCAGCACCAGGCCGACCCAGTGGGCGTCGCTGAGCACGGCGTCGATGGGGTGCTCGCCGAATTCCGGGCAACCCGCGTAGTGCAGCCGATCGGGCGACGGGTCCTTCAGCATCGATTCCCAGCGGACGTGCCACGCGCGGTGCCAGTGCTTGGACCGCATCCGTTCCAGCGAACGGATTCCGAGCCGGTAGCCGTAGCGCAGCGGCTCCGGCTGGCCGGTGGCGTGCTCCTTGGCCCAGCGCTGCACCGGCAGGTCGATCAGCCCGCGCGGCAGGAGGAATTCGACCGCCGCGGAGATGCTCTGGTCCGACCAGACCCGTTCGGCTTCCAGCACCACTTCGTCGACCCGGTATTCGATCTCGTCGATGTCGATTTCCCGCACGCCGCCGAGCGGGGGCGGCCACACCGCCGGATCGTCCTGGCGCCAGAAGGCCAGCGTGCAGCGGGTGGGTTCGGCGGGAACGGGTTCCAGCATGATCATCAGGTGCAGCAGCGGGTGCTCGGGCAGCGGGGGCCGGAGCTGCCGCTGCGCCCCGAACGCGGTGCCGAGGCGCAGGCGGCGCGTCTGGTTCCCGAGCCACTTCCCGATGGCGGCTTCGGCCTCCCCACCGGCACCTTCGGCGAGCAGGCGCAGGAAGGTGATCGACGGCGGGATGCCGTCCGGGCCGGCGTTGAAGTCGGCGAGCAGCTGGAAGGCGTCCCACGCGTCGGTGATGCCGTCGAGGCGCGGCAGGGGGATGGCCGGCCCGAGCGCCCGGCTGATCACCATCGGCAGTTGGGGCACGGCCAACCCGGTGAGGTGCTGACGCAGTTCCGCCAGGTCCTGGTGCGGCACGACCTCCAGGACAACGCTGTTCACCTCATCCGGCGACCGGGCCTCCGCCGGCGCGGGGGTCCGGTTCGGCGGCGTGAGTTCACCGTGCAGGCGCAGATAAGCCATTCCGGTGAAGGTTTTCACCGAAACGGCTATCCGGGTGTAGGAATCGGGCGCCAATCCCGGGTCGAGCGCGATCACCTCGTCGTAGAACCGCTGCGAAGAGATGAACGCGACCGCCCGGTCGGATTCGGCGAAGACCTCCTTGGCCTGCGGGGCGTCCAGGATGCGGAACGCGGTGTCGATCGCGTCGCCGACCCACCCCTTGCCGTCGTACCGCACGTCCCCGGAATTGACCCCGACGCGCAGGCGGATCTGGGCCTGCGGCACGTGCGTCCAGTTGTACCGGCGCAGTTCCACCGCGATGCGCTCGGGCAGCCGGTCGGCGATCGCGAGCTTGGAATTGCCGTCCGGCAACACGATCAGGGCCCCGTCACCGCGGTCCTCGGTTTCACACGCGTCGTAGGCGACGCCGCTTTCGGTCAGCGCCGTTCTGAGCACCTCGTACATGCCCCGGCGCACGGCGAGGCGGTCGTGGAGTATCCGGCTGGGTGCGGTGAAGCCCACGACGTCGACCACGACGATGGTGCGGTAGGAAGCCGGTGTCAGCGGCGCCACGGGCTCCCCTCCCGACGAACGACCTCGGCCCCGACGGCCGATCGGGACATTATCGCCTCAGCCGTCCTGCCGTTGTGCATCAAATGATGAACAACGCGGTGACGGGCCACAGATTAGCGAAGGCCCCCGGAACCAGGGTGGGATTGTCCACTTCCGGTCAGGCGGTTTCCGGTTTGCGGTGAATGCTCAAGCCGCTCTCCCCCGGCGCCAGTCCGGCACGGAGCCGGCGGTCACCGGTGTAGTCCCCGTCGGCCAGGGCTCGGTAGGGGATCGCGCTTTCCGCGTCGAGACCGGTGAGGCGGGTGCGCAGCCGTTCCGCCTCCGGCTCGAACCGGTCCCAGCCGGGGCGGTCGGCTCCCGCGACGAGGTGCGGTCGCAGCGGGTGCATCCCGGTGTAGAAGAAGATGCCGTGCAGGAACGGGAAGAACAGTTCCTCCGCCGCACCGTTGAGGCCACGCGGCTCGAAGGCGGTGGCCCGATCGCCCGCGGTGATCACGGTCAGGGCGCGCTTGCCCGCCAGGCCGCCGTCGCCGTACTTGCGGGTCCGGCCGCCGGCGTCCTTGAGGCCGAAGGCGAAGCCCTTGACGAAAACGCGGTCGAACCAGCCCTTCAGCATCGCCGGCATCCCGTACCACCACAACGGGAAGTGGAAGACCACCACCGACGCACGCCGGAGCTTGTCCTGTTCGGCGAGGATGTCCGGAGCCAGGTCCCCGCTCGCGAACGCCGCCGCGGACTGGTCCGCGACGGGGCGGCCCGCGTCCGCGGCGGCACCGAAGTCGTGCGTGGTCACGGCCGGGTTCCAGCCCATCGCGTAGAGGTCCGAGGTCAGCACCGCGTATCCGGTGTCCTCCAGCGCTTTCGCGGTGACCTCGGCCAAGCGCGCGTTGAGCGAGTTGGCACTGGGGTGTGCGAGGACGACGAGGGCGTGCATGTGTCTCCTTGCCGGTGGTTCGACTGCCACCGGTCAACCTAAGAAGGCGCTACGCTTCCCACAAGTACGCACATTGGCGGCACATACTGACGTTTCGGATAGTGAGGAAAAAGCGACATGCGGGATCCGGTGCGGGGAGCGCTCGACGTCTGCCCCGTCGAGGTGTCGATCGCCGTGCTGGGCGGCGCCTGGAAGCTGAGCGCCGTGCGCTACCTGCTCACGCGCACGCACCGCTTCGGCGAACTGCAGCGCGCCCTCGGCGAAGTCACCCCGAGAACGCTCACGCGGGTGTTGCGTGAACTCGAAGCCGACGGCATCGTCACGCGGACCGTGTACGCGGAAGTGCCGCCCCGCGTCGAATACTCGCTCACCGCACTGGGCGAATCGTTGCGCCCCATCGTCGGCTGGCTCGAAGAGTGGGGAAATTCCTACGCGGCGAGCGTTACCGCCTGACCACGGCCGCCGGCTGGCGTTGTACCGCCCATTCGACCGCGGTGTCGAACAGGTGCAGCGCGGCCGGGGTGACCACGTCCGGGTCCAGGCCGTCGTCGCCGAGGAAGAGGCCGGCGCGGGCAGCCGGGGCGGTGCCGCCGAGCATCGGGGTGCCGGGCGGGTAACCGAACAACGCCACCTGCTCCGGGTGGCCCGGCAGGGTGGCCGCGCGCTCCGCGGTGTCCGGCAGCACGCCCCAGCGCAGCCGGTTCGGTCCTTTGTAGACGATCTGCTCCCCGGTCAGCCCACCGGCCAGCGGTCCGGCGGCCTCGGTGATCAGCAGCCGGTCCACCCGCCACGTCTCGCCGACCGCACCCGCCATGCCCAGGTCGTCGAAGGCGAAGGACTCCCAGGTCAGCAGCGGTACCGGGGTGTCGCGGAACTTGGTGCCGAGATCACCGGAGGCGATGGTGGACGGCGCCACCACCAGCGCCTTGCCCGCGGCGTCCGCCTCGGTGGCCGCGGACGCGGGCACGGCGACCACCGGGAAGCCGAGGTGTTCCAGCCGCTGCCGCACGGATTCGTCGGCCGCCGGTTGCTCGGTCCCGGTGAGCAGCAACGCGGGCGGCGGGTCTCCCGCGGTCAGCCGGACCGGGGCGGAGGTCACCACCTCACCGCTGGCGGCCACGGCCCGCGCGGTCAGCACGTGCCGGGCGGGTTCCGGGGCCCAGTCCAGTTCGTACGGCGCGGTGGTGTCCCGGCCGATCTCCTCGTCCCCGCTGTAGAACTCGACCCGGTCGACGGGGGTCCGCCCGGCTCGCACGGACGCGGTGAGCGCGTGCTCCGGCCCGGCGGCCAGGGTGACCACGCGGCTGGCGGCCACGGCCTGCTCCAGGAACGGCCGCACCACCCCGGCGGCCAGTTGCTCGTACACGTCGCTCGCGGTGCGCGCGGCCCGGTCGGCGAGCACCCGCTGCCGCCAGGCCGTGGTGTCGTCGCCTGCCAGTTCGGCACGCAGCCCTTCGGTCAGCGCCTGCCCGGCCACGCCGTACCAGCGTGCCTTGGCCAGCCACGGCCCGGCCTGCGTCGCGAACTCCGGATCGGGCATGCCTTCCCGCAGTCGTCCCCCGGCCGCGGCCAGTCCGGCGAACCGGTCCGCCAGCGCGGTTCCGGCGGGGCCACCGGGATCCGCCCAGAACGCCTCGATCAACGCGGCCAACTCGGGTGCCTCGGCCGGGTCCAGTGGTGAGGACCGGGCCGCGTCGGCGAAGACGCGCAACGCGTCCGCGGCCGGGCCGCCCAGTTGCCCGATGGCCCGGTGCCACGATTTCGACGGCTGGTAGGCGGCCGGGTTCCAGCTGTAGTCGGCCGAAGTGAGCAGCGCGAGCGCCGACGGCCGCGCCTGCGGCATGGGGTTCGCGGTCAGCCCGGCGACGCCGTGTTCCGGGAGGTCCGGCGACCGCCCGGTCAGCGGACCGAGGAACAGCCTGCGGGGTTCGTAGTCGTTGACCGGGTAGTTGTCCCAGAGCAGCAGGTCGTGGCGGAACACGTCGGCGGCCTTCGCCGCGTCGTCGCCGGTGATGGTGGCGGGCACGGTGCTCGGCCCGGTCCAGTACACCAGCACCTCCGGCGCCACCAGCTCGCCGAACCGCCGCTGGTACCCCGATCCGCCGACCCCGGTGTACTCGGTCGGCACGGTGCTCAGGCGGCCGGGGAACACCCGCCGGACCTCGTTGAGCAGGTGGGCCTGCGCGGCGGCCAGCGGTGCCGGGTCGCCGCCGAACCGGAGTTCGTCCTCCGGGCAGTGCAGGCCGCCGCCGATGTCGTCGAAGAACACCGCGAAGTCCCGGACGCCGAACTGCCACAGCGCTTCGGCCTTCCGGATGAGCGCGTCCAGTTCGGCGGGTGCGGAGTGGCAGATGTCGAGGCCGGGTGAGATGGCGAAGACGAACCGGACGTGCCGGGCCCGCGCGTGCTCGGCGACCCGGCCCAGTTCGGCGAGCTGGGCCGGCGGATACGGTTCCCGCCAGCGTTCCCGGTGGTACGGGTCGTCCTTGGGGGCGTAGACGTAGCTGTTCAGCTTGGCGGTGGCGGCCAGGTCCAGGTAGGCCAGCCGGTCGGCGGTGGTCCACGCGGGGCCGTAGAACCCTTCGACGAGCCCGCGCCAGGCCAGCGCGGGCCAGTCCCGCACCTCGACCGCGGGCAACCGGTCAGCCGCGAGCTGACGCAGCGTCCGCACCGCCCGGTAGGTGCCCGTGGGGTCCACCCCGGACAGCACCACGGTGCTCCGCCGGGCCACCAGCACGTATCCCTCGGCGGGCAGCCCTTCCGGCCCCGCCACCCCGAGCCACCGCAAGGCATCCGCGGCACCGGGGTTCTCCTGCGGGGTGCCCAGCCACACGGTCAGCGGCGCCGGGCGGTCGCGGCGGATCTCACGCACCCCGAGGTCCCGCAGGACGGCTTCGACCTCGGTCAGCGTCGCCGGATCCGTGGTCGTGCCGGTGTTCAGCGAGACCACCGGTGGTACCGCGACCGGTTTCCCCCGGACCGCAATCGTTTGCGGCACCGGGAAGACCGCCGGGATCGAGACCGCCGCCGCTGGGGCCGGAACCGGTCCGGCCAGCAGGACGAGGGCGAGGGCCAGCCGCAGGAAGGTCATCCGCCCACTCCGATCGCGAACACGTGCAGGTCCCGGTCGGTCACGTCGGCGGGCAGGGTCACGCTCGCCACCGTTCTCGCCGGGTCCAGCGGAACAGCGGTGTGGAACAGGTAGGTGCGGGTGTCGTCGGGACCGTCCGGGTGGTTTCGGTACGGCATGTCGGCGGCGACCTCGTTCCCCGGCAGCACGGGCACGCTGCCGCCCTTGAGCGTCCAGTCCGACAAGGCGAGCGTGAACGTGGCGGTGGTGCCGTCGGTGTAGGTGACCGTGCCGGTTCCCTGCCCGTGCCCGCCGAGCGCGGCACCGAGGAAGCCCAGCACCGGCGCACCGGGTCGCGCGCCCGGCACGGCGATGGTCTGGCCGTGGGCCACCACGTTGTCGGGCTCCCCCGGCGCGGCGGCGGGCCAGCGGTAGGTCACGCCGTGCCGGACTACCTCGGCACCGGGGGTGAAACCGTCCGCCGCCAGCTGCGTGGCCGAATAGCTGCCGCCGTAGTCGTTGAGGTCGGCGCGTTCGGGAGCGTCGTCGGCGCTGGTGCCGAGGCTGTCCGCCACCCGGAGCACGCTCTCCGGTGGAGCGACGACCAGGCGTGCCGTCGGCGCGGGGATCTTGTCCGTTGTGGACAGGTGCAGCGGAGCGCGGCGGTAGCCTTCGGCCGCCCCGGCGTCGGCGTGGACGGAAAGCGGTATGTCGACAGTTCCACCCGCGGGCACGGTGGCGCTCCCGGACGACGGGGTGACCGTCAGGTCCGCGAAGGCGTCGAGCGCCCAGTTCACCGTGACCGGCTGCTCGGCGAAGCCCTGCAACCGCAGGTGCGTCCGAGCCTCGCCGCCCGCTGCCGCGCTCGCCGGGGCCACCGCACCGGCCACCGGCGCCTGGCCACCGGAGAAGCTGGGAAGCCCATCCGTCCAGGGTTGCCGCGGGGTGTCGCCGAGGCGGAAGTCCAGCACCCCACCGGTTCGGCTGAACCCGGGATCGAGGTAACCGCGGTCGTGCGGGCGGCCATTCACCGTCACGCCGTGGACATAGCCCGCCTCCGCCGCCCCGGGAGCGCGGATGACCAGCACCTGCCCGGAACCGCGGTGCAGCACGGCCTTGCCGAACAACGGCGTGCTCAGCGCCAGTTCGGCCCGGCCGGGGATGACGGGGAACAGCCCCAGCGCCGTCCACACGTACCAGGCCGACAACGCCCCGAGATCGTCGTTGCCGGACAACCCGTCCGGCAACGCGGAGAACAGTTCCCGTTGCGCGCGGCGCACGACCTCCTGGGTCCGCCAGGGCGCGCCCGCGGCGTGGTAGGCCCACGGCGTGACGAGGTTCGGTTCGTTGCCGAGGAAGGCGTGCCGGGAACGGGAGCCCTCGTTGAGTTCGGCGAAGTGGTCGTCCAGCCGGGCGACCGCCGCCTCCGGGCCGCCCGCCGCGGTGACCAGGCCCGCCAGCTGGTACGGCACCATCCAGGCGTACTGCGCCTGGCTGCCTTCCACCCAGCCGGTCATCCGGGACGGGCTGCGTTCGGGCAGCAGCGAGCCATCGGTCAGCCGGGGCGCGAGCGAACCGGTTCCCGGGTCGAGGAGGTGCTGCCAGTTCTGGGCGCGCCGGGTGAACTCCGCGGCGGTACCGGAGTCGCCGAGCGCGGCGGCGAACTGGGCGATGCTGAAGTCCGAGGTGGTGTACTCCAGCGTGATCCCGGCCGCGCCGCTCCGCTCGAGCAGGCCGATCGGCAGGTGACCGTGGTCCAGGTAGTGGCGCAGGCCCTCCCGCGGCACGTAGCCCTCGGCCGGGTCGCCGGGCACGGTGGCGCCGCGGACCATGGCCGCCAGTGCCGCGGTGGTGTCGAACTCCCTGGCCCCGAACGCGTGCGCCCCGGCCAGCAGCGGGCTCGACGGGTCGCCCGCCATGAGGCCGGTGTGGCGGTTGGCGAAGGAGGTGCGCGGCAGCCAGCCGCTCTGCGTGGCCGCGTCGACCAGCGACTGCGCCATGTCCGAGGCCCGCCGCGGGTCGAGCAGCGCGATCAGCTGCAGGTGCGTGCGGTAGGTGTCCCAGCCGGAGGAGTTGGCGTACTGCAGCCGCCCCGGCCGCACGTGGTGCACCCGGTCGTCGAAGCCGCGGTACCGGCCGTCGGCGTCGCTGAACACGTTCGGGCCGAGCATGACGTGGTACAGCGCGGTGTAGAAGGTGCGCAGGTCCTTGGCACGGCCGCCGGCCACCCGGACGCGGCCCAGCTCGGTGCGCCAGGCGCGGTGCGCGGCGGCGGCGACCTCGGGGTGCGACCGGGTTTCGAGATTGGTCAGCGCACCTGCGGCATCGGTGAAGGAGATCCCGACGGCGGCTTCCACGTCGTGCTCGGCGAAGGTGACCCAGCCGCCGGATTCCGGGCCGTCGGCGGACCGCCCGCCCGGGGTCATCGTCTCGCCGGACCAGGTCCCGTGGGCGTGGAACGGGCGGCTGAACCGGTAGGCGAAGTACAGCGTGTAAGTGGCGGGGGCACCGCAGAAGCCCCCGCTGGTGACCTGCCCGGCCAGGGTGTCGTCGCCGACGACGCGCACGCTCGCGGCCTGGGCGCCGTTGGCGCTGCCACCGGCGTCGACCAGCAGCGTCGGGTCCGCACCCGCCGGGAAGGTGAACGCTCCGGTGCCCCCGCGCAACGCGGCGGCGAGGCGCACCTCGATCCCGGTGGCCAGCCGGACGTCGTAGGTGCCGGGTGCGGCGCGTTCCTCGTCGTGGCCGAACGCGCTGTGGTAGCGGGCGGGGTCGGTGGCCGGGGACACCGCGGGTGGCTCCGGCACCGGCATGATCGGTGCGTCGCCGTACATCGGGCAGCCCGCTCCCGATTCGCGGGTGAGGCCGAAACCGGTGATCGCGGTGTCTTCGTGGGCGTAACCGCCCGGTGGGGCGCTCGGGGTGTGCGGGCTCCACTGGGTCATGCCGTGCGGCAGGGTGGCACCGGGATGGGTGTTGCCGTTGCCCCAGCCCTCGCCCATCTTGGCGTTCAGCTCCGGGTCACCGGGGGCGGTACCGGTCAGCGGATTGACGTACGTGGTGGGATCGAAGGGGTGCGCCGCGACCGCGGGGGTACTGGCGCACAGCAGCGGCAGCACCAGGAAGACCAGGCCCGATCGGCGGAGGAGTGCCATGTCCCTGTCACCTGCCCGTCGCTCGGGGGAAGCACCATCGTGGGCACGGCGGGAGCGGCCGGTCAAGGGATACGGGTGGACGCTGGTGGTCTCCCTGCTCGCGGTGCTGCTGGTGGCACCACCGGCGGCCGCGGCCCCACCGCACGCGCTGACCCTGGCCCAACTGCACCGCGCGTTCGCCCAGCACCGCCTGAGCTGCACGGACGTCATCCGGGACGCGCTGGACCGCATCGCCGCGCTCGACCGGACCGGGCCCGCGCTGCACGCCGCGCTCACCGTCAACCCGGACGCCATGGCCGAGGCGCGGGCCAAGGACGCCGACCGGGGCGGGCCCCTGCCACCGGCCCACTGCGTCCCGGTGGTGCTCAAGGACAACATCGACACCGCGGCGCTGCCGACGACCGGCGGCTCCCCGCTGTTCGCCTGCTGGCAGCCGCACGCGGACGCGACGGTGACCGCCCGGCTGCGGCGCAGTGGCGCGATCGTGCTGGCCAAGGGCAATCTCGACGACTTCGCCGCCGCGGTGTACGGGGTCAGCTCGCTCGGAGGCGCGGTGCGCAACCCCTACGCCACCGGGCGCACGGTCGGCGGTTCGAGCGGTGGCCCGGCCACCGCGGTCAGCGCCGGTTACGCCCCGCTGGCCTTCGGCACCGACACCGGTGGCTCGCTGCGCATCCCGGCCGCGTTCACCAGCGTGGTCACCGTGCGCCCGACCGTGGGCCTGGTGTCCAGGGCGGGCACCATGCCGCGGGCGCTGACGCAGGACACCCCGGGCCCGCTGGGCCGCACGGTGGCCGACGTGGCCACCGGCCTGCAACTGGTCGCCGGTCCCGACCCGGCCGATCCGGCGACCACCACCGCCCGGCTGCCCGGCCGCGGCTACCCGTGGCACGCCGGGCACGGTTCCCTGGCCGGCAAGCGCATCGGTATCGTCCGAAGTGGACTAACCTTGTTCGGCGCGGATGATCCCGGCGTGCTGGCCCTGCTGGACCGCGCGGCGGCGGACCTGCGTGCACGGGGTGCCGCGGTGGTGTTCCTGCCCGCCCCGGACCGGGCGCTGCTCGGTGCTTCCCCGGTGATCACCTTCGAGGCGAACCGGGACCTGACCGGTTACCTGCGGGCGGCCGGTCCGGGTGTGCCGGTGCGCTCGTTCGCCGAACTGCACGCCTCCGGCGCCTACACCCCGTACGCCAAGGAAGCCTTCGACCGGGAGATCGAGATCGACCCGGCTTCCCTGGATTCCAATTTGGACTACCAGAACGCGTTGCGGGCGCGTGACTCGCTGCGCGAGCACACCCTGGCCCTGATGGGCCGGGAACGGCTCGACGCCATCGGGTACGCCTCGGCGACGCGCACCCCGGAACCGATCGGCGTCGAGCAGGGCGGCGTCTTCACCAGGTGGAGCGAGAACACCGGCTTCCCCGCCATCGCCGTGCCCATGGGTTACACCGGCGGCCTGCCGGCGAGCCTGGAACTGCTCGGCAGGCCGTTCGCCGAACCCCTGTTGTTCGAACTGGCCGGCGCCTACGAGCGGTACACCCGGCACCGGGTGGAGCCACCGCTCTGACCGGGCTCTGAGCCGGTACCGCGGTGGCCGGTGCCCCGGCTAGGCGGGCACCATCCGCCTGCGGATCACCGGGGCGAGGGCCAGCAGCAGCACGCCGAGCACGACCGCCACCAGCCCGATCGAGCCGAAGTACAGCGGCGCCGAGTCGCGGTCGTAGAAACCGACGATCTGCGCCGAGATGCCCTGCCCCGCCGCGCTGGAGGCGATCCAGAGGCCCATGGTCTGGGTGGCGAAGGCGGCGGGCGCCAGCTGGGTGGTGACCGACATGCCGATCGGCGACAGGCAGATCTCCCCGACGGTGACCAGCGTGAAGCTGCCGACCAGCCACAGCGGATGCGCCTCCCCGGCAGACAGCGCCGGAAGGACCAGCAGGGCGTAGGACAGTCCGGCGACCACCAGGCCGAAGCTGAACTTCGCCGGGGTGGACGGCTGCCGGTCCCGCCGCGCGAGGCGCACCCACAGCACGGCGAACCCCGGGGCGAGCAGGATGAGCACCAGCGAGCCGACCGACTGGAACCACGAGGCCGGGATGCCGAAGCCGAACGCGTCCAGGTCGGTGCTCTCCTGCGCGAACTGGGCCAGCACGACCGCGCCCTGTTCCTGGATCACCCAGAAGCACACCGCGGCCAGGAACAGCGGGAGGTACGCCAGCACCCGGGAACGCTCGGCGCGGGTGGTGCGCGGGCTCCTCAGCATCACGGTGAAGTAGGCCACGGGCAGGGCGATCGCCAGCAGGCTGATCAGGTCGATCACCAGGTCCGCGCCGAACGAACCGGTGAGCACGCTGACCACCACCACGAGCGCGAGCACCCCCGCGCCGCCGAGCACCCAGCCCGCCTGGGCGCGAGGAACCTCCGCCAGGCGGACCGGGTTGGCCGGTCGCCTGCTCCGCTCGCTGAGCCTGCCGCGCCCCCGCACGAAAACCAGCAGCCCGATCGCCATGCCGACCGCGGCCAAGCCGAAGCCGAGGTGGTAGTCGTACTCCTCGCCGAGCGTGCCCACCGCGAGCGGGGCGATCAGCGCGCCGACGCTGATGCCCGTGTAGTAGATGGTGAACCCGGAGTCGCGCCGGTCGTCCTGCCCCGGGTAGAGGTGGCCGACCGAGGTGGACACACTCGGCTTGAGCAGTCCGGTGCCCGCCACGATGAACAGCATCGACAGGTACAGCGCGGTGGCACCGGCGGGCAGAGCGAGGCAGATGTGCCCGCACATGATCAGCAGGCCGCCGTACAAGGTGCTCCGGCTCGCCCCGAACACGCGGTCGCACAACCAGCCACCGGCGATGGCGGCCAGGTAGATCGACGCGCCGTACACCGCCACCAGCGACCGGGCCGTTTCGCCGGGAATGCCCAGCCCGCCGTCGCTCACCCGGTCGTACATGTAGTACAGCAGGAGGGCTTTCATCCCGTAGTAGGAAAACCGCTCCCACGCCTCGGTGAAGAACAGCGTGGCCAGCCCGCCGGGGTGGCCGAAGAACCCGGACTTCCCCACCGCACCCCCACGATCTCTTCGGCGTCCCACGCCCGGCGGACGCTAATCGCCGTCCGCCGCTCCGTCAAACGGACGTCCCGCCGTACTCCCCCGGGAGTACCCGGAAAACGGGACCGGCGGACGACGCCCCCGTGCCACCCCGGCGGCAGGCTGGAATTCCCGGTCCCGGCAAGAAAGGCCGTCATGCCCAGTCGAATCCAGCTCACCGTGGCCGGGTGCTCGGCCGTGTTCACCGTCGGCACCGCGTTGCAGAACTTCGTCATCGTCGACCACGAACTGGTCGCCACGATGATGCGTGCGGCCGGTACCGCCGAATCCGAAGCCGCCACCTTCACCTCCTGGTTCCGCGTGGCCGGCTGCGGGTACCTCCTCGGCAACGCGCTGGGCCTCCTGGCGTTGCGCAGCCGCTCACTGCTCCTGTGGTGGACGGTGCTCGCGGTCAACGCCACCCAGGCGCTCGGCGTCATCCGGATCCCGCCGTCGATGTGGTCGGCCGCGTTCGACGCGCACGGCGTCTGGGGGCTGCTGCCGAGCGCGGTCACCGACGGCGGTGCCCTCGCACTGGCGGTCGCCATGCTGGTGCGTTCTCGCACGCCGTGGGGCCGGCCAGCCGTATCGTCTCGGGCGTGAGCCAGCGCGTGCCCGTCCGCCTCGCGATCGGGGTCGTGCTGGCGGCGTTCTGCGTGGCGGCCACGCTCAGCGCACCGGACGGCCGCCCGCTGCGGCCGCTCGACCCGGCCGGGGTCGCGTTGCTGGTGGTGCCCGCCCTCGCCGCCGGGTGGGCCTCGGCCGCGTTGCGCCCGGTGCTGGCGTTGACCTCGGGGGCGGCCGTGGCGTTCTACGCCTTCGGTTACGCCAGCATCTTCGCCCCCGCCCCGGTCTTCGTCGCGGTGTTCACCGCGGTGCTGTCCGGCCGGGCCCGCGCGGCACTGGTGACCGCGGCCGTGACCTGCGCCGGTGCGTACGCCGCCGGGCTCGGTCACGGCCTCACGGCCGGTGCGGCCGCGCTCGGCCCCGGCTGGATCGCCGGCTGGCTGGCCGCCGCGGCCGCCGGGGGCGAGGTGCTGCGCCAGCGCCGCCAGGCCTTGGCGCACGAACGCCTCCGGGCCGCGCAGCAGGAGCGGCTGCGCATCGCCCGCGAACTGCACGACTCGCTCACCCACAGCATCTCGGTGATCAACGTCCAGGCGTCGGTGGCCGCGCACCTCGGCGACCGCGATTTCGCCGCGCTGGCGGTGATCCGCGCGGCCAGTGCCGACGCCCTGCGTGAACTCCGCGCCACGGTGGAGGTGCTGCGCCGGGACGAGCCGGGGCCCGGGTTGGCGCGGCTCGCCGACCTGGCCGATCGCGCCCGTGCCACCGGCGTGGTGGTCACGGTGCGGGCCGCGCCGCTCAGTCTGCCGTCCGAAGTGGACCGTGCCGCGTACCGGGTCGTCCAGGAGGCACTGGCCAACACCGCCCGTCACGCACCCGGTGCCCCGGTCCGGATCACCGTCGCCCGGGAGGATCGGGCGTTGCGGGTGACGGTGGACAACGGCCCCGCCACGGCTCCGGCAACCACCACCGGCGGCGGCACCGGGCTGACCGGTTTGCGGGAACGCGTCAGCGGTCTCGGCGGCAGCCTGCACGCCGGGCCGCACGGCGACGGCTTCCGCGTCCGAGCCACCTTCCCGCTGGAGCCCACATGACCATCCGGGTGGTGCTGGCCGACGACCAGCCGCTGCTGCGCGCCGCCTTCGCGGCCCTGCTGAACTCCGAGGCCGACATCGAGGTGGTCGGAGAAGCCGCCGACGGCACCCGGGCCGCCGAACTGGCCGAACGGCTGCGGCCCGACGTCGTGCTGATGGACGTCCAGATGCCCGGTACCGACGGCATCGAAGCCACCCACCGCATCGCCAGCCACCCCGCCCTCACCCAGGTGCACGTGGTGATCCTGACCAACTACGCCCTCGACGCCTACGTGTTCGAGGCGCTGCGCGCCGGTGCCTGCGGTTTCCTGCTCAAGGACACCGACCCGGCCGAACTGCTGCGCTCGGTCCGCGTCGCGGTCGGCGGCCAGGCCCTGCTCTCCCCGGAGATCACCCGCCGCCTCATCGCCGAGTACGTGGCCCGCCCGCCGACACCGGCGAGCCTGCCCTCGCTGGCCGGGCTCACCCCGCGTGAACGGGAGGTGCTGGCGCTGGCGGGCACCGGCCTGTCCAACGCGGACATCGCGCGGCGGCTGGTCATCTCGCCCACCACGGCCAAGACCCACGTCAGCCGCATCATGGGCAAGCTCGGGGCCCGCGACCGGGCGCAGCTCGTGGTGTTCGCCTACGAGACCGGGCTGGTCACCCCGCGCTCCGGCTGAGCGGACAGGCCGGCCACCAGCTCGTCCCGGCCGGTGACCCCGGTCTTGCGGTAGATCGCCTTGAAGTGGTCGTGGACGGTGTACGAGGACAGGCCGAGGCGCCGGGCGATCTGCTTGGCCGGGAGCCCGCGCAACGCCTGTTCGAGCACCGACCGCTCCTCCGCGGTGATCCCGTACCAGCCGTAGAGCGCGGGCAGGGCACCGGCCGAAGCGGCTCAGCGCCCGCGCACCCGGCCGTCGCGCGATCAGGGTGATGCTGAGCAGGTCGTGGGGCAGTTGCGCGCCGGGTGGCCGGGCGAAGTCGGCGGAGGTGCTCAGCCAGGCGCGCCCGGCGGGCGTGGCGTCGACGACGTTGTGGTGCCGGTCGACGATGACGACACCCGGCGGCAGCGGGCAGTTGCCGGGGCGGAGCGGCTTCGCCGAGACGAACCCGCGCAGCGCTTCGGTGAGCGGTGCGGCGAGCCGTTCCGCGTGCCGCGCTTCGCGCTCGGAGAACGGCCTGCTCCCCGCTCCCGCAACAACGCCGGCCAGCCCAGCGGAACACCGCGATGACGCAGGGCCAGCCGCAGTTCCCCGCCGGTGAACAGCCGCCCGAGCAGGTAGGGCGGCCGGTCGCCGAACTCCTCGAGCTCCAGCCGGTGCCGGAGCCCCGCGCTGTAGGCGTTGTACCGGTCGACCAGGCACCCGGCACCGGTCACCGGGTCCAGGCCGACCAGCACGTACCCGTCGTGGGGCACGAACACGCCGATCCGGCGCGAGAGCCCGGTACCCAGCTCCCGCGCCGTGACCGCCTCCCCCGCCGCCGGAACGACGTCACCGACCACGTCCATCTCCCGAGCATGACCCCGTTTCGCCGCGGAGGAAAAGGTTCGGGCCCGGCCACCCCAACGGGTGACCAGCTGTACCGATGTGCCGGCCCCGCCTGCCCGCGGGCGTCGCGAAGGCTTCGTTGCCACCGAGGCCCACGGCGGTGATCGCGCCGAGCACGGTCAGGAAACGCTTGGTGGAATCCATCTGGCTCCCCTCGTCGGAGTTCTTCCGGTGGTTGTCAACGCGGCCGCGCGACTTGCCGTTCAGCTTCGCCGCGGGGCCGCGCCGCGCGTATCCCCAAACTCGGGGGTTCCCGATCGGTGAAGATTCGCCGAGCCGTCAGATCGTCTCGAAGTTGGCCATCATGCCCATGTCCTCGTGCTCGGCGTTGTGGCAGTGGAACAGGTACCGGCCGCGGTAGCCGTCGAAGCGCGCGATCACCTCGACCGCCTCGCCGGGCCGCAGGTCGACGGTGTCCTTGCGACCGGCGTCGAACGGACCCGGCGCGCGGCCACCGCGGGAGAGCACGTGGAAGTGCACCAGGTGCAGGTGGATCGGGTGGTGCAGATCGGCGACGAACCGCCAGACCTCCACGTCCCCGAGCCGGGGCCGGGCGTCGATCCGGATCGGGGAGAACGGCTCGCCGCCGATCGTCCAGCCGTGCCTGCCGCCGACCAGCCCGCCGCGGAACGAGAAGTCCCTGGTGACCACGGCCTGCGCCCGGTCGAGCGGTTCGAGTTCGCCGAGCCGCGCGGGGAGGTGGCTGTCCTCGGTGGCCCGCCGGGCGATCCGGAAGCGCATCACCCGCGCGGTCGGCCCGGTGCCGAGGCGGTTGACCAGGGTGACCTCGGTGCCCACCGGGTACCGGCCGAAGTCGACCACCAGGTCGTACCGCTCGGCCGGGGCGATCGGCAGGTGCTCGTGCACCAGCGGCGCGGCGAGCAGGCCCTGGTCCGAACCGATCTGCGTGAACGGGCTGCCGCCGGGTGGGGGCGGGTCGAGCGCGAGGTCGTAGCGGCGGGCGTTGGAGCCGTTGAGCACCCGCAGCCGGTGCCGGGTCGCGGACACCTCGGCCACCGGCCACGGTGCGCCGTTGACCAGGATGACGTCCCCCAGCACCCCCTCCACGTAGGCTTCCTCGACGCCGGGCACCGCGGTCAGGGTCCGGTCGGCGGACGGGTAGCGCATCGAACCGTCCTCGGCGAACGCCCGGTCGGCGATCATCAGCGGCAGTTCCCGTTCCCCGCGCGGCAACGGCAGCGCGTCCTCCTCGTCGTCCCGGACGAAGTGGAACCCGGCGAGGCCGCGGTAGACCGCCGGGCCGGTGAAGTCCATCCGGTGGTCGTGGTACCAGAGCGCGGCCGCCTTCTGCCGCAGCGGGTAGACGTAGTCGCGCTCGCCCGTGGTGATCCCGGCGTCCGGGTCGTGCATTTCCGGGTGCGCGTGCGCGGGCCGCCAGCCGGTGACGGGCAGCACCAGGTCGGTGGCGTAACCGTCGTGCTCCGGCGGGGTGCGGCCGCCGTGCAGGTGGACCACCGTCGGCACCGGGAGTTCGTTGCGGTGCCGGACGATGGTGGTCCGCCCGCTGCGGGATTCCAGCGTCGGCCCGGGAAAGGTGCCTTCGTAACCCCAGATCGGCGTGCGCAGCCCGGGAATGATTTCCACTGTGGACGGTCGCTGGACGATCTGGTACCGGTCGGCTCCCGCGTCACGGGCGACCGGCCGCAGCACGGGCGGGATCGGCAGCGGGACCTGGAACGGCGGCGGCAGCGGCACCTCACTGGTGAGGAGTTCACCGGTGGCCGCCGCCGACCGGAACAACCGCGGTCCGGCCAGCCCGGCGGCGAGCAGCCCGCCCGCCCCACCGGCCAGACCGAGGAACCGGCGCCGGGACAGCCCGTTCACCGCCGCACCCCCGTCGTCCGCCAGCTCGCCACCGCCGTGGCGAACGCGCCGGTGACCAGCGCGGCACCCAGCGGCAGGTGCAGGTCCAGCGCCCCGGCCAGCCCGGCGGCGTACTGCCCGGTCTCACCGAGCAGCAGCAGCACGCTCGCCGCGAACGGCCAGCGCACCCCGCCGCGCCACCACAGCAGCGCGGCGGGCACCAGCTGCGCCAGGCCGACGTAGAAGACCAGATCCGCGCCGAGCGCGTGCAGCGCCAGCATGTCGTAGTCACCGGCCAGATAGCTGCCGGCGAACACCGGCTGCCCGAAGATCGCCACGGCGTGCGCGGTGACGAACCCGCGCAGCACCCCCAGTACCGCCTTCATCCCCCGGCCTTCCTTCTCTCGCTTGCTTCGAAGCTAGGACGGAAGACCTATGCTGTCCAAGACCAAGATCGGCATGAACTCATGACGCTGGGGCTATCAATATGGACCTGCTGCAACTGCGTTACTTCCAGGCGGTCGCCCACCGCGAACACCTCAGCCGGGCGGCCGCCGAACTGCACGTGGCCCAGCCGTCGCTCAGCCGCGCGATCGCCCGGCTGGAAGCCGATCTCGGGGTGCCGTTGTTCGACCGGGCCGGGCGCGGGCTGCGGCTCAACCGGTTCGGCGCCGGCTTCCTCCGCCGCGTCGACCGCGTCCTGCGCGAACTGGACGACGCCCGGCGCGAACTGGCCGACGCCGCCGGTCTCGACCACGGCAGCGTCGCCATCGCCGCGGAGACCCTGCTCACCATCACCGGCATGGTCACCGACTTCCGCGCCGCCCACCCCGGCGTGGACATCCGGCTCCACCAGTCGTCCGCCACGGTCATGGCCAAGCAGTTGCGCGACGGCGAAGTCGACCTGTGCTTCGCCTCCCAGCCGCTGCCGGGGCCGGACCTGTGCACGCGGGAGCTGATGCGCGAGGAGGTCCTGCTGGCCGTACCACCGGGCCACCGGCTCGCCGGCCGGGAACGCGTCCGGCCGGCGGAGCTCGCGGGCGAATCGTTCGTCACCACGCGGCCCGGTTACTGGCCGCGTGAACTGGCCGACCGGTTGTTCGCCGAGGCGGGGCTGCGGCCCGACTACACCTGTGAAAGCGACGAACCGGGGGCCACCGGTGTGCTGATCGCGGAGGGCCTCGGCATCGGCCTGGTGCCGGGCATGTCCCGCCGGTACGTCGCCCACGCCCCGGTCGCCCACGTGCGGCTGGACGCCCCGGGGTGCCACCGCAGCCTCACCGCGGTGTGGCGCGCGGAAACCTACTTCTCCCTGGCGGCCCGGCGACTGGCCGACTTCGCCGCGGACCACTTCCGGCAGGCGGCCCGCCGGGAGTAGGCCGGAAATTCCTCCCCCACCCGGGTGGGTTCCCGGGTACGATCTCCCGTCAAGATCTCCGAGTCGCGGCGAAGGGATCACCCGATGACGAGGCAGCACAACGACGTGACCGCCCGTTTCCCGGCGAGCAGGCACCTGCCGCCGCCCGAACTCCGGCCGTTGCCGGAAGCCCCGGCCTCCACCTGGCGGATCATCGGCCCCGGCGTGATCGCCGCCGGGGTGGGGCTCGCCTCCGGCGAGTTCATCCTGTTCCCCTACATCGCCTCCCAGATCGGCCTCGGCTTCGTCTGGGCGGCGCTGATCGGCCTGGCCACCCAGTTCTTCCTCAACATGGAGATCGAGCGGTACACCCTCGCCACCGGCGAAACCGCGCTCACCGGTTTCAGCCGCTACTGGCGGCACTGGGGCCTGGTCTTCGCCGTGCTGACCATGCTGGCGAACCTGTGGCCCGGCTGGGCGACCAGCTCGGCCACCCTGATCACCTACCTCTGGGGCGGGGACGTCGGCTGGATCTCGGTCGGGCTGCTGCTCGCCATCGGCCTGATCCTCACCCTCGCGCCGGTGGTCTACGTGGCGCTGGAGAAGGCCGAGATGCTCAAGGTCGCCGCGGTGCTGGTGCTGCTGGCGGTCGGCGCGGTGGTGGCGATCTCCGCCGACGCCTGGGCGGACGTGCCGAAGATCGTCACCGAGGCGAGCGTGCCGATCGACCTCGGCCTGGCCTTCCTGATGGGCGCGCTCGCCTTCGCCGGGGCCGGTGGCGGGCAGAACCTGGTGCAGAGCAACTGGATCCGCGACAAGGGCTTCGGCATGGGCCGGTACGTGCCGCGGATCAAGAGCCCGGTCACCGGCAAGCCGGAGGCCGCGCCGAGCACCGGGTTCATCTTCGAACCGACCGAAGAGCACCTTTCGCGGTGGCGCGCGTGGTGGCGCTTCGCCAACCGCGAGCAGCTCTACACCTTCGTGCTGATCACCTTCCTGTCCATCACGTTCACCTCGCTGCTGGCCTATTCGACCGTCCACGGCCGGTCCGACCTGCCGAACAACATCGGCTTCCTGCGCATCGAGGGCCAGGTGCTCTCCGACACCGTCGGCGTCTGGTTCGGCACGCTGTTCTGGGTGGTCGGCGCGCTGGCGCTGTTCGCCGCCGCACTGGGCATCGTGGACTATTCGAGCAGGCTCACCGCGGACGTGCTCAAGACCGCGTATGCGAAGGACGCCAAGGAAAGCACGCTGTACTTCGTCGTGGTCTGGGTGCTGGTGCTGGCCGGCTGCGTGATCGTGCTGGCCGGGTTCGCCCAGCCGCTGATCCTGCTGGTGATCTCCGCCTGCGTCGGCGGGCTGATGATGTTCCTCTACTCCGGGCTGCTGATCGTGCTGAACCGCAAGGTGCTGCCGGAGCCCATCCGCATCCGCGGGGGGCGCACGGCGGTGCTCGGCTGGTCGGTCGCCCTGTTCGGGGTGCTCAGCGTGCTGACCATCATCGAACAGGCGGGCAAGCTCTTCGGCGGCTGAGCGGCGGAGTCCACCCGGCGTCCGCCATTGTCCACGTGGTTCTTCCTACGCTGCTCCCGTGCGAAAGAAACTGACAGCGCTCTTCACGGGCGCGCTCCTGACCAGCGGCCTGCTGTGGTGGCCGTCGACCGCATCGGCGGCGCCCGTGCCCGCCTGGCCGACGCCGACCGGGCAGGTCAGCGTGAACGGCACGGTTTCGGTCCCGGCGAGCGGCCTGGACGGCGGCATGAAGCGGTACTGCTGCATCGGCGACGGCGGCCAGGAGGAGGACCAGGACCCGATGTTCCTGCTCGCTCCCGGGGCCACGCTGCAGAACGTGATCATCGGCGGCCCGGCGGGGGACGGGGTGCACTGCTCCGGCCCCTGCACCCTGCGCAACGTGTGGTGGGAGGACGTCGGCGAGGACGCGGCGACCTTCCGCGGCAGCGGCGAACCCGCCTTCCTGGTCGACGGCGGCGGCGCCCGGTCGGCCGGCGACAAGGTGTTCCAGCACAACGGCGCCGGAACGCTGACCGTGCAGGGCTTCCAGGCGAGCGGGTTCGGTGCGTTCTACCGCTCGTGCGGCAACTGCTCCACCCAGTACCAGCGGGACGTGGTGCTGCGGGACGTCACGCTGACGCGGCCGGGCAACCGGGTGGCCGGGATCAACACCAACTACGGCGACACGTTCCGGGCCAGCGGCCTCACCATCGTCAACGATCCCAGCCGGAAGATGGTGATCTGCCAGAAGTACATCGGCAACGACGACGGGGACGAACCCGAGCAGAACGGCTCCGGCCCCGACAGCACCCACTGCCGCTACTCCCCGGGCGACATCAAGTACCAGTAGCCAGGCGGGCCCGCCAGTCCTCGAAAGCGGGGACCAGCTCACCCGTCAAGCGCGGCACCACGTCGTCGAGGTAGTGCCGGTAGAGCGGGACCAGCTCCGCCGCCAGCCGGGGCCCGGCTTCGGCCGGGTCCAACGGCTGCCCGGCGCGCACCCGCTCCGCCAGCCGGACCAGTTCCTTCGCCGGTGCCTGCGGCCGGGCCAGGTACCAGGCGATCGCCTCGTCGTTGCGTGCCGCCCGCCCGGTGGTTTCCGTGTTGGTGTAGAGGAATCTGACCGGGAACAACACGGCTTTGGTGAACCACACCGGATCCGCCAGCAGCCGGCGCGGCTGGTGGAACTCCGCGACCACCTCGTCGGTGGCCAGCACCCCGACGGCGAACCGCGCGCCCTCCAGCCGCGCTTCCGCCCCGGAGGGACGCGCCACCTGCCCGGCCACGTCCTCACCGAACAGCAGCTCGCCGTGCTCGGCCAGTTCGAGGCGGTCGATGGCGGGGAACCGCCCATCGTCCCGCCCCTGGCTCAACGCCGGCAGCGAAGCCCAGAACACCGAAACCTTGCGGTGCAGTTCTCCCTTGTCCCGCAAGGCTTCGCTGGTGCTCGCCACCGCGTCCGCGTCACCTTCGCGGCGATCGGTGAGCACCAGCGCGAGGTCGATATCGCTGACCGCCTGGGAAAAACCGCCGTACGCCAGGCTGCCGAGTAGGTAGGCGGCGGCCAAGCGGCCGGACAGAGCTTCTTCGCAGGCCCGGGCACTCTCCAGCGCGACGGCGCGCGCCGGTTCGAGCCCGGTTCTCACGCGGCGACCAGGCCGGTGTCCTGCCGGGCGCATTCGGCGATGCGGTCGGACACCACGTTGATCACCTGCCACGCGCGGTCGAGCACGGCGATCAGGTCTTCGGCGTTCCAGTCGCCGCGCTGCCGCAGCACGCGGTACCCCATTTCGAGGTGCTCGACGTCGGCCTCGTCGTGCAGTTCGAAGTACGGGTCGTCGGGGAAGGCACGGGTGCCCGCCTGGCTGAGCACCAGGCTGCCCGCTTCCAGCGCGAGGTGCGCGAGCACGGTGCGGCCGATGCTCGGGAGCACGGCGAACTGGTCGACGAACCAGGAGGCACCCGCTTCGATGACCGGGTCCCAGACCAGCCGGGTGTCCTCCGCGCGGGTCCTGGCCAGGATCGCGTCGTGGCCGACCTCTTCCTGCTGGTGCTCCAGGGCCAGCGCCCGCTGCTCCGGGTCGGTTTCGTACATCACCCGGGCGCTGATCATCCGCTGGAAGGCGTTCGACCAGGGCTGCAGGTAGGTCAGCACGGCACGCTTGGTGGCTTCGGGGGTGTTCTCGTCGGACAGCAGGCGGATCAGTTCCGACGAGGCGTATTCCTGTTGCCGCTGCTCGTTGTAACGGGCGATGCGCTCGACATCCTGGCTCACGGTCGGCTCCTTCTTGTGGCGGTGCGCGGAGATCATCTTTACCGGGAACTCACTCGGAATCAACAGGTGTGAGCAGATCGGCGGTCCGCCTGGGGTAGACGGGAAGGCGGAAGTAGGTGGTGACGTCGGCCTGCCTGCCCGCGGCCCGGTAGCTGACCAGTTCCAGCAGCCCCCGGCTGTGCTCCAGCGGTTCTCCGGCCAGCGCGAACGCCAGCGCCCGCAACCCGGCCGGGTCCACGCCTTCGCGCCGCAGCAACGCGGCGGTCCGCTCCACGGCTTCGGCGTCGTCGGCGGCCAGGTCGGCCAGCCGGAGGTAGGTCGAGCACTCCGCGGCCTGGTCCAAACCGGACCGGAAGGCCAGGCAGCTCAGCGCCGCTTCGCCCGCGTCGGACCGGTTTCCCGCCAGTGCGCGGAAAGCGGTCAGCGCGCTCGCGGCGTCGTGGTCGCGCGCCACCGAAGCGATCCGGTTGACCTCGTCGAGGTCCGCGTCGTGGTTGCGGTAGTAGATCTTCACCCTGGCATCGGCGTGCTCGGCCAGGTCCACCGCGAAGAACTCGATTTCCCGTTGCCCGGCAACGCTTTCGATGCTCGTGCGAGCCCGGTCCCACGCCTGCGCCATGCCCAGCTGCGACATGGCCGCCGCCACCGCGGCGTGGCGGTCGGCGAACGGCCAGGTGTACAAGCCGAAGTACGTCTTGTGCACCGGCCGCGACGGCGGCCGCCAGGCCACCGAATGCCACAGCGGCGCGTCCGACGGGCGCCCCGCGTCGGGGGTGAACAACTGGTGGATCTCCCCCCAGCGCCGGGTCAGCGCGGCCCGGCCGAACCGCGGATCGCCCGGCTCCGCAACGGAAATCGGGCCGGGTTCGTCCGAAGTGTCCCCCAGGCAGTCGAACAGCACCCGGAGTTCGGGCCGCGTTCCCGACCAGTTCACCGACATCTCCGCCGGGAACCCGTCCCCGGCGACGTAGGACGGGCGGACGGGTGTGGTCCCGATCCACTCCCCGGCCCACGACGGCAGCGCCGCCCGCAGCACCCTGCTGCTCCGGACGGCCTCGGCGGTCGGTACCCCGAGTGTCGTGCACGCGGTCATCCACAGTCCACAAAGGAACTCGTCGAAGCGCAGGTCGTGCGGGGGAAAGCTGTCGATTTTCCTTGCCCCGACTGACAACCGCGGCGAGCTGGAGATCACGCGGCCGATGCTAGCACTTAGGTGAGAGTTCAACTGTCTCCCTGAACCCGGGTGGCCTAGTCAATTGGGCCATGTGGGTTGATCAGCGCTTGCCACGGCGCACTCGGGTACCCACGGTTACCACGACCGGGCGAAGATCGCTTCGCCGCAGGTCAGACGGTCGCCGGCAGCACCGCGGTCATCGCGTGCTTGACCAGCCGGATCAGCGCGAGCTTGCTGGAATCGCGATCGCGTGCGTCGCACATCACAATCGGCACGTGGTCCGGCACGACCACCGCTTCCCTGATCTCGTCGGCGGTGTAGCGCGGTGCGCCCTCGAAGCAGTTCACCGCGACGATGAACGGGATCTTCCGCCGCTCGAAGAAGTCGATGGCGGCGAAGCTGGTCTCCAGCCGGCGGGTGTCGACGAGCACGATGGTGCCGATGGCACCACGCGCCAGGTCGTCCCACATGAACCAGAAGCGCGACTGCCCCGGCGTGCCGAACAGGTACAGCACGTGCCGCGGCGAAATGCTGATCCGGCCGAAGTCGAGCGCGACCGTGGTGGTCTTCTTGCGCTCCACCCCGGACAGGTCGTCCACCCCGGCGCTCGCCTCGGTGAGCACCTCCTCGGTGGTCAGCGGCGGGATTTCGCTGACCGAGCCGACCATGGTGGTCTTCCCCGCCCCGAAGCCGCCGGCGATGATGATCTTGACCGGCGTCGGGACGTTGTCCCCCGCGTTGTCAGTATTTGATGAGGCCATCGAGAACCGCCTGAAGAGTTTCGAGGTTCGGCGCCTGCGCCGCGTTGTGGTTGGGGGCCCGCATGATCACCAGGCCGCGTTCGATCAGGTCACCGCAGAGCACGCGGACGACCCCGAGCGGGACCTTGACGTACACCGCGATCTCGGCCAGCGACACCGGGTTGCGGCACAACCGCAGGATCGCCGCGTGCTCCGGGCCCAGCCCGGCCGGCTCCTGCTCCGTGCGCAGGGTCATCACCTGGGTGGACAGGTCGAGCTTCGCGGTTTCGTCGGGGGTCCGGCCGCTGGTGATGGTGTAGGGCCGCACCAGCGGCCCGGCGGCGTCGTCGAGCCAGTTGTAGCCCCCGCTCACGTGACTTCCCGCAGGGTGGCCGCGGCCTCCCGGGGAGCGGCGGTGAGGTAGTCGCCGACGCGCTTGACCAAGCGGTTCATCTCGTAGGCGATCATTTCCACGTCCACGTTCTCCCCGGCCAGCACGGCGAGGCAGGCGCCCTGGCCCGCCGCCGAGACGAAGAGGTAACCCAGCTCCATCTCGATCATGTTCTGCAGCACCGCGCCGCGGGCGAACTGCCTGCTCACCCCCTTGGCGAGGCTCTGCAGGCTGGACGCGATGGCGGAGAGCTGGTCCGAGTCGTCCTTGCTCATCCCGGCCGACTTGCCGAGCAACAGCCCGTCGGCGGAGAGCACGATGGCGTTCTGCGCGCCGACCACGCGGTGGACCACGTCGTCGAGCAGCCAGTTGAGATCGGGTTTGCCGTTCCCGTACTCGTTCATGCGGTTTGACCTTGACTTTCCTGTGTGGACGTTGCCGGGTGTGCGGCCGGCTATTGCTGGTCGGCCACGTCACGACCGCGGCGGGTTCCCTTGTGGAACGCCGCCAGCGAGCGCGCGGTGCTCTCCCCCGGAACCACGTCGTTCCGGCTGTCCTCGCCGGGCTCCTGCTCGAGCTGGGCGGCGAGGTGCTGCTGGGGTTCGCGCCGGGGCAGCCGCGGCCGGTCGTCGGGCCGCTCCGGCGGTGGCGGGGGTTCGGCCGGTGCCGGGGCAGCGGCGTACGGGGGTTCCACCGGTGGCGCGGTGAACAAGGAGTCAGCCGGGGTGGCGGTGCGGGCCGGGTACGGCCGCGGTTTGGTGTCTCGCTTCATGGGGATCTGACCGGTGAACGAGCTGGGTGGATCCGCGACCGGGGCGGAGTTCTCCCTGACCCGCTGCGCCGGGGCACCCGCGTGCGCGAGCACCGGGGCCTGCTCCGGCTGGGCTTCGGCCGCTTCACCGCCCGCCTCGGCGCCCTCGGTGTTCTCCGTGTTCTCCGTGCTGTTCTGGCCCTGCTTGCCCGCCACGTACTGGTTCGGGATCAGCACGGTGGCCCGGAGACCGCCGTAGCGCGACGGGTCGAAGGTGACGGTGATGCCGAGCTTGGCGGCCAGGCGCGCGACCACGAACAGGCCGAGGCTGGAGTCCGCCCGCAGGGCCATCGCGTCGAATTCGGGCGCTTCGGCCATCATCTCGTTGGCCCACTGGCGCACGCTCTCCTTCATGCCGAGACCCTGGTCCGAAACGTCGACCACCACCCCGCGGGCGACCACGCGGCCGGTCAGCTCCACCGGCGAACCCGGCGGCGAGAACGAAGCCGCGTTGTCGACCAGCTCGGCCACCAGGTGGATGACGTCGGCGACCACGGCACCGATGAGCGCCACGTCGGGCACCTGCTCGACCTGGACCCGGGAGTACTGCTCGGTTTCCGAGACCGCCGAACGCAGCACGTCCATCAGCGCGATCGGCTTGCGCCAGCGGCGGCCGGGCTGCTTGCCCCCGAGGATGATCAGGTTCTCGGTGGTGCGGCGGGCGCGGGCGGCGAGGTGGTCGAGCTGGAACAGCGACGCCAGCTGCCTCGAGTTCTCCTCGCGTGCTTCCATCTCGTCGAGGATCTGCAGCTGCTGGTGCACCAGGACCTGGTTGCGGTGCGCGATGCCGAGGAAGACGTTGTGCACACCGCTGCGGGCCTTCGCCTCGCTCGCCGCGGCGTTGACCGCGGTCAGCTGCGCGAGGTTGAACGCTTCGGCCACCTGCCCGATCTCGTCCCGGCCGTGGTCGAGCTGCGGCAGCTCTTCCTTGACGTCGACGGGTTCGCCGTTCTTCAGCCGGTTCACGATGCGGGGCAGGCGGTTGCGGGCGAGGTCGAGCGAGTCGTTGCGCAGGCGGGCCAGGCGCGTCATCAGCGCGCGGTCGACCAGCGAGCGGGACACCCGGACGGCGACGATGATCGCCGCGAGCGAAGCGAGCAGCGCCAGGATGCTGCCGATGACGGCGTTGCGCAGCTGGGCGTCACCGGAGTCGATGGCCGCCGCGGAAACCTTGTCGGCCTGTTCGATGGACAGGTCGTTGAGGCTCTGCGCGACCTGCTCGCTAGCGCTCTGCCAGTCCGCTTCGGTCACCGGCACGGTGTTCTGCCCGGAACCGGCCCACGGGCCGCGCTTGACCAGCGCGTCCTCGGCGGCCACCAGCTGCTTCCACGCCGGGCCGGCGATCAGCGCCTGGTACTTCGCCCGCACCTCGGGGTCGAGGAACGGCTCGACCTGGTGCAGCTGCGTCCGGTAGGAACCGGACAGCCGGGTGAACTCGACGAAGTCGTCCGGGGCGAAGGCACCGGCGGCGAACGCGGCCGAGACCAGCGAGGTTTCGCGGGACATCAGGTCGCCGGCGCGGAACACCGTGGTCGCGGTGACGCCGCCGTGCGCGGCTTCGGCGTCCGGCACGATGCGGGCCTGGGTGTCGAACAGGTTCGACGCCGAGTCCAGCACGCCGTTGTAGTAGTCGTTGACCTGGGCGCGGTCGATGCTGCGGAAGTTGATCTGCGAGCGCAGCACCGGCAGCTGGTCGAACTGGCCCTTGAGCGCGTTGACCTTGGCCGCGACCTCGTCGGGGGCGCTGGAGATGGTCGAGGCGAACGCGGCCTGCAGCACGCTGAGCCGCTCGTCGGTGGCCTTCTGCTGCTCCTGCAACCGGCTCTGGCCCACCGCCGGGTCGTCCAGGAACTGCAGTGCGATCTGGCGTTCCTTCTGCACCGCGGCCAGCGCGGTGGCCGCCGGGATGGACACCTCGCGCACCGAGGCCGCGACCAGCCGGACGTAGAGACCGTTGATGAAGAAGTACGAGGACACCGCGGTCCACAGGACCAGCAGGGTCACGCTCGGAATGAGAACGGTCCTGGTCAGCCTTTTGCGGATCGACTTGTCATACGGTTTGTCGGACTCTTCTTTGCTCGGCACGGGGATTCACGAACTCCTGAAATGACAGTCGACTACCGCGGATCAGATCAGGGCGTTTTTTACCACGAAACACCCCGCCGTGTTCGCGCGCCCACACCCAGTCCGGGGGTGCATCGCCGCCGGGAGACGGTGATCACCTTCCGCAGCGGGGCGGCTACCGGCGTTTGCCGAGGTACCGGCGTCGAGGAGCAGTCGACTACGCCGAACGGGTGAAGGTCAAAAACCTTCCGTAATTCACGTTTGACGGCCAGGCGTCCACCCCGTGAGACCCGAGCAACCTTCGCATGTCGACGCCGACCAGGCCAGGAACCGGGTGCGGCGAGCCCCGACGGCTCGCGCTCCCCGTCCCCGCGACTCCGGCGGCACACCTACCCGGAGTTGCCTCGAACGAGACCACCTGTCCGATGGACCAGTCCGCCGGCGGGCGGCCGGGCGCTGCCCGCGAGTAGCACGGATCCCGCTCAGCGCAAGATCATCATCGTCACACCGGCGCCCTTGCCGGGCACCGCTGTTGAACATTGCGCAAATCCGCGCTTGTCGAAGTTCCAACCGGCTGGTGAATTGCGCATTACCCCGCCGAACCTCGTAATTGCGGCCTGGATCCGCAATTTACGGTCGTACGCCGCCCCTGCCACCCGAGCTCGCGGCGGCGCCGGAACAGGCCGCTGGCCAGAAGCAGCACACGCCGAGCCCGGCCGACGGCCAGCGGCAGCCCTCGAACGCGCCATCACAAGCCGGACCGGGCGCAGTGCGGGCAGACCGAAGCACTCGCCGCGGCGCTGCTCAACTCGGATCCACAGGTCCAGCTTGTCGGTGCCGCCGGAAAACCCATTCCGCAGTTGACGCTGAGCCCAGCCAGCAGCCAGCGACAGCCATCGAACGCACCGTCACAAGCCGAGCCGGGCGCAGCACGGGCAGACCGAAACACTCGCCGCAGTGCTGCTGCTCGGCCCGGGTTAGCAAGTCCAGCTCATCGGCGCCACCGAACACCCCATGCCACAGCCGACACCGAGCACAGCCAGCAACCAACCCAGCCAGCGACAGCCCTCGAGCGCGCTGTCACCGACCTGGGCCGAGCGCAGCGCAGGCAGACCGAAGCACTCGCCACGGCGCTGATCGACTCAAGTCGATAGGCCCAGCTCATCGGCGCCACCGAAGAACCCCACCCCACCGCTGACACCGAGCCCACCGCGGCGACACCAAGCACCCCAGCAGGAGAAGCCGGATGGCCGCGAAGCCTACTCAGGAGGCGAACTCCACCTCCTTCGCCGGAACGGCCGCCGCGGTGCGCCCCGGAGCGGTGTGGTAACCCCAGTACAGGTTCGTGTGCGCGATGACCTGCTCCGGCGGCGGGGCGCCGTAGGCGCTCAGGTCCTCGGTGGTGTGGGCGTCGCTGACCAGCGTGGCGTCATAACCGCGGACGACGGCGCCGTGCAGGGTCGAGCGGATGCAGACGTCGGTCGACGCGCCGGTCACCACCAGCCGCCCGGCGCCGAGCCCGGCGAGCACCGCCTCCAGTTCGGTCTCCTCGAACGAATCGGGGTAGTTCTTGGGCACCAGCGGCTCGCCTTCCCCCGGCACCAGCTCGGGCACGATCCGCCAGCCCTCACTGCCCCGTTCGAGCTGTTCGTCGGAGTGCTGCACCCAGACCACGGGCACCCCCTCCGCCCGCGCCCGGTCGACCAGCGCGCGGATGTTCGCGACCACGGCATCACGCTGATGTGCGTTGGCCACCACGGAATTCTGCACGTCGATCACCACGAGCGCGGTGTTCGGCCGGTTGTCCAATGTGCTCATGGGGCGACTCTAACCCCCGCCACCGACAGTTTCGGGACCGAAGGCGACCGCCCGCGGCAGGACACCGGCGGCACGCGGGTCCTCCGGCACGCCGAGCACGGGCGCGAGGCGCCGCCACGCCCGCGGGTGGCGGGCCCGGTAGTCCACCAGCAACCGCCGCGTCTCGTCCGGCTCGAGGTACCGGTGCCGCGGCGCCGGCCAGCGCGTCCGCCCGCTTTCCACGAAGTAGGCCGGAGCCGCGGCCAGGTTGCGGTACCAGTCGGCCTCGGCACCCCAGCCGGCCACCACCACGATCTCCCGCGGCGAGTACCGCACCACCTCCAGCACCACCTCCCGCAACCGGCCCGACTTCCGTCCGATGTGGACCAGCCGGACCAGGCGGTGGCCGAACAGGAAACCCAGGTGCGCCCGGTAAACCAGGATCGGTGCCCGGAGCAGGGCACGCAGGGGGCCACGAGGTGGCCGGGCGGTCAGCGGCATACCGCCACCGTACCCGGTCGCCGGTTCAGTACGCGACGGTGAAATGCCGTTCCCCACCGGGTTCTTCGACCTCGTCGAGCACCGCGACGGCGAGGTCTTCGGCCGAAATCCGCGACGTCCCGTCCGGCGCGGTGAGCAGCACGGTGCCCCCTCGGCGGTACGCGCCGAGCCGCTCGCCCGGTTCCAGCACCGCCGGCGGGCTCAGGTAGACCCAGTCCGCCGGATGCGCTTCACAGGCCCGCAGTTGCGCGACGCTCGCCGTGGCGATGGTCCGCCACCGCGCCGGAACGTACCTGGGGTCGTCGAGCACCAACCGGTCCCCGTCTGTCCTCAGTGGACCAGCGCCGCCGATGAACAGGATGCGCCTGCCCGCGGCACCGGCGGCGTCGAGCAACGCGGTGGTGGTCGCGCCGACCCCGTCCTCGTCGCCCACCCGCGGCCGCGTCGCCCCGACGACCACGTCCACCCCGCGGAACAAGGCGGTGGTGCGGTCGCGATCGGTGGCGTCCGCACGCACCGCCCGAACCCCGTCCGGCAGTGGCGGGACCGCGCCCCGGTGGACGGCGGTGACTTCGTGACCGCGGCGCACGGCCTCGCCGACCACCCGCGAACCGGCCATGCCTGCCGCACCGACAACGGCGATCTTCATCGGAGAACCCTTTCCCTGCTACTGGTTTGAGGAAGTTGACCCGCCACCATCGCGGCGAGCGCCAGCGCGAAGCCGGCGAGCTGGACCGGACCGAGGTCCTGGCCGAGGACGAGCACGCCGAGCAGCGCGGCGACCATCGGGGAGAGCAGCACCAGCACAGCGACCGAGGTGACCGGCAGCAAGCCGATCCCGCGGAACCACAACGCGTACGCCAGCAGCGCGCCCACCAGGCCGAGCCAGAGGTAACCGGCCGCGGCGGGCAGGTCGATCGACGGAGGCGCGCCTTCGGCGGCGAAGGTGAGCGGCACCAGGAACAACCCGCCCGCGGTCAGCTGCCAGCCGGCGATCGCGAGCGGGCCCACCCCGGCGGGCCTGCCCCAGCGCTTGGCCAGCGTGACGCCCAGCGCCATGCCCGCCGAGCCGCCGAGCCCGGCGAGCACGCCCACCAGGTCGAACCCGGCGGCCGGGCCGAGCACCACCATGCCGATGCCGGCCACCCCGGCCAGCCCCCAGGCGAGCCGGGCCACCGACGGCCGTTCGTGCAGCACCCCGGCCGCCAGCACGGCGACCACCAGCGGCTGCCCGGCGCCGAGGGTGGCCGCCACCCCGCCGGGCAGCCGTTCCGCGGCGACGAACAGCAGCGGGAAGAACAGGCCCATGTTGAGCACGCCCAGCACCGCCGCCCGCCACCACCACCCGCCCCGGGGCAGCGTCCTGGCGATGGCCAGCGCGAGCAGCCCGGCGGGCAGCGCGCGCAGCAGGCTGGCGAACAGCGGGTGCCCGGCGGGCAGCAGTTCCGTGGTGACGACGTAGGTGGTGCCCCAGACCGCGGGCGCCACCGCCGTCAGCGCGGTGGTCGTCACTGGGGAAGAGGAGGTGTTCACCGGTTCAGTGTCGGCTGACCAGCATTGATGAGTCCAATACATGTTTGTCAACGGATCCATCGTGGTCCAAGATGGATCCGTGGAACTCCAGCACCTGCGGTACGTGCTCGCCGTGGCCGAGACGAACAGCTTCACCCGCGGCGCCGAACGCTGCTTCGTCGCCCAGTCCGCGCTCAGCCACCAGATCGCCCGGCTGGAACGGGAACTGGGGGCGAAGCTGTTCGACCGCACCAGCCGCCGGGTGCGGCTGACCGCCGCGGGCGCGGCGTTCCTGCCCGCCGCGAGGCAGTGCCTCGACGCCGCCGAGCGCGCGGTCGCGGAGGTCGCGGCGGCCGTCGGCGAGGTGCGGGGCAGCCTCACCGTCGGGGCCATCCCGACCGTCGCGGCGGTGGACCTGCCCTTGGCGCTGCACGAGTTCCACCGGCGTCACCCGCAGGTGCGGGTGGGCCTGCGGTCCGGGGCCAGCGAGGAACTGGTCGAGCGGGTCAAGGAGGGCGTGGTCGAGGTCGCCTTCCTCGGCCTGCCCACCACCGCCCGGCCGCAGGGGGTGGACTACCGCGAGCTGGGCCGCGACCACCTCGTCGCGGTGACCGCGCCGGACCACCCGCTGGCCGGTGCACCGGAGGTCGACCTGCGCCGGCTGGTCGAAGAGACCTTCGTGGACTTCCCGGCCGGGACCGCCGGGCGGCTGCAGTCGGACCAGGCGTTCGCGGCGGCGGGCCTGACGCGCGAGGTCGCCTTCGAGGTGACGGCCGCACCGGACTTCATGGCCAAGCTGATCCGGCAGGGCCTCGCGGTGGGCATGCTGCCGCCCGCCTACGCCGCGCAGCTCCCCGGGGTGGTGACCGTCCCGGTGCGCGACGCCCCCGCTCGCGTGGAATACCTGGCGTGGAGCCGATCCGGGCTCGGCCCGGCGGCGAAGGCGTTCCTCGAAGCGCTGCCCGGGTAACGGTGCTCCCGCCCCGCACGACAGTTCATTCGACGTGGGGTGGCCCCCGTCCGGAAAGGGTGGGGATGCACGACTCGACCCAGCACCTCGTCACGCAGAACCGGATCGCGAAGTGGGCGCTCTTCGTCTCCGTGCTGGCCCTGCTCGCGACGGGCGGCAACTACTACTGGAGCCAGCGGCAACTCGAGGAGGCCAAGGCGCAGTTCACGCTGGCCGGGCCGCAGTTGTCGCTGACCAGCGGGGTCAACCTGAACTCACCGGACGCCACCGAGGGCGGCAGGGCCTCGTACGACGCCAAGGACGCCCCGGCGCTCAGCAAGGCGGTTTTCGAGCAGTACGAACAGGTGTGGCTGCGGCTCACCGTGCAGAACACCGGGCGCATGGACACCACCCTCACCGGCGCGCGCCTGCGGCTGGGCCCGGAAACCTGGCTCGCCCACGACGACACCGGCACGGCGCTCACCTGGTGCACCGCCAGGAAGGGCACGATGACCAAGTGCGCGGACGCCCTGCCGACCACCCTGGTCCCCGGCCTCAGCTACGACATCTACTTCCCCCTGCACGACGTCCGCGACCGGCTGCGGGAGGTGCCGGGCCCGGAACCCAGCCTGGTGGCCGAAGTCAGCGCCACCGGCCTGCGCACCCCCACCCTCACCGAACCCACCGGCATCGTCCTCACCCGCTGACCCGCGCCGTCACGCGGCCGGACCACGCACGCGAACCTTCGCGCACGCGCAACCCGGTTCCCTGAACGCGGCCCGCCGGGAGCTCGCTATCGCGGCAACTTCACCACGGTGACGAAGAAGTCGTCGATCTGGCGGACCACTTCGACGAAGCGCTCGAAATCGACCGGTTTGGTGACGTAGGCGTTGGCGTGCAGGTCGTAGCTGCGCAGGATGTCCTCTTCGGCCTCCGACGTGGTCAGCACCACCACGGGGATGCTGCGCAGGTGCGGCTCGGCCTTGATCTCGGCGAGCACCTCCCGGCCGTCCTTCTTCGGCAGGTTGAGGTCGAGCAGGATCAGGCCGGGACGCGGGGCGTCCGGGTAGGTGCCGGTGCGGCGCAGGAAGTCCAGCGCCTCCACCCCGTCGCTGACCACGTGCAGCGAGTTGCGGATCTTGTGGTGCTCGAACGCCTCCTGCGTCATCAGCACGTCACCCGGGTCGTCCTCGACCAGCAGGATGTCGATCGGCGCCAGTGATTCGGTCACGGGTTCTCACTTTCCGCTGCTTGCGCTGGGTTGGCCGGGGATTCCCCGGAAACGGGCAGGGTGAACCGGAAACGGGTCCGCCCCTCGGGGGCCTCGGTGTCCAGCCAGATGCGGCCACCGTGGTACTCGACGATCTTGCGGCACATGGCCAGGCCGATCCCGGTGCCGGGATAGGCGCTCTTCGGGTGCAGCCGCTGGAAGATCGCGAAGATGCGGTCGGCGTACTCCGCCTCGATGCCGATGCCGTTGTCCGTGACCGAGAACACCCACTCGTCCCCGGCGCGGTCCGCCTCGACGTGGATTTCCGGTGGCTGCTCGCCGCGGAACTTCAGCGCGTTGCTGAGCAGGTTCTGGAACACCCCGGTGAGCAGGCTGGCTTCACCGTGCACGACCGGCAGTTCGCCGTAGGTGATGGTGGCACCGGCTTCCTCGGCCACCGCTTCGACGTTGCGCGCCGCCTGCCTGGCCAGCTTCCCGGTGTCCACTTCGGCGCTTTCGCCGGTTTTGCGGCCCACCCGGGAGAACGCCAGCAGGTCGTTGATCAGCGCCTGCATCCGGCGGGCACCGTCCACCGCGAACTCGATGTACTGGTCACCGCGTTCGTCCAGCTTCCCCTGGTACCGCCGTTGCAGCAGCTGGCAGAAGCTGGCCACCTTGCGCAGCGGCTCCTGCAGGTCGTGCGAGGCGACGTAGGCGAACTGCTCCAGGTCCGAATTGGACCGCTGCAGCTCGTCCTGCGCCCGCTGCAACTGGGCGACCTCGGCGACGATCCGGCGGCGCATGTCCTCCACGTCGGCGCCCAGCTCGACCAGCTCACGCGGCCCGCTGACGCTGACCTGGCGGTGCAGGTCGTCCTCGGTGACCGATCTGACCTCGGCCGCCAGGGTCAGCAGCGGCCGCGCGATGGCCCGGCGGAACCCGAGGTAGAGCGCGGCGAACAGGGCGATCAGCAGGACGGCGACCGCGACCAGCATCGACTGCAGGAAGCCGGCCGTGTCGTCCAGGTCGGCCCGCGCCTCGATGCGCGCGTTGGTGTAGTTGGTGCGCTGCACGTCGAGCACCTGGCGGACGCCGTCGAAGGCGGCCTTGCTCTGCTCGACCTGTGCCGGGCCGATCGGCGGGGCGCCGGGTGCGGTCCAGCTGTCGGCCAGCCGCTGCCACTGCCCCGCCCGCTCCAGCACGGCGTCGAGGTCCGCGCCGTGCGCCGTGCCGGGCTGGGCTCCGGCGTCACGCAGGGTGGCCACCGCCTTCGCCTGCTCGGCCAGGCCCTGCGGGTACGGCGCGAGGAAGCGGCGGTCACCGGTGAGCAGGTAACCGCGGACACCGGTCTCCTGGTTGAGCAGGGCCGCGGTGAGCGTCTGCACCCCGGTCAGCCCGGGGTCGATCTGGTCGACCAGGCGGATGCGGGCGCCGTCCAGGCTCTCCACCGCCACCACCCCGGCCACGATCACCCCGATCAGGAGCGCGGCGGTGATGCTGGCGAGCAGGGTGAGCCAGCGGCGGATCGGCCAGCTCCGCGCGGCCCGGCTGCGCTGCTGGCCGGGCGTTTCGGTGGCCTCGGCAGAAACCTCGTTCACGCGGCCTCCTGGTGGCTGAGCAGGACCACCGCGACGTCGTCGTCGAGCGGGCCGCCGTTGTGGAGCTCGACCTCGGCGATCAGGTCGTCGAGCACCTGGGCGGGGGCTTCCCGCCAGCCGGGCCGGGTACGCAGCAACCCGAGGAACAGTCCGGTCATGTCCTCCTGCCCCAGCAGTCCGGCGCCGCGCCCACCGCGGCCTTCGAAGATCCCGTCGGTGCACAGCAGCAGCGTCCAGCCCGGTTCGAGGGCGACCTCGACGGGTTCCCAGCGGGCGTCGGGCAGCACGCCCAGCGGCACGCCGAGGCGGTCGACCGGCAGCAGCCGCGAACCGGTGCCGGTGATCAGCAGCGGTGGCGGGTGCCCGGCCAGCCGCATGCGCAGCGACCGCCGGTCCGGGGCCACCGACACCACGCACGCGGTGGCGAAGTGGTTGTGGATGCGCTCGTGGGTGAGCACCTGCTGGACGGTGGCGAGCACCTGGTCCGGCGGCAGCCCGGCGAGCACCAGCGAGCGCCAGGCGATGCGCAGGGCGACCCCGAGCGCCGCCTCGTCGGGCCCGTGGCCGGAGACGTCGCCGATGATCACGTGCAGGGTGCCGTCGGCGGTCTCGACCGCGTCGTAGAAGTCGCCGCCGAGCAGCGCGCCGTCCCGGCCGGGCCGGTACCTGGCGGCCAGCGACAGCTCGGCCGAGGCCAGCAGCGGCGTGGGCAGCAGCCCGCGTTCCAGCCGGTTGTACTCGCTGGCGAGCAGCTGCTGCTCGCGCAGGGACTGCTCGACCTGCTCGGCGCGCTTGCGCTCCCAGGCGTACCGCAGCGCCTTGCTCAGCAGCGGCCCGTCGACCTGGCTCTTGACCAGGTAGTCCTGGGCTCCGGCGGCGACCGCGGCCTGGCCGGTGCGCTCGTCGGCGCGGCCGGTGAGCACCACCACCGCGGTGGCGGGCGCGGCCCGGCGCAGGCGGGCCACCGAGTCGATGCCCATCGCGTCGGGCAGGGCCAGGTCGAGCAGCACGCAGTCGGCGGTGATCGGGGCCGACAGCGCTTCGGCCAGCGTGCCCACCCGGTCCAGGGTGGTCGGCTCGAGCACGTCGGCGAGCATCTCCTCGACCAGCAGCGCGTCGCCGTCGTCGTCCTCGACCAGCAGCACGCTCATCCGGTAGCCGGCCGACAACCGCGGCAGCGGACCTGCCTGTTCAGGCGAGTGAGCCGGGCCCATCCACCCTCCGAATCCACCGAGTCCGCCATTTGCCGCCATACCCGGACGGCCGTCCCGGGAAGGCTACACACCCCCGCCGGCGGGGTTCGCGTAAGCTCGCCGCGTCGCCGGAGAGGTTTACGCTGGGGTACTCACCGATCAGCTATCCGAGGGGACAGCGTCTTCCGATCGGGGGAAAGGGCAGCGACCGTGGTGGACAGCGATCCAGGACAACACGCGCTGGATCTTTCCGGTGACCCGGCGGAACTGGGCCGGGTCCGCGCCTGGGTGCGGGCCGCGCTGGCCGGGGTGCCCGGCATCGACGCCGAGGACCTGGCCGACATCGTCGGCGCGCTGGACGAACTGGCTTCGAACGCGGTCCGGCACGGCGCGGCGCCGCGCCGGGTCGTGCTGCGGCACACGGCCGGGTCGCTGCGGGCCGAGGTGAGCGACGGGTCGCCGGTGCGGGCCGAGTACCGGGCGCCGAGCACCGACGGTGGCCGCGGGCTGCGCATGGTCGACGCCTACGTCACGGCCTGGGGGCAGACCGAGCACGAGGGCGGGAAAACGGTGTGGGCGGAGTTCGCCCTGCCCGCCGCCGAGCCGACCGCCGCCGACGTCGGCAGCAGGCAGGCGGGCGACGGCACGGCCGAGCCCGGCTGAAACCGGGCAGCGGAACGCGGCGGCGCCGCGTGGTGCGCGAAGCCGCCGCGGGGTACCCGCCGGTGCCTACTGGTTGGTGCCGGGCATGAGCACCTTGTCGACGACGAAGACGGTGGCGTTCTTGGTGGGGATGTTGCCGCACAGCACCTTCGCGCCGTTCACGGTCAGGTTCTCGCCGCTGCCCTCGATCTTGAGCGGGCCACCGGCGGTGTTCAAGCTCTCCAGCGAACCACCGGCGGCTTCGAGGCCCTTGGCGTCGTAGCGCTTGGCCACCACGTGGTACTGCAGGATCGGCGCCAGCTCGGCGGGCTTGCCCGCCAGTTCGTTGAACTTGGCGTCGCCCAGCTCGGCGAACGCCGGGTCGGCCGGGGCGAACACGGTGATCGCCTGCTGGCTGTTCAGGGTGTCCACCAGGTCGGTGGCCTTGACCGCGGCGACCAGCTTGGTCAGCAGCGGATTGGTCGAGGCCGCGCTGGCCACCGGCTGCGGGCCCATCGAGTCCAGCGAACCCGGCTCGCTGCCCTGGGGCAGCTGGGAACAGGCGGGACCGAACACGTCGGCGTTGGTGGTCACACCCTCGCCCATCGCGGCGGGAGCCGTCATCGGCGGCGCCATCTCACTCGACGGCGCCGGGGCCGGGGCGGCGTTGTTGGCGGGAGCAGCCGCATCGTCGGTGCCGCACGCGGACAGCGACAGCGCGGCCACCGCGGCGAAACCGATTCCGGCGGCACGAAGGTTCTTCACGGGAGATCACTCCAATTTCGGCGGGAACTGCGTCTTGACTGGCATTCGGAACCGCGGCGGGAGCGGATTGCCCATCCCGTCATTTCGCGGAAAAAGAAATCGTGTGCCTGCCGGTGGCGCCGTCGGGCACGGTGCCGCGGCGCTCCTCGGTCTGGGTGTACCCGGAGCTGTCGGTGGCCCGGCAGGAGAACTGGTGGGTACCGGCGGGCACCTCGAACTCGTGCCACCACATCCGCCAGGTGTCGCGGTTGACTTCCTTCAACAGCAAGGCTTCCTGCCACGGACCGCGTCGAGGCGGACCTCCACCCGGTCGATCCCGGTGTGCTGCGCCCAGGCCGTGCCGCCGACGCGCACCCTTCCCGCGGGAACCGTTTCGAACCCCTTGGGGAAATCGATGCGGGACTGCGTTTTGATCGGCGCCCGCTCGGCCCAGCCCCGTTCGAGCCAGTACGCGCGCCGGGCCGCCCAGGTGGTCAGTTCCAGGTCGGTCACCCATTTGGTGGCCGACACGTAACCGTAGAGGCCGGGGACCACCAGCCGGGCCGGGAAACCGTGTTCGACCGGCAGCGGTTCGCCGTTCATCCCGATCGCCAGCAGGCCCCGGTCCAGTGCGTCGGCCACCGGTGTCCCGGCGGTCCAACCGTCCACACTGGTCGAGAACAGCTGCTCGGCGCCCGGTCGCACCCCGGCTTCGGCGAGCAGTTCGCCCAGTTCCACGCCGACGAAGTCGGCCGTGGACACGTAGGGGCCACCGACCTCATTGGACACACAGGTCATCGTGATGGTGCGTTCCACCAGCGGCCGGTCGCGGATGTCGGCGTAGGTGCAGGTCCGTTCCCGGTCGACCAGGCCGTGGATGCGCAGGCTCCAGTCGCCGGTGCGCACCTGCGGCACCGTCAACGCGGTGTCCACCCGGTAGAAGTCCTTGTTGGGCGTGAGGAACGGCGGGGTGCCGAGTTTGGCGAAGTCGGCGTCGGCGGGGATCGCGGGCGCGGGGCGCACGGGCACCAGCGCGCCGACGTCCGCCCGTGAGGCAGCGGCGTCGCGGGTACCGGCGAGCAACTGCCCCGCGGCACCCGCCACCCCCGCACCGGCGACCACCCCGGCCCCGGCGGCCAGCACCGCCCGCCGCGACGGTCCCCCGCTGCCCGCTTCCCGGCCGCCCCGGAGGAACCGGTGCAGGACGAGGAAAACGCCGACTCCGGCGAGCAGGCCGGCCACCGGGGCGAGCAGCGCCACCCCGGTCAGGTCCGGGCGGGCGGCCACCGCGACGACGCCGACCACGCCGAACACCCCCGATCACCACCACCCCGGGCACCGCCGACCGCCGGGACGCCAGCCCCGCGGCCACCGAGCCGAGCAGCAGCACCACGGCCATGCCGAGCAGCAGCACGAGCTTGTCGTGGGTGCCGAAGGTGCGGACCGCGAAGTCCTTCAACCCGACCGGCGTGAGGTCGATCGCGCCGTTGCCCACGGCGAGGTAGGGCGAAGCCCCGTTACCGGCGAACCCGGCGACCAGGTGCCCGGTGGCCAGCGCCGCGAGCAACGCGAGCACCCCCGCCAGCGCCGAGCGGAGCACCGGCAGCCGCGATCTTTCGTCCAACCTGCTCATGCGGTCATTCGGCACCGGCGGGTCCCCGGATTGGCGGCTCATTCACCGGAGCTGGATTTCGCCCTGGTTCAGCACACGCGGGTGGAAGTAGCCCGCCTGGATCTCGGCGTTGGTGTTGTTGCCGAGCAGTTGTTCCGACCAGACCGTGAAGTAGCTCCACCGGGGCTGGCCGTCCAGCACGGCCGCGTCCGGGACCTTGCCCAGTTCGGCCACGGCCACCGGTTTCTACCCGGCTGGTAGTCGGCCTGGGTCGGGCGGCCCTTGTACCAGACGTCCAGCGAAACCACGTCGACGTAGTCGTGGCCGTGGTAGTACCGGGCCCAGCCGCCCGCCGGGTTGTCCTGCACGTTCCACACCCAGATCAGGTTGTCCAGTCCCTTGCCCGCGAGGTGGTCCCTGGTGATCCGGTACAACTTCGCGCCGCCGTCCGGACCCGGCCGGTTCCCCACCAGTTCCACGTCTCGTCCATCTCGTGCAGCGGCCGGAACAACAACGGGACCCCGGCGGCCTCCAACTGCTGCAGGTACGGCACGAACTCGTCCAGCCGCCGCTTCCACGCCTGGTTCAGCCCGGTGCCGCCGGTGACGATCTCGCGGAACTGCGGCTCGGAGATCGAGGTCTTCACGCCACGCCACCGTCGAATTCGCAGGTGCTCGGCCCGGCCGGCGTACACGCGTGCCAGGTCAGCGCCACCAGCGAACCGTTGGCCCATTCGGTTTCGCCTGGTCGACCACGCGTTGCCGGTTGGCGACGTCGGGGCGCGGAACATCAGGTCACCACCCCAGAGCCCGGGGTACTGCCCGGTGACCGCGTGCACCTGCGCGGTGTACTGCGACGGCAGCGAAGCCGGTTCCTTGTTGTGCTGCCCGGAAACCACCCCGGAACCGGCGGTCGCCCGCAGGTGGTCGGGCAGCTGCTGCTTCGCGGTGGGCGGGAACGCGTGCGCCACCGGGACGAGCAGAGCGGCGGCGAGCACGGCGGTGGTGAGCGTGCCGAACGGGCGAGAACGCATGGTGTCCACCTTTCAACGGCGAAGCACCGAAGCTGGCCAGCCGGGCTCGGAGCGGTCCACATTGTTCAGTAAAACCGAGCTTGACCAGGCACTCCCGCCTTCCCTACCGTTGGTAAGGTGACCACTGCCGAGACGATCAAGCCGGTCGTGCGCTGGGGGCTCGGCCACGCGCTCCCCCGCACCGCGTTGCGTGCCGCGGCCCGGCGCGGTGATCTGCAGGCTCGCCTGTTCGTCGAGGCGAGCGCGGCACCGACGGCCGAACTGGCCGAGGTGTTCGACGGCATCCGCGCCCGCGGGCCGCTGCTCAGGTCGCGGTTCGTCCACGCCACGGCCACCCACGCCACGGTGAAGGAAGTGCTGACCGGCAACGACTTCCGCAGCGGGGTCGGCGCGGCCGGGGACGGCGTGCTGGCGCGGCTGACCGAGTGGTCGGCCAGCGGCCTGCTGCACCCGGTGGCCCCGCCGTCCCTGCTGGCCACCGAACCGCCGGACCACACGCGTTACCGCAAGCTCGTCACCAGGGTGTTCACCGTGCGGGCGGTGGAGAACCTGCGGGCGCGCACCGAGCAGATCGCCCACGACCTGCTCGACCGGCTCGACCCGGCCGATCCGGTCGACCTGGCCGCCACCTACTGCGGTCAGCTCCCGGTCACCGTGATCGCCGAGATCCTCGGGGTACCGGCCCGCGAACGGCAGCGGGTGCTGGAACTGGGCACCGCCGCCGCGCCCAGCCTGGACATGGGCCTGCCGTGGCGGCAGTTCCGCGCGGTGGAGGCGGCGCTGGCGGCGTTCGACGACTGGCTGGGCAGGCACCTGGACCACCTGCGGGAGCACCCCGGTGACAACCTGCTGAGCAAGCTCATCGCGGCCCGCGAGGACGGGGTCGGCCTGACCGACCGCGAACTGCGGGCCACCGCCGGACTGGTGCTGGCGGCCGGGTTCGAGACCACGGTGAACCTGCTCGGCAACGGCATCGCGCTGCTGCACGAGCACCCGGGCCAGCGCGAGGCGCTGCAGGCCGATCCCGGTGGCTGGCCGAACGCGGTCGACGAGATCCTGCGCGTCGACCCGCCCGTGCTGCTCACCGGGCGGACCTGCCTGCGGGACACCGAGGTCTCGGGGGTGCGGGTGCCGGAAGGGGCCGTGGTCACCACGATCCTGGCCGGGGCGAACCGCGATCCGGCGGTGTTCACCGATCCGGCGAGGTTCGACGTCACCAGGGAGAACGCACGCGAGCACCTGTCGTTCTCGGCCGGCAGGCACTACTGCCTCGGTGCCGCGCTCGCCCGGATGGAGGGCGAGGTCGGCCTGAAGGTGTTGTTCGACCGCTTCCCGCGGCTGCGGCTCCTGCCGGGGGCGCGGCGGCGCGCCACCCGGATCCTGCGCGGTTACGAGCACCTGCCGGCGCGGCTGACCACCTGAATCACTCCCGGCCGAGCACGATCGTCGGCTCCAGGTCGGTTTCGGAGAACTCGTCGGTGCGCTCGGTCTGCACCGGGATCTCGATCGAGGTGGCCGGCTCCGGTTCCGTGGTCTCCCGCTCCCGCGTGCTCGTCATGTGTCTCACCTTCGTGCTCCGTGCTTTTGCGCTCCTTCCGAGATACCCGCCCGCGGCGGCCGAAACCCGACGAACGGGTGAAGTCAGGCGAAGGAGAGCCCGCGCGCGGCGAGTTCCTCTTCGAGGATGCGGATCGCCTTCGGGCCGACGCCGTGGATCTTCAGCAGTTCCGCCGCGGTCACCGTGGTCAGCTGTTCGAACCTGGTGTAGCCGTGGTTGGCCAGTTCGCGTGGCGCCACCTTGCCCATCCGGCGCGGGAATTCGGTCGGCGCCACCACTTCTTCGGTCGACATGCCGGAATCCTAGGCGGTTCGCCGGTGGCGAAAGCAGGATCACCGGCGCCCTCCGCGTGACTACGGTGGCAGCACACCGACCTCTGGGGGACACATGGAGAAGATCACCGGTACCGCCGCCGGGGTGCCGTTCACCGCCCTGCCACCAGCCGGCGCCGGGGACGGGCCCGCGCCGCTGCTCGTCACCTGGCACATGCTGGACGCCCCGCGCACGGACGCGGCGTTCGCCGCCGCGCTGCCGATGGCCGGGGTGCCCGCCTGGCGGGTGCACCTCGGCATGCCGATGTGCGGGGCGCGCATGGTCGACGGCCGGCTCGACGCCGCCATCGCGCTCGCCCGCGAGGACGTGCTGCTGAAGTTCCTGGCCCCGTTCGCGCACCAGGCCGCCGGGGAGTTCCCGGCCGCGCTCGCCGCGGTGCGCGAACAACTCCCGGTCGACGACGGGCCGATCGGCGTCCTCGGTGCTTCGCTCGGCGGGGCCGTGGCGCTGCGGGTGCTGAGTTCGCGGGTGCCGATCCGCGCGGCGGCGCTGGTCAACCCGGCCGTGCGGGTGGGCTCCGCGGTGGGGCTCGCCGAAGGTCTCACCGGGAAGCCGTACCACTGGACCGAGGAAGCCGAAAAGGCCGCCGCCGAACTGGATTTTGTCGCCCGTGCCGGGGAAATCACCGGTCAGCCGCCGCTGCTGCTGGTCAGCGGCGAGCGGGACCACCCCCGGTTGCGCGCGGACGCGGCCGAGCTGATCGGGGTGCTGCGCGAGCGGTACGCCCAGCCGGAGCAACTGGAACTGGTCGAGGTGCCCGGCCTGGCGCACCCGCTGGCGGAGGAACCCGGGCTGGAGCCGGCTCCGCAGCTGCCCGCGACCAAGGCGGTCGACGAGGTCCTGACGCGGTGGTTCACCCGGCAGTTCTCGGCCTAGGGTCGTTTCGTCACCCGATCGAGGGGTATTCCCCGGGTATGGCCGCTTGCCGGATCGGGTTTGTCGGAGCGGGCGGGGTCGCCCGGCGTCATGCGGAAACACTCAGCGGGTTCACGGACGTGGAACTGGTCGCGGTCACCGACGTCGACCGAGATCGGGCGGCCGAGTTCGCGGCGCTGCACGGCGCCCGCGCGGTGCCCGGCGTCGCGGAACTGATCGACTCGGGCCTGGACGCGGTCTACGTCTGCGTGCCGCCGTGGTGCCACGGCGCACCGGAGGAGGCCGTGGCCGCCGCCGGTCTGGGGCTGTTCGTGGAAAAACCGGTCGGCCTCGGCGCCGAGGACGCGGCACGCACCGCGCGCCTGATCGCCGACGCCGGGCTGGTCACCGCGGTCGGCCACCACTGGCGGTACTCCCAGGGCGTGCAGCTGGCGCAGCAGGTGCTGCGGGACCGGCCGGTGCGGCTGGCCGTTGGTGCCTGGCTGGACAAGGTGCCGCCGGTGCCGTGGTGGGCGCGGCGCGCCCAGTCCGGTGGCCAGGTCATCGAGCAGGCCATCCACGTGCTGGACCTGGCCCGGCTGCTGATCGGTGAGGTGACCGCGGTGCACGCGCTCGCCGACGCCGATCCGCCGGGGGTGCCGGGCGCCGACATCGACGGGGCCACGGTGGCGAACCTGCGCTTCGCCGGTGGCGCGGTCGGCACGCTCGCGGCGACCTGCCTGCTCGGCTGGAAGCACCGGGCCGGGCTGGAGGTCTACGCCGGCGACCTGGCGATCTCGGTCACCGAAGGCGAACTGCTGCTGCGCGACGGGGCGAACGAGCCGGAGACCCGGTTGCTCGACCCCGACGCGGCGAAGCGGGCCGCCGACCGCGCCTTCATCGACGCCGTGCTGGGCCTCGGTGACGACATCCGCACCCCGTACGAAGACGCCCTGCGCACGCACCGGCTCGCCTGCGCGATCGCCGATTCGGCCGCCAGGGGCGTGCCGGTGGAACTGGAGGCGCCCAACCATGCCTGCTGAGCGGATGCTGGTGGTGGACCAGCCGGGCCGGGTCCAGCTGTGCCCGGTGGAGCACCCGGATCGACCGGCGGAGGGCACCTTCGACCTGGAAACCGTCTACAGCGGACTTTCCGCGGGCACCGAACTGGCCTTCGTCAAGGGCACCCACCCGAACCTCCGCCACGGCTGGGACGCCGAGCTGGGCCTGTTCGGCGGCGACCCCGCGCCCGCCGCCTTCCCGGTGCGGCAATGGGGCTACATGCAGGTCGGCCGGATCACGGCGAGCCGCGTCCCGGCGTTCGAGCCGGACACGCTGGTGGCGATGACCTACGGCCACCGCTCGCACCACCGGGCCGATCCGCTGGCCGAGCGCGTGGTGCCGCTGCCGCCGGACCTGGACCCGCTGCTCGGCATCTACGTCGCGCACATGGGTCCCATCTGCGCCAACGGCCTGCTCCACGCGGCCGCCGAACTGCACGGCACCGGCGTCCGCTCCCTCGGCGACGGGGTGGCCGGGTTGCGCGTCGCGGTCACCGGCGCCGGTGTGGTCGGCTTGCTGACCGCGTTGTTCGCCCGGCACCACGGCGCCGCCGAGGTGGTGGTCGTCGATCCGACCCCGGAACGACGGCAGGCCGCGGAAGAGCTCGGCCTGGAAACCCTCGACCCCGGCACCGGGGACGTGCCGGTGCGGCTGAAGACCCGGTGGCGGCACCGGCCCGGCGACCGGGGTGCCGATCTGGTGTTCCAGTGCCGTGGTCAGGCGGACACCCTCGGCCTCGCGCTGCGCCTGCTGCGGCCGCAGGGCACCGTCATCGACCTCGCGTTCTACCAGAGCGGGGCGGAGGCGCTGCGGCTCGGCGAGGAGTTCCACCACAACGGTCTCGGCCTGCGCTGCGCCCAGATCGGGCGGATGCCGCGCGGGCTGGCGCACTCGTGGGACCGCGAACGCCTGTCCGCCGAGACGATCGCGTTGCTGCGGGCGGAAGGCACGGCGATCCGCGAGCACCTGATCACCGACCTGGTGCCGTTCGGCCAGGCCCCGGCGTTGTTCGCCGAGCTGGCCGAACGGCGACGGCACGTGCTTCAGGCGGTGTTCACGTTTTCAACGCCGGAGTGAGCCCGTTCCTGCGGTGCGCCACCGACTCCAGGCCCAGCACGGTTTCGTAGAGCGCCAGGTACCGCTCGGCCATCACCGCCGGGGTGAACCGGGTGGCGGCGGCCCGGCGGCAGGCCGCGGGGTCGAGTTCGCCCGCCCGGTTCAGCGCGTCGGCCAGCCCGTCCTCGTCACCGCGGTCGACGAGCAGTCCCGTGCTGCCTTCGTCGACGAGTTCGGGCAGGCAGCCGCGCCGGTAGCCGATCACCGGCGTGCCCAGCGCGAGTGACTCCACCACCGCGGTCCCGCCGGGTTCTTCCCAGTGCAACGGGAAAACGCAGGCACGTGCCCTGGCCACGAGCGCGTCGCGCTCGGTGGCGCGCAGCGAGCCGATCCAGCGGACCCGCCGCCCGTCCACGTGCGGGCGCACCTCGTCGCACCAGTAGCGGACGTCGGGGTTGCGGGCGGTTTCCGGATCGCCCGCCAGCGCCCGCTCCAGCGCCGCCACCGAGTGGAACGGCCCGATCGGCCCGGCCAGCACCACTTCGGCGTCGATCCGGTCCGCCAGCCGCGCGGCCACGTGCTGGCCCTTGCCCGGGGTGACGCGCCCGAGCACCACCACGTAGTTCTCCTTCGGCGGGGTTTCCCGGCGATCGGCGCGCTCGGCCAGCGGGGTGGACAGGTGGACGTGGCCGAGGCTGTGCGCCCGCAACGCCGGTGGCGCACCGGCCAGCTGGGCCGCGGACACCCCGTTGACGTGGATCCGGCCGTACCCGTTGAACTCCCCGTAGAAGCTCGGGTGCTTGGCGAGGTCCCAGTGCAGCGTGTGCAGCACCGGCGGCCCGGCCTCGCCCAGCGAACCCAGCATCGCCGGGCCGACCACCTCGACGTGGTCGTGCACCAGGTCGAGGTCGTCTCGGCCACGCAGTTCCTCGACCACCCGGCGCATGTGCGTCATGCCGGTGCCCATCGCCCGGTTGTACGGCCGGAGCAGCTGGCCGAACTGGGGCTCGTCGTAGGCGGTGACGCGTTCGTCGGTCTCCAGCGTGCTCGCGCCGATGGAGGCGAGCACCACGTGCACCCCGCGCCGCCGCAGTTCCGGTACCAGTGCGGCGACGATGTTCTCGATCCCGCCGTAGCCGTCCGGCGGCACCGGGAGCCACGGGCCGGCGTTGATCAGCACCCGGATGCTCATGCCCGGCTCCAGCTGGTTCCGGCGCGGAGCGTGGCCAGCGGTGGCCGTTCCGGCAGGGTGATCTCGGTGGCCACCACCTCGCGGACGTCGCCGTGCGGCCCGGCGCGGTGCCGGAACTGGTTGAGCCGCGCGGGCGGGGTGACCGGGGCCACCCCGCGCCCGGCGCGTTCCAGCCGGTCGAACACGGTCAGCATGATCTGCGCCGACATCCGGCCCAGCGCCTCGATGTCCTGGTGGCGGTGGCGCCGCTGGCCGAGGTCGACCTGCGCCATCGCGCCGAGCCCGAGCACCTCGAACAGGTCGATCAGCAGCGCGATGTCCACGCCGTAGTGGGAGACGAACGGCACCGCCTCGAGCGCGGACCGCCGTCCGGCGTACTCACCCGCCAGCGGTTGCACGAAGCCGGACAGCTCCGGCCAGCAGAGGTTGAGCAGCGGGCGGGCGACCAGTTCGGTGACCCGGCCGCCGCCGTCCGGTTCGCTCCGGTTGCCGTGCACCAGCGGGCGGCGGTAGAAGCCCTTGACGAAGGCGGTCGCCGGTTCGGTCAGCAGCGGGCCGAGCAGGCCGGTGACGAACTCCGGCGGGCAGCCGACGAGGTCGGCGTCGATGAACGCCACCAGCTCGCCTTCGGTGGCGTAGAGCCCCTTCCACATGGCCTCGCCCTTGCCGGTCAGCGGTGGCAGGTGGCCGAGCACCTCGGCCTGGTGCACCACCCGCGCCCCGGCCGCCGCGGCGACCTCGGCGGTGGCGTCGGCCGAACAGGAGTCCACCACCACGACCTCGTCGACCAGTTCGTGGCGGCGCACCATCGACACGATGGCACCGACCGTGGCCGCCTCGTTGCAGGCGGGCAGCACCACGCTGACCGTGGTGCTGCCCTTGGCGGCTCTCAGTTGCCGCATCGGCCAATCGCCCGCTCTCGCCGTGGTACCGACCGGCTCCGACTGTGGGATCGACAACATCGAGACCACCCTCCCGGGGCTGATGTGGGTTTATCGTCCTCTGTGGACAGCTATGGCGCAGGCGGCGGCGTCGTCGTGACCGGCCTCGTCCCGCACGCGCAGCAGTTCGGCGGCCGTGGTCGCGGCGAGCGCGGTGCGGACCGCGGCCGAGGCGCGGCACACCACCAGTTCCCCGTGCTGTTCGGCGCAGAGCAGTTCGCGGATGCCCGCCGGGTCGAGCGCGGCCGCCCCGGCCAGGTCCAGCAGCACCAGGCGCGGGACCGGGGCCGACCACGCCGCCTCGATCGACGCGCGCAGCCCGGCCGTGCTGCCTTCGGTCAGCGGCCCGGTGACCACCACCGTTTTCAGGGTGTCCTCGACCCCCGCGGTGTGCACGCGCAGGGCGACGGCGAAGTCGGGGTTCACGGGGGATTCCCTTCGAAGCGACGGGACCCTCTCGATTACCCCACCTGAACCGGTTCAACCACCGCTGGTGGACGAAAGAAATAGTCCCGCTTCGCCTCAAGGATCGGGGGGCTCCGAAGCGAAGCGGGAGTCGAAGGCCGGCCCGGGGGTCGCCTCGCGGCGAGTGGCACGACGCGGCTCCAGCCCATCCTGGTATTCCGCGAAGGCGAGGGGTGAGGCCCGGGGACTCCACTCGGACCGGCACCCAGTACAACGTTCCGCCGCTCCCGGTGTTCCGGACGGCGGGGTGACCTGCGCCTCAGCGCCGGAACAACGCGGAGAGCCGGGTCAGGCGCTTCGCCGGGCGCCGGTGACGATGGCCACCGCCAAGTCGAGGGGTACCAGTTCCGGCACCGGCACGCTGTCGATGTCCGCGCGCCACTGCGCCAGCAGCCGCTCCACCACGGTGTCTGCCTGCATCACCCACACGCCTCGCACTAGTCGTCTCGGTGCGGTAAGTCGCCGGGACGGGCGCGCGCGTTAACACCGATTCGCCGGCCGGTGAGCACGGTCACCGCCCGAACAGCCGCCCGGGGTAACCCGTTCGGGCGGGGTCCATTCGCACCACGACGGAGCCCGATCGGCGGGCTAGGCTGCAACCGCGTCGTCAGTGTCGCAAATGGACTGCCGCCGGGAGTGGATGCCTGATGACACCGCGGAACACCACGATGCTCTCGGCCTGCCTCGACCGGGAGATCCCCTATCCGGAGGCGGTGGCCATCGCCCGCCGGATGCACGGGGCCGAGCTGATCGCCATCGCCGTGCGCGGCAGCCTGCTCGGCATCGCCAACCACACCCGGCTCACCCCGTACCCCGCGCTGGAGGTGGCCGGGGAGGCCTTTGTGGATGGGCTGGCCGAGGCCGGTTACACGGTGCGCTCGTGGCACTCGATCGAATGGCTCTCCGGCCTCGAAGCCGAACTGCGCCGGACGGGTGACCAGTACCTGGACTGGCACCCGATGGCCGCCTGAGCAGCTCAGAAGCCGCCGGCGCGGAACCTGTCCAGGACGCGGCGTTCGCGTTTGGTGGGGCGCCCGGCACCGCGGTCGCGGCGGGCCACCGGGATGGCGGCTTCCGGTGGTGGGGCGGGGGTGCGGTCGATGAAGCAGGTGGCGGCGTCCGCGGCCCCGACGCGCTTCTGGATCACCCGCACCACCTCGACGATGCGCGTCCGGTCACCGACGCGGGCCCGGACCTCGTCCCCCGGTGACACCGTGGTGGCCGGCTTGGCCGGTTTGTCGTTCACGCGCACGTGCCCGCCCCGGCAGGCCGCCGCGGCGTCCGGGCGGGTCTTGGTCAGCCGGACCGCCCACAGCCAGCGGTCCACTCGGGTGGACTCCACCGCCTCATTCTGCCCTACCGTTCAGCCCGTCCAGGAACGCCTGTTCGAAGCGCACCGGGTCGGCGCCGAAGGCGGCCACCAGCCGGTCGCCCCCGGCCCGCGGCGCGGTGCGGCCGGACTGCTCGCCGTGCCGCACCACCACGACCGCGGTCTTCCGCACGTCGGTGACCACTCCCCGGTCGCCGAACCCCCACACCGCGGCCAGCGCGTCCCACCAGTAGAAGTACCCCAGCGCGATGCCGTCCCGCATGATCGGCTGGGTCATGATCGAGTGCACGATCCGCGCGCTCGGCGTCGCGGCTTCGGCCCCGAGCCGGTCCACGTACGCCTGGGTGATCGGCACGTCGTTCGTCGCGTCGAGCGGGGTGAGCCGGACCGGCAGGGTACCGAAGACCGAACTCGCCGATGGCGGGTCCAGCCAGATGTTGAGCTCCTGGCTGTTGTCGAAGCCGGGCAGCGCCTCGCCGAAGAGGTTGCCGGGCACGTGCACCGCCCCGCCCATCACGTGCGTGACCGAGACCTTCCCGGCGAGCGGGCTGCCCGGCGGCACGGCCTTCGCCAGATTGCTCAGCGGGCCGGTGACCAGCACGGACACCTTGCCGCGGGCCTCGGCAAGCGTTTGCGCGATCAGCTGCGCGGCGGTCAGCCGCGCCGGTGGCGGGGTGAGCCCGGCGTCACCGAGCGCGCCGGTGAGCACCTCCTCCATGTCGCGCACGGTGGACGCGGGCGCGGGGTGCACGCCGGTGTCCGAGCCGTCGGCCACCGGGACACCGGGCAGCCCGCACCGGCCGAGCACGCTCAGCGCGTGCTGCCGGGCCCGTCCCGGGGTGCCGAACCCGTTGTTGGTGACGGTGACCGCCCGCAGCTCGATCCGCTTCCGCTGGTGCTGCACGCACAGGTAGGCCAGCGTCGAGGCGTCGTCGACGTCGAGATCGCTGTCGTAGACGACCGGCGTCGGCCGTGGTGGCGCAGCCGCGTGGGCGGGCGGGATCAGCAGCGCGGTGGCGGCGAGGACGGAGGCGAGGGCGAGCAGGGCGTTGCGCATCGAAGTCTCCCCGGGAGAGCCGATCAGGCCACGACCACCAGCCTAGGGCTCCGGACACAGAAACGCCGACGGCCCGTGGCCGCCGGCGTTCCCTCTCCGCAGACAAGTTCCCGGTCCGCCCCAGCCGGACCTGGTGATCAATTACCCGGCTACCGCCCCGTCAAACCATCGTGTCACCAAACTGTGACCTAGGTCACATGGATGAGCGGCGCGGGCGCAGCACGTGCACCTCGGCGTTGCGCTCTTCTTCGGTGACCGGGATCCGGAGCCGGACGTTGGCCCAGAAGGTGGTGCGCTCGCCGTCGCGGCTGATGCCCCACGCGAGGGTGCAGCTGTTGAGCACCTTCCAGCTCTCCGGGCTGGGCGCGGTGCCCGGCGGGATCCCCTCCCGCCCGGTGCGCACCTCCACCCGCAGCTGCGGCTCGGCCGCGGCGAACGGGCTGATCACCGCGTGCACCTCACCGGGGAGCCGTCCGTTGCCGAGCGCGATCACCGCGAGTTCGTCGGCCACCAGCATGGTGTCGATCACCGAATCACGGCCGTAGGGGCGGACCAGTTCCCGGATCGCGCCACGCACCCCGGCCAGATCGTTGACGTCGGTCAGCAAGTGCGAGGACTGCAGCTCGTTCCCGTCGGGGACCGCCATGAACGTCACCTCCGCTAGGGGTCAACGTCGGTGACGCGGTGTTACCCCGATCAGGGGATGAGCAAACCCCCGGACCCGTCCTCGACCACCTTGACCACATCTACCCGGTCATTCTGCGGCACGCGGCCCGGTTTCTCCCCGGTCCGGCGGGGATCAACACCGGATCGAGGTGCCGACTGCGCTTAGATGGCAGCATGAGCGAAGAAATCGTGCTGGGTCCGCTGCCCAAGGGGATCACCCTGGCGGGCGAAGCCATGGGCAGCCGGGTGTGGAACGTGCTGGGCCACCGGTACGCGATGAAGTCGGCCGCCGAGTCCAGCTTCGCCTTCGAGACCTTCGACCCGCCGGGCACCGGGGTGCCGCCGCACGTGCACCCCACCCAGGACGAGCACATCTACGTCCTGGAGGGCGTGTTCACCCTCTACCTGGACGGCGAGTGGCTGACCGCGGGCCCCGGCGACACCGTGCGGATGCCGAAGAACCTGCCGCACGCCTACTACAACCGGAGCGAGGCGCCGACGCGCGGGTTGTTCTGGGTGAGCCCCGCCGGACGGCTGGCGCAGCTGTTCGAGCGGCTGCACGACCTCACCGAGCTGGCCGAGGCGGTCCGGGTCTCGGCGGAGCACGACGTGCACTTCCTGCCGCCCGGTGAAGTCGGCGATCCGCCTGCCTGAGCCGGTCCGCCTCCGGCATTCGGTCGCGCCGCCTGGTCCGTTCGGCCGCGTGTTCGACGAATTCGTTCAGTAATTCCCCGGACACAATTCGCGACGCCGAACCGAGATCATCCGATCGGGTTTATCGATGGCGGGTGCGGGTTACCCCGAACCAGCCCGCGCCACCGCAGGGCGGCGCAGATTTACCCACCTGGAGGCCAGTTAGATGATCGTTCTCGGCGTTATCCTGATTGTCATCGGTATCATCGCGAGCATTCCCGTGCTTTATTCGATCGGTATCGCGCTGGTGATCATCGGCGTGGTGCTGGCGGTACTCGGGCGCGCCGGCACCAAGGTCGGCGGCCGCAGCCACTGGTTCTAGGCAGAGCGTTGCCCGCGCCCCCGCCGCACGTTCACGTGCGGCGGGGGCGCAATGCGTAGGCGGGCACCAATTGATCCGGCAATTGCAGTTTGTCCCTGCGCCCATCGGCGTAGGCGAGGTCGAAATTGACCACGCCAAGCCAATCCCCCTTCACCGTCGGGAACCAGCCGTGCAACCGGCCGGGTACCTCCCCGCTGGTGTCCAGCCCGGTTTCCACCACGTGCTCCGGAGCGCCGGGAACGCGGACGTAGAGCGCGTCCAGGCGCACCCACACCGGGGTGAGCACCGGCACGCGGCCGTGCAGGTCATCACCCCGCCACCGGGTGTGCGGACTGACGATCACGGCAGCTCGGGGGCAGTCGGCTGTTCCATGTCCGGCAACATACTTCGCACGTACGTTCGATGTCCACTGTGGCCCCGGCGACACGCGGGCCGGGTCAGTTCCCCCCGGCCGCCCCGGTGGCGTCACCACGCGGGAACACCTGCGGCACCAGGTCGAGGGTGCGTTCCCGCTCGGCCGGGCTGCCCGCCGGGTTGACCACCAGATCGGTCACCCCGGCGTCGGCGAACCGCCGCAGTTCGGCGGCCACCGCCTCCTCGTCCCCGGCGACGACCGTGTCGGCCACGCCGGCCAGCCCGCCGCGGTCGAGCACGGCGCGGTAGGCGGGCAGTTCGTGGACGATCGCGAGTTCCTCGGCGTAGCTTTCCCGGACGCCGTCCGGATCGCTGGTGACCGAGACCGGCACCATCAGCACCACCCGCGCGCCGTCACCGAGGCGGGGCACCAGGTAGTCGGCGACCAGGCTCGGCCGCGCCCACAGCGCGATGGTGCCGTCGGCCAGCTCGCGGGTCACCTCCAGCATGCGGGGCCCGAGCGCGGCGACCAGCACCGGCGGTTCGGGCGCGGTGACCGCCAGCTGCGTGTCGACGGTGAAGAACCGCCCGCGGTGCTTGACGTGCTCACCGCGCAGCAGCGGCCGCAGCACTTCGAGGTATTCACGGGTGTGGCGCGCGGGCGCGTCGTAGGGCAGGCCCAACTGTCCGGTCATCACCAGTTCGTGGCTGGGGCCGATGCCCAGGGTGAACTTGCCGCCGGTGAGCGCCTGCGCGGTCAGCGCTTCGGTGGCCATCACCACCGGGTGGCGCGGGTAGGTCGGCACCACGGCGGTGCCCAGTTCCGGTGGCGAGTCCGCCACCGCGCCCAGCACGGCGATGGGGTCCCAGCCGCCGGGTGCCTGGTTGGTCCACCCGCTGTGGTACCCGCGTTTCCCGGCCTTCGCGGCTTCCGCGGGAACCGCCAGCGCGCCGAGGGTGGGGAGGTGTTGTCCGATCCGCATGCCCCCAGTCCAGCGCGGATCGGCCCGCGGATCGAGGGCCGGTTCACCCGTGCAGCGATAACATGGGGTGATCGATCGGAGGGTGGATGGAACTGCGGGCGTTGCGGTACTTCGTCACCGTCGCCGAGGAACTGCACTTCGGGCGCGCGGCCGAGCGGTTGAACATCGTGCAGCCCGCGGTCAGCCAGCAGATCGCCCGGCTGGAACGGGAACTGGGCACGCGGCTGCTCGACCGCACGTCGCGCTCGGTCCGGCTGACCGACGCCGGGCGCCGCGTGCTGTCCGCCGCGCGGGAGACCTTGAGCGCCGCCGACCGGGTGCGCGCGGTGGTGCACGAACCGAGCGACCTGGTGCGGATCGGGACCGCGGCCGGCCTCACCGCCCGGCTCGAACGCGGCATCGACGCGTTGCGCGAGCTGAACCCCGGTTTCGAACTGGTGCTCATCGACCTGCCGGTGACCGAGCGCGTGCGGGCCCTGCGGCGGGGTGAGCTGGACCTGGCGCTGGTGCGGGGCCCGGTTTCCGCGCCGGGGGTGCGGGCGCTGCCGGTGTGGTCGGAACCGTTGCACGCGGTGGTGTCCACCCGGCACCCGGCGGCGGAGCGGTCGAGCGTGTCCGTCGCGGAACTGGCCGAGCACGTGCTGCGGGCGCCGTCCGATCCCCCGCTGCACGCCGCGGTCACCGCGGCGCTGGGCACCGGCGTCCGGTTCGGCAGACCGGCGGGCACCGCGCAGGACACCGTCGTCGAGGTCGGCTCGGACCCGGGGAGCTGGGCGCTGATGCCGGCCACCGAAGTCGCCGCGATCGGCTCGACGCGCGTGCGCTTCCTCCCGCTCACCCCGCCGATCACCATCACCGGCCACCTCCTCACCCCGGACGACGAAGTCCCCCGGCAGTGCACGCACGCCATCATCTCCGCGTTCGAAGACGCGCGTTGAGCGCTTCGGCCTGTTCGAAGTGCTTCGCGGCGTCATCGGGGCGTCCCAATGCCTGAGCCAGTTCCCCGAGGTAACGCGCGACCGGGCCAAGGGTGAGCAGGCCGCTGCCCGCACCGGCGAGTTCCCCGGCGGCGGGCAGCAGTTCGGCGTAGAGCCGCGCCGTGACCGCCGTCTGCCCGCTTTGGCTGGCGTGCCGGGCGTGCAGGCAGGTGCGCGCCTCGAACAGCAGGTCCCGTGGTGAGTCCGGAGTGGACTGCCCGGAAACCCAGGGGTCGTACGGGCCGTAGTCGTCCACCGCTTCGCCGACGCCGAGCAGGGCCAACGCCAGGATGCCCGGTTCCAGCCCGGACATCCCGGTGCCGCCGAGCCGCGCCGCCGCCGCGCGGTAGGCCGTTCGCGCTTCGCCCGTGTGGCCGGTGATGGCCAGGCGCAGCGCGGCGTACCACTCGGTGAACACGCCGACCAGCGGGAGTTCGTAGCGCTCGGCGAGCCGGTCGGCCGCGGCGGCGTGCCGGTCGGCGGCGTCGAGGTCGGCCAGTGCCGCGCTGGCCTGGAGCTGGATGAGGTGCCCGAGCACCTCGAAGGTGACCAGGTCGTTCGCCGCGGACAGCTCGGCCAGTTCGGCACCGATGCGTGCCCGTTCCGGCGCGAGCCCGGCGCGGTGGAACGCCTGCAGGAAGCTCCCGTTGAGCGCCAAGGCCAGCAGGGCCGGGTCCCCCTGCGCACGAGCGATCCGCACGGCCTCCGCCGCGGCCTGCCCGCCCCGTCCGCCGGTGTCCGCGCGCCGTTCCATCGCGATGGTGATCAGCAGGCGGGCGCGTTCGGCGGCGAACTCCGCGGGCAGTCCGGCCAGCGCACGTTCCGCGGCTGCGACGAGCCGGGCCGAAAGCGCCTCGTCGTCGTTCGCCGTCCAGATCGCGGGGACGTCGAACGAGCCGAGCACCCGCGCGGTCAGCAGCGGGTCGCCGATCGCCTCGGCGTCGGTGACCGCCTCCGCCCGGAGTTGCCGCGCCCGCACCAGGTCCCCGGTCACGGCCAGTGCCCGGACCAGGCCCATCACCGCTTCCAGCCGGGCGCGGCCGCCGGTGCGGGCGGCCACCGCACGCCACCACCGCGCCGCCTCGTGCGGGGCCGGGCGGCGTTCGGCGAGTTCGGCCGCGGCACGGGCGTAGTGCGCGGCGCGGGCCGCGGTGGCCGCGCTGTCCGCGCGCACGAAGTGGTGGGCGATCGCGGCGACGTCGTCCGGGCGGCGTTGCTCCAGGATTTCGGCCACGGCGGCGTGCCAGCGCGAGCGACGGGCCCGCGAGGTGTCCTCGTACAGCGTTTCCCGCACCAGGGCGTGTTCGAACCGCACCCGGTCGGCGTCCGGCTCGACCAGGAATCCGGCGACCAGGGCCGCCTCGATCGACGCCAGCACCGCGTCCTCGTCCCCGGCCAGCGCGATCAGCACGTCGAGGTCGACCGTTTCGCCGAGCACCGCGGCCTGCCGGAGGTGCGTGGTGCCGGGCAGGCCGGACAGGCGGTGCCGGATGACGTCGCGGACACCGGCGGGCACGGTGTGCAGCCCGGCTTCGCCCTCGGCGTCCCAGAGCCGGACGAGTTCGCGGACGAAGAACGGGTTCCCGGCACTGCGCCGGTGGATCACCCGTGTGCTCTCCGCCGTCGGCGCACGACGGCCGACCGCCCGCACCAGCGCATCGACCTGCGGTTCGGTCAGCCCGCCGAGGTAGACGCGCACCGGCTCGGCGCGGGCCGCGCGCCCCAGCGCGTCGGTCAGCTCCGGGGCGATTTCGGTGGCGCGGTAGGTGCCGACGAGCAGTACCGGCCCGGCCTCCGGATCGGTGGCCAGCCCGGTGCACAACGCGAGCGTTTCCTCGTCGGCCCAGTGCAGGTCGTCGAAGACCAGCAGGGCCGGGGCCCGGCCCTGCTGGTTCTCGAGCTTCGCCAGGTACTCCCCGATCGCGCGCTGGCGGCGGAACCTCGCCACGGCGAGGTCGCCCGGCCCGGCCGGGAGGTCGGGGCTGGCACCCCACGCGGTGGTCCAGCCCATCGCGGCGAGCCGCCGGGTCAACGCCGTGGCCAGCGTGGTCTTGCCGGCTCCGGCGGCCCCCGAGAGCAGCACCAGCCGCGGCCGTCCCGCCGCCGCCGTGGCCACCGCGGTGCGCACCAGTTCGGCGAGTTCGCCGTCCCGGCCGACGAACGGCTCCGCCTCGACCGGCAGCACGGGTTCGTCCAGGTGCGGTGCCTGCGCGAGGACGTCGGCTTCGAGCTGCCGCAGTCCTTCACCGGGGTCCACGCCGAGTTCGGTGCGCAGGACTTCACGGGCCTGCCGCAACGCGGTCAGCGCGTCGCCCTGCCGCCCGGACCGGTAGAGCGCCAGGGCGAGCAGCCGCCAGCCGGGCTCACGCAACGGGTGCTCGGCGACGTGGGCACGCAGGTCGGGCACCGACGCGGCGGCCTGCCCGGAGGCGATCGCGGCTTCGGCACGGCGTTCGACGGCGAGCAACCGCAGTTCGGTCAGCCGGTCGGCCTCGGCTCGCGCCCAGCCCTGCTCGGCGAATTCCGCGTACGCGGGCCCGCGCCAGAGCGCGAGCGCGTCGTCGAGAACGACGCGTGCCCGCTCGGCCTGTCCGTCAGCGAGCAGCCGGGCGGATTCGCCGACCGCCGCCTCGAACCGCCACGCGTCCACCGCACCGGGCTCGGCGCGCAACGCGTAACCGGGTGACGCGGTCACCAGCAGCCGGGACGGGGTGCGTGGCGGCCGGTCCGGTTCCAGTGCCTTCCGCAGGGCGCCGACGAAGGTCTGCACCGCGCCGAGGGCCCCGTCCGGCGGTTCGTCCCACAAATCGCCGATCAGCCGGTCGACCGGCACGACCCGGCCCTTCGCGATCAGCAACCGGGCCAGCACGGCCTGGTGCCGCGGGCCCTTCAGGTCCAGCGGCCCGGCCGCGGTCTCGGCCGCCAGCGGGCCCAGCACCCGGAACCCCACCACAGCGACAACCTAACCGCCGCGCTGATCCGGCGCTGATCCGGTGCTGATCGGCCGCGCCCACGATCGGATGCATGATCCCTTCCTTCACCACCCACCGCGTCCCCGTCGCCGACGGCGTGGCGCTGCACACCGCGATCGGCGGTTCGGGCCGCCCCATCGTGCTGCTGCACGGCTTTCCCCAGACCCACCTGATGTGGCGGCACGTGGCCGCCGACCTCGCCGCCGACCACACGGTCATCTGCCCCGACCTGCGCGGGTACGGCGACAGCGACAAACCGGAGGGCGACTACGCCAAGCGCACCATGGCCGCCGACGTCGTCGCGCTGGCCGGGGCGCTGGGGCACGAGCGGTTCGCGCTGGCCGGGCACGACCGGGGTGCGCTGGTGGCCATCCGGGCCGGGCTCGACCACCCGGCGGCGATCACCCACCTGGCGTCCCTGGACGTGCTGCCCACGCTGGACACGTGGGAGGTCATGCGGGGCCGGTCGGCCGCGGTCGGCTTCCACCTGTACCTGATGGCGCAGCCGCCGGGACTGGCCGAGCAGCTGATCGGCAATTCGGCCGACGCCTTCTTCGGCCATTTCCTCGACCTGTGGGCGAACGACCCGTCGGCGATCCCGCCGGAGGTCCGCGCCGAGTACCTGCGGGCGAGCCGGGAAGCGGTGCCGTCGATCGTCGCCGACTACCGGGCCTCGGCCACCGTCGACGTCGAGCACGACGAAGCCGACCGGCAGGCCGGGCGACGGCTGACGATGCCGGTGACCGTGTTGCAGCAGGACTGGGGTGCCGCGCTCGGTTTCGACGCCGCCGCCCGCTGGCGGGCGTGGGCGCCGGACCTCGAACACCGGACGGTGTCGAGCGGGCACTTCATGGCCGAGGAGGATCCGTCGACCGTGGTCAAGGAGCTGCGGGCGCTGCTGGCGCGCTAGCGACGCTGGTCGGGCAGCGAGTATTCGGCCCCGGGCTCGCGGAAGAGGTTTTCGTGGGTGGCGCCGGGCGTGTCGGCGGCGAAGCCGTCGGTGGCCTGGTCGGCTTGCGGATGGCTGAACAGCGGATAACCCGCCGTGGTGGTGTTGACGGTGAAACTCCTTCGAATGCGCCGCGGGCTTCCGGGCCGGTCAGTTGCCGGGCGAATTCGGGAAGCGCTCTGCGAAGTGCGGCTGCCCCCACGGTAGCACGGCGTTAGGGTCGGGCCATGCCACACGACGTCACGCTGAAGCTGGTGAACCGCATCCACCGGGGTCTGCTGAAGGTCAGCGGCGGCCGGGTGGGCAGGCGGGTGGCCGGCATGCCGGTGCTGGAACTGATCACCGTCGGCCGCAGGTCCGGGCAGAAGCGGTCGGTGATGCTGACCGCTCCGGTGCACGACGGCGGCAAGTTCGTGGTGGTCGCCTCCCGCGGTGGCGACCACCGGCACCCGGCGTGGTTCCTGAACCTGCGTGACCACCCCGAGGTGGAGGTGGCCCTGCGCGGCGGACCGGCGAAACCGATGCGCGCCAGGGTCGCCACCGCCGGGGAACGCGCCGAACTCTGGCCGCGCATCACCGCCGGCTTCCGGAACTACCGCGCCTACCAGGACAAGACCTCGCGGGAGATTCCGCTGGTGCTGCTGGAGCCGCGGTAGTCCCGGCGGCGGTGCGCAGCCGCACCTCCGGCGACGTTGGTCACCGCGCTGCCGACCGCGTGCACCCAGCCGGCGTTCTCGTGCAGGGCAGCACCACACCGGCGCGTCGGCCTCAGGTCAGCACGGCCGCGACCAGGGTCCGCTTGAGCCAGTCCTCGTAGTCGTCCGCCGACCAGCCAGCCGCGCCGACCAGGCTGTCGTGCACCCCGGCGCTCATCAGGGCGACGGCGATGTCGGCGGCGCGCGGCTCGACGTGCTGCCCCGTGCCGCGGATGCGCTCGATCACCATTTCGACGCCCAGCCGGTTGCGGCGGGCGCCCTCGGCCTCGGTGGCCGCGATGTCCGGGTCGACGGCGGCCCCCGAGCTCAGGATCGCCACGATGTCGCCGCAGCGTTCACGAACCTGACGACTCGCCTTGGCCAGCAGGCCGAGCAGCTCGGCCGGCTCGGTCAGCCCTTCGACCGAAGCCACCAGATCCGGCAGCCCCGCCTCGTCGTCGAGCAAATCGACGAGCCCGCCCAGCACCCCCGCCTTCGAGCCGAAGTGCGCGTAGATCGTCTGCGGGGCGACGCCCGCCTCCTGCGCGATCAGCCGGATCGGGGTCCGGGCGTAACCGCGTTCGGCGAACAGCCGCCGTGCCGCGGTGAGGATCGTGCGCAAGGTCAGCGCTTCACGCCGATCTCGCAGCCGGACGATGCCCGGCAGGTCCGCTGCCATGTATGCTCCGAATTAGAACATCGTTCCAAGTTTTAGATCATCGATCCAAGTAAGGATACCCCGATGACCATCGACCAGCTCATCAGCGGAATGCAGGCAGCGTGGAACGCGGGCGACGGCACCGCGTGGGGCGCGCACTTCGCCGAGGACGCCGACTTCGTCGACGCCGTCGGCCGGATCCAGCGCGGCCGGGCGGTGATCGCCGCCGAGCACCAGAAGATCTTCGACACCGTCTACCGGGGCAGCGCGCTGGAGATCCGGCAGATCGGCACCCGTCCGATCGGCGACGGCCTGCTGTTGCTGCACACCGAGTCGACGCTCCGGGTCCCGGCGGGCCCGCGCGAAGGCACGGTGGGCGGCGTCCAGACGAAGCTGGTCCGCGACGGCCTGATCCACGCCTTCCACAACACCTTGCGCGGCGACCTGGCCACCTTCACCAAGCACGACCCGGAACTGGCTGCCCGGTCGCCGCTGGACTGGAAGTCGTGACCCTCACAGGTCCGGCAGGCCGAAGTCCAGGTTGGGCGCCTGCAAACCGCCGTCGACCTCCAGCACCTTGCCGGTGACGTAGGCGGCGGCAGGCGAGACCAGGTACAGCACCGCGGCCGCGATGTCCTCGGGTTCGCCGAGCCGGCGCAACGGCGTGCCCTGCTCCATCTTCTCGCGGAGTCCCGGATTGGCGGCGACCACGTCGAGCGCGGAGGTCAGCACCGAACCCACCGAGATCGCGTTCACCCGGATCTTCGGCGCCAGGTCCGCGGCGGCGAGCCGGGTGTAGTGGGCGACCGCGGCCTTCGCCGTCCCGTAGGCGAGGTACCCGCGACCGGCGACCCGGCCCAGCACCGAGGAGATGTTGACGACCGCACCACCACCGGCCGTCAGCATCGCCGGGGCGGCGGCGCGGGTCAGCGCGTGCGCCGTCGAAACGTTGAACCGGAACGCCTCCTCGAGGAAGCGCGGTGAGGTCTCCAGCAGTGGCCGCGGCATCGTGCCGCCGACGTTGTTGACCACGATGTCGAGCCTGCCGAACGCCCCGTTCGCGGCCTCGGCCAGCGCCGCGGCGGCCGGTGGATCGGCGAGGTCGGCGGGCACCACCTCGGCCCGGCGGCCCGCGGCTTCGACCTTCGCCGCGACCTCGCGCAACTGCTCCTCGGTGCGGGCGGCGAGCACCACGTCGGCACCGGCTTCGGCCAGTGCCACCGCCGTCGCGGCACCGAGCCCGCGGCCCGCGCCGGTCACCACGGCGACCCGTCCGTCCAGCCGGAAGCGGTCGAAGATCATGCGCGAAACTGTAACACGTTCTACCTGTTGATTTTGGAATCTCACGTTCCGCGGCGCCCGGACGTCTACCGGACATGGACAAGTACGCGAAGCGCGTGGCGGCCGCCGACTGGGCCGCGGTGGCCGCCGAACTGGACGCCCACGGCTGCGCCCTGCTGCCGCCGCTGCTCACCCCGGCCGAATGCCGCCGGATCGCCGGACTGTGGTCGGAGACCGGCCGGTTCCGGTCGACGATCAACCTGCGGCGGCACCGGTTCGGCGACCACGGCGACTACCGCTACTTCGCCGAACCGTTCCCCGAACCGGTGGCCGCGCTGCGTGAAGCGCTGTACCCGCGGCTGCTGCCGATCGCCCGTGACTGGTACACCAAGCTCGGCCGGGACGCCGAATGGCCGGACACCCTGAGCGACTGGCTGCGGGTCTGCCACGACGCCGGCCAGACCCGCCCGACGCCGATCCTGTTGCGCTACGAAACCGGCGGGTGGAACGCGTTGCACCGCGACCTCTACGGCGAGAAGGTGTTCCCGCTGCAGGTCGTCGTCAATCTCGACGAGCCGGGCACCGACCACACCGGCGGCGAGTTCCTGCTGGTCGAGCAGCGGCCGCGGGCGCAGTCACGCGGCCTGGCCACGCTCATCCCGCAGGGGCACGGCCTGGTGTTCACCACCCGCGACCGCCCGGTGGCCTCGGCCCGCGGCTGGTCGGCGGCCCCGGTCCGGCACGGCGTGTCACCGGTGCGCAGCGGCCGGCGCCACACCCTCGGCCTGGTCTTCCACGACGCCACCTAGGCCAGCCGCGGCGGCAGGCCGAACCGGTCGAAGCCGGCGTCGAGGAACGAGACCACCTCGGCGATCCGATCGCCGCGCACGGTGAGCACGTCCAGCCCGGAGGGCAGGTAGGCGCCGCGTTCCTCGTTCCACCGGTAGGTGCCGAAGGCGAGCTGGCCATTGGCGTGCGCGGGCAGGAAGCGCCAGCGCCGGGTGAGCGGCCCGGCGGCCAGGAAACCGCTGATGGCCTCGTGCCCGGTGTAGCACTCGGGCAGCGGCGGCATGGCGTACCTGGCGTCCTCGGTCAGCATGTCCACAATGGCCCGCAGGTCACCGCGCTGCCACGCGTCGGCGTAGGCCCCGGCCAGCTTCCGAACCCCGTCGTCCCCGAGCGCGGCCAGCTCCGCCTGCTGGCTGGTCCGGTGTGGATCGATCGCCTTCCTGGCGCGCTGCAGCGCGCTGTTGACCGAGGCGACGGTGGTCTCCAGCAGGTCGGCGACCTCGTTCGCGGAGAACTCCAGCACCTCGCGCAGCAGGAGCACCGCCCGCTGCCGGGCCCCGAGGTGCTGCAACGCGGCGACGAAGGCGAGTTCCACGCTCTCCTTGGCCGCGTACCGCGCCTCCGGGCCGAGCCGATCGTCCGGATAGGGCTCCAGCCAGGACACTCCGGTCTCCGGGGTGCCGGGACCGAGGTCGGCGGGCAGCTCGCGGCGGCCACGGCGCTCGATCGTGGTCAGGCAGCGGTTCGTGGCGATCTTGTACAACCAGGACCGCAGCGAACCGCGCTCCTGGTCGAACTTCGGCAGCGCCCGCCAGGCCCGCACCAGGGTTTCCTGCAGCGCGTCCTCGGCGTCGTGCACCGAACCGAGCATCCGGTAACAATGCGCTTGCAGCTCGTCACGAAATGGGTCGACAAGCGCACCGAAAGCGTTCGGATCTCCGGCGCGTGCCGCCGCGGTCAGCTGTGCGACGCTCTCCCCCGGCATGACCGAATCCTACGGCACGGCCGAATTACCGCCGCCATTCGCACCATTACCGGTGTTGTTCACGGCGCGGCGAGCGGGGCGGGCAGCCACTCGGCGAAATCCCCGGTCTGCTCGCGCAACCGCGCCTCGGCAGCGGAAAGCCACTCGACCGACTCCCACGACCGCACCGTGAACCCGGCTTCGGCCAGCACCTCGACGAACGCCTGACCAGCCACTTCGAGTGCCGGATAGGGGTTGTCGTCGGTCCGGGAGGCGACGCCGAAGCGGTGCTCACGCACCGCGACCGCGATCAGGTCCGCGCCGTACATGCGCTCGGCCAGCGCCACGGCTTCGGGCTCACCGAGTGGCCGATCCAGCCTGCCGAAGAGCCTTGTGACATTCCGTGAACCCATGCTCGAAAGAATACCGATGAATTCACCTTCTCTCGACGATTCACTCCGATGCCGAATTGGTGAACTGCTCCGTTCGGCTCAGCACCAGATCGGCCGCCAGCGCGTCCAGTCCCGGACAGGCCAGCGCCGCACGCGAAAAAGCTGACGCACGGTGCCGGTAAACGTTGTCTCCGAGCACCCGCGCACACGTTTCCGTGAGCACCGCCGGATCGAGGCCCGCCGGATCGAGGCGGTGGCCGAGGCCGAGCGCGGTCACGCGGTCGGCGTTGGCCGGCTGGTCCGAGAACAACGGCAGCACCACCATCGGCGTGCCGGTGCGCACGGCTTCGGCGACGCCGCCGAAACCACCGTGGGAGACGAACAACTCCGCCGACTCCAGCAGCAGCCGCTGCGGCGTGAACTCCATCAACCGGACGTTCTCCGGGCACGGCCCCGGCCACCGCGCCGGGTCGCCGCCCACCGCGACCACGGCCGTGCCGGGCAACCGGCCGAGCGCGGTGATCACCAGTTCCAGCAGCTCCCCGCTCTCCGGCACCACGGTGGCCGCGACGCTGCCGAGCCCGGCGAGCACGAGTGGACGGTCGGCCGGCAGTTCGAGCAGCGACGCATCCAGCACTTCGGACGGTTCGTCCAGCCGGTAGCACGACGGTGCCCCGTCCGGGTACCACCCGGGCGGCACGAACCCGGCGACGAAGCACCGGCTCGGATACCACGGGTCGTCGACCTGGTCGAGCCCGAGTTCGGCGCGCTGGCCGTTCAACGCGTCCCGGACCGACGGCAGCGTCGACGACGAGCCCGGCGCGATGTCCAGCACGGCCTGCCGCACCCCGAGCCACTCGGCCGCCAGGTGCCCGCCGAACTCGTTGCACTCCCGCACGATCAGGTCCGGCTGCCAGCTCTCGCACGCCCGGATCAGGTCACGGGCGAACACACCGGCCAGCGGTCCGGCGAAGGCGGCGGCCAGCGGCCCGGACTCCGCCCTGGCCGACGCCGCCCGCGCGCTGCCCGCCGGATCACCCGGCATACCGGGGCTGGTGGCGACCTCGGGTCGTTCGAGCAACTGCGCCAGGGTCCGGACGTTCGGCAGCGCCAGGTGGCCGATCCCGGCACGCGCCAATTCGGCGGCCATCGCGGGCGCGGTCGCCACCGCCACCCGGTGACCGGCCCGCCGCAGCGCGCGGGCCACCGGCAGCACCACCGGCACCAGGTGCGAGTAGAACGGCAGGCAGGTCAGCACCACGCGCACCTCAGCACCGCCGCCCGGTGAGCGTCGTCGTGCCGAGCAGGGCGAGCGGCCCGCGGGGCTCGCGCTCGGTGACCTCGAACCCGCGCCGCTTCAGCAGGGTCCGCACGGGACCGGGGTCCTCGGCTTCGACCACCAGCTGGCGGATGCGGGCCCAGTCCCCATCGGCGATCCCGGCGAGCACGTCCAGTTCGGCGCCTTCGACGTCGATCTTGACCAGGTCGATCGTCTGGGCCGGGGCGAGGCCGGGCAGGAGGTCGGACAGCCGTTCCACCGCGACGGTCAGCGAACGGCTGTCCGCGAGCAGCCGCCCGGCGGTGGGCACCAGCTCGCGCGTGCGTGCCTTCGACTCCGGGTAACGCGTCGAGTTGCCGGGCAGGTCGCGGTAGTAGGTGAACGGCACGCCCGCCTCGCGCCACGCGCCCAGCGCCACCTCCCGCGTGAGCACGTCCTCGAACCCGTGGTGCGCCAGGTTCGCGCGCAACGCCTGGTACGTGCTGGGCACGGGCTCTACCGCGAGCACGCGCGCGAGCGGGATCCGCGTTTTGAGGAAAATGCTGAACAAACCGACGTTCGCTCCCGCGTCCACCACCACCGGGGCCGCCGGCAAACGAACACCGGCACCGAGATAGCAGTTGTCGCGGAATATCTCCTGGTACATGAATCCGATCTCGGCGGTGTCGCCGGAATCGTTCACCGGGACGTAACACCCGAATTCGCCGGACAGCCGGACGTAACGAAGATCTGCTGGCACGGTTCGAGCACACTACCGCAAGCAACCAGCCGACTACTCCGTCCGAAGGTCTTCCCAGCCTGCGCAGGCCCAGGTAACAGCCGGGAAACGCCGCACAATAGCCAGCCGGGGCACCCCACGTCCAGCCAACCACGGGAATTGCTCCGTTCACCACGGAAAAACTGGCGGAACCACCAGTTTCCCGAGTGCGCCGGACAAAGCAGGACAAGCGCGGGTGAATCCTTGACAGCCGCGCCGGACGGCACGGAGCCTGTCGACGGCTGTTCGGTTGGAAATCGCACCGGGAGGGCCGGGAAAATGGTCCCGATCATTCACCAGCTGGCTTTGAACGAAAACCAGGCACCGGTGCTGCCCGGGGTCCGGGAGGCGATCGGAGAAGGCGCGAACCGGGTCAACCTGACCCAGGACGCACTCGCCACCGGACTGGCCGCGGAACTGGCGCGGCGGCTGGGCGCCGAGGCCGCCCGGGTGGTGCCCGGTGCCGGTTCGGGCGCGCTGCTCCAGCAGTTCCTCAACGCCCACGCCGGACCGGGTGCCGAAGTGGTGCACAGCTGGCCGTCGTTCGAGCTGTACCCGCTGCTCATCCGCAACGCCGGTGGCACCCCGGTCGCGGTGCCCGGCGAGCCGCAGAATCTGCGGGCGCTGGCCGCCGCGGTGACCCCGCGGACCCGCGTGGTGCTGCTGTGCAATCCGAACAACCCGACCGGCGAAGTGCTCGGGCAGGCCGCGTTGGCCGAGTTCGTGCGCTCGCTGCCACCCGGCGTGCTGGTGCTGATCGACGAGGCGTACCGCGAATTCGCCGAACCGGGCGCGCTCGCCGACGGCCTGGCGCTGGCGGCCGCCGACGACCGCGTTTCGGTGGTCCGGACCTTCTCCAAGTCCCACGGCCTGCTCGGCCTGCGGGTCGGCTACCTGGTCGCGAGCGAGCCGGTGGCCGATGCGCTGCGCCCGACGCTGCCGTTCTTCCGCGTGGGCACCCTCGCGCAAGCCGCCGCCTTCGCCGCACTCGACGCCGAGGCACGCATGCGCGAGCAGTGCGCCGAAGTGGCGTCGGAACGGGACCGCGTGCGGGCCGGCCTGCTGGACCTCGGCTGGGACGTACCGCCGAGCGGCGGCAACTTCCTGTGGCTGCGGCTGGGCGAACGGAACCAATCCTTTGTGGACCACCTGGCGGCAGGCGGGGTCGCGGTGCGCGAAATCGCCGGCGCCGGGGTGCGGGTGAGCACCGGCACCCCCGAGGCCAACGACCTGGTGCTGGCGCTGGCGAAGGAGTTCGCCGCATGACCGCCATCCACGAGGTCACCTCCTCCCCCGCTGTCGAGGACGTGCGGCGGGCACTCAACGAACGCTGGTCGGCCGGCGGGCACCGGGTGGCCGAAATCTCCGGTTACGCCCTGCTCGCCCCGGGAAAGCTGCTGCGTCCGCTGTTGCTGGTGACCGCCGCCGAAGCCGTCGGCGGAACGCGCGAGCAGGTGCTGCCCGCCGCGCTGGCGGTCGAATACCTGCACGTGGCGTCGCTGATCCACGACGACATCATCGACGGTGACGACCTGCGGCGAGGACGTCCGTCGGTGCACGCGCGCTTCGGCACCCCGGACGCCATCGTCACCGGCGACGCACTGCTCCTCGGCCTCTTCTCGGCCGTCGCCGAATGCGCCGCACTGGGCGTGCCGGAACCCGCGGTGCTCGCCGCGGTCCGCGTGCTGGCGGGCGCCGGTGAGGACCTGTGCCGCGGCCAGGTGCAGGAAGCTCTGCTGGACAAGGAACTGCTCGCCGCCGGTGCCGATCACTGCCTCGCCGCGTACCTGGAGATGGCCGCGCTCAAAACCGGCGCGTTGTTCCGCGGTGCCTGCCGGGCGGGCGCCCTGCTCGGCGGCGGCTCCCCCGCCGAGGTCGCCGCGATCACCGGTTTCGCCGAGCACGCCGGGCTGGCCTTCCAGATGTACGACGACCTGCTGCCGTTCCTCGGCGACCCGGCGGTCACCGGCAAACCCGGCACCAGTGACGCGGCCAACCTGCGGCTGACCTTCCCGGTGCTGCTCGCCGTCCGCGAAGCCGGACCGCAACCGCTCGAACGCATCCTCGGCGGCGGCCTGTCCCCGGAACGAACGCTGGCCGAACTCCGCGAACTGGTCACCACCACCGGCGCCCTCGACGCCGCTCGCGCCCGTGCCGAGGAGGAGGTCGCGGTGGCCCGAGCCGAACTCGGCACGCTGCCGTCCAGCGAAGCGATCGGCCTGCTCGGCGCGATCGCCGGGGCAGCCGTCCGGCGGGACCGGTGACCAGCTCACGCGGCCGGTGGCGGGCAGCCGCGGTGGCCCACGTGCAGACCTGGCGCCCCTACACGCTCTGCTACCCGGCGCTGCTCGGCCTCGCCGGCGCGGCGGCGGCCGGCGACGCGGTGACGCCGCTTCTCCTGGTCGCCGCGCTCGTGCCCGCGCTCGGCTGGCTCTCGGGGCACTACCTCGGCGACTATTTCGACCGCGGGCTCGATGCCATCGGCAAACCGCACCGGCCGATCCCGTCCGGGCGCCTGTCCGCCGAAGCCGCCCTGGTCGGCGGAATCGCCTGCGCCGCGTTGTCGGCGTCGCTCGCGGTGCTGGTCAACTGGCGCATCCTGCCCGCGTTCGTGCTGGCCATGCTCGGCATCGTCGGCTACAGCAAGGTGTTCAAGAAGCGCGGCGCCGCGGGCAACGTGGTGCGCGGGGCGCTGAGCGCACTCGCCGTGGTGATCGGCGCGATGCTGGTGGTGCCGTGGCCACCGGCCGTGGTGCTGCCGGTGGCCCTCGGGTTCCTGGTGCACGACACCGCGTCCAATCTGGTCGGCACCGTCCGCGATGTCGACGGCGACCGGGCGGGCGGGTACCGCTCGGTGCCCGTGCGCCACGGCGTCCGGCACGCGGTACGGCTCGCCGTCGGCCTCTACTTCATCGGCTTGCTCCTCCTCACCTCGGCTGCCCTGGGTACCCCTGATCCGGCCGCGCACCTCGCGCTCACCGCTCTCGCCGCGGTCGCGGGCGCGTTCGCGTTCACGCCACTGGTGCGAGCCGGCGCGATCGTCAGCCGCCAGACCGCGTTGCGGGCGCACGAGGTGCTCGTCGGCGAACGGCTCGTGCTCGCCACGGCCGTCGTCGCCGGAAACGCCGGGCCCGCGTTCGCGCTCGCCGTGCTGGTCCCCGTGCTCGTGCTGTCCCTGGTCACGCAGGCGGTCATGCGGGCCCGGCACGAAATCCCACCCGCCCCGGCCCTGCTCCGACGAAAGGACACCGTCGCATGACCTCACTGCGCGCCGACGAGATCTCCGAAGCCATCGCCACCGGGGCCGAGGCGTTGTTCTCGGCGCAGCGGCCGGATGGCGTGTTCGATTACGGCGAGCACGCCCTCACCTCGACGCTCGGCACGGTCGGCGCGGTGAGCGCCCTGCACTTCGCCGACCCCGTCGGTTCGGCCGACCTCATCACGCGCGGCGCGACCTGGCTCGTGCGCACCCAGGCCGACGACGGCGGCTGGAGCATGGTGCCCGGGGAGGCCTCCGAAGCGGGCCCGACCGCCGTCGCCACCGCCACCCTGCACCTGCTCGGCGAGCACGCGATCGCCGTCCACAGGGGACAGGAATGGCTGCGGGACTACGGCGGCCTGGAGGCCATCCCCCATGCCGAAGTGGTCGCCTGGTGCCGACAGTACTACGGATTCGCCGGTTGGCTGGCACCCCGGGAAATGCGGCGTTTCCCACTGGAACTGGCGTTGTTCCCCGGCCTCTACCGGAAGTTGTTCGACCTGCGCGCACCCATGGTCTCCGCGCTCGGGCTCGCCCAAACCCGGCACAAACCACTCGGCCGGATGCACCGAGCACTCGCGAAGCTGGCCGAACCCAAGGCGCTCGACGTCATCCGGCAGGTCTACGAACACGAGGGCAGCACCGGCGGCTGGTGCGAGGACGCCTGGGTGACCGGCCTGGTCGTCGCCGGGCTCGCCCGCGCCGGCCTCGGGCACGACATGGTGGCCCGCGCGGTGCACTGGTTCCGGGAGAACGCCAACGACGACGGTTCGTGGAACAGCGGCCCGCTCGACCTGACGTGGTCGATGTACGCGGCGGGCGGCCTGCTCGAAGCCGGCTACCGCGAGGACCCCCGCCTCGGCCTGACCAAGGACCTCTTCCTGCGGCTGCAGCAGGACCAGCCGTTCGTCGCGTTCGGCTGCCCACCTGGCTTCTGGGGCTGGTCGGGCACCCGCGGCTGGCCCGCCACGCTGGAGACCGGCGAGATCGTCTCGGCGTTGTGCCACCTGCCCGGCGACGACCAGGCCGAAAGCGTGCGCCGCGGCGTCACCTGGCTGACGTTGCAGCAGGACACCCGCGGTTCGTGGGGACTGTGCGTGCGCAACACCAAGGTGGCGAACAGCGGGCCGTGCCCGCACATGACCGCGCAGGCGCTCGACGGCCTGCTCGACTCCGGTGTGCCCGCCGACGACCGGCGCGTGCACCGCGGACTGCGCTGGCTGACGTCGGCGCAGCAACCGGACGGCAGCTTCGAATCGGTGTGGTACCGGATGCACACCGCGGGCACGTCGGCCGTGCTGCAGACCTTCGCCAAAGCCGGGCTGCCCGGAGAACCGGCGGCCGTGCGAGCCCGGGCGTGGCTCGAACGCACCCAGCGCGAAGACGGTTCCTGGGGCACCGGCGATCCGGCCGACACGGGCACCGTCGAAGAAACCGCCTGGGCGATCAGCGCACTGCTCGCCGCCGGCGCACCAGCCCACTCCGTGCTGCCGGGCGTGCGCTGGCTGCTGGCGTCCCGGGAACCCGGCGGCGGCTGGCCCGCGGCTCGGGTCAACGAATACGTCCGGCACGTATCGCGCTACGCGAACCCGGCGCTGGCGAACGGACTCGCCCTGCGGGCGCTGGCGCGCTACCGGAAGGCCGCCCGATGAGCACCGACGTCGTGGTGTGCGGCGCGGGGGTCGGCGGTCTCTCGGTGGCGTGCGCGCTGGGCCAACTCGGCTTGCGGGTGACGCTGGTCGAAAAACAGGACGCCCCGAAACCGGTCGCGAAGGGCGAGGTCTTACAGCCCGGTTCCCTGCGGATCCTGCGGTCCTGGGGCGTGGCGCAACGGCTGGAGTCGGCGGGCGCACTGCGGCTGGCGCGCCTGGTCGCGCGGGACGCGGCCGGAAACCCGCAGATGGCGCTGGACTACAGCACCCTGCCCGGCGACAACCGCTGGCTGCTCGCCCACGACTACCCCGCCATCCTCACCGCGCTCACCGACTCGCTGCCCGCCACCGTGGAATTCCGGCGTGGCGTGCTCGTCAAGGGTCTCCTGCGCGACTCGGCCGGGCAGGTCACCGGCGTTCGTTTGGCCGACGACACCATCGAGGCACCGCTGGTGGTCGCCGCCGACGGCATCTCCTCACGGTTGCGCAAGGAAGCCGGGATCGAGATCGAGCGCGCCGAGTACCCGCACCGCCTGGTCGCCCTGGAACTCCACGACGTGGCCGAGGTCGAAGCCGACTTCTCCGCCTACGTCACCGAACGCGGCCTGCGCCTGCGGTACCCGCTGCCCGGCAACCGGGTCCGGCTGTACGCGCAGATCGCACCCGACGAACTGCGTGGCGGCGATCTGCTGGCCTGGGGACGCCGGCTGGCCCAGGAAACGCCCGCCCTGCGGCCACTGGAAGACGCCATCCTGACGAGCCTGCCGCGACGGCAGGTGCTGCCGGTCGCCCGGTTCCTCGCGCCCCGCCTGTGGCTCCCCGGCCTGGCGCTGGCCGGCGAAGCCGGGCACGCCGTGCACCCGATGGCCGCGCAGGGCATGAACAGCGCGATCGCCGACGCCGACTGCCTGGCGGCCGTTCTCGCCGAGTCCGGCGACCTGGCCGAATACGGCAGGCGCCGGGCGGCCGACCTGACGCAGATCGGCCGCACCAGCCACAACGCCGCCCGGATGATCACCGACCTGTCGTGGGCGGGCCGCACGCTCGGCCGCCGCGCGCTGCGGCACACCGGCGCGAACCACCGGCTGCGCTACACCGTCATGCACAACATGTCCGGCCTCGGCACGCACCCGCTGACGCCGCTGGACCGGCTGCACCAGATCGGGTTGCTGCCGGACCCGAAGGCCCGGCGGCTCCCGGCCTGGGCATGAGCGGTTCAGCCCACCCCGCATTCGATCAGCACCAGGCCACCCGGTGCGGTCCGCTCGCTGCGCACGGTCAGCCCGGCGGACGCGGCCAGCGCGTGGAAGTCCGCGATGGACCGTTCACGGCCGCCGAGCAGGGTCAGCGACTGCAGGTCGAAGGAGGAGTTGTTCTTCGCGTGCTCCTCGCCGGCGAGCACTTCGACGATGAGCACCGTGCTGGCCGCCTCGGCGCAGCGGCGCAGGATACGGGTGGCGTCCTCGTCTCCCCAGTCGGTCAGCACCCGCGACACCATCAGCACGTCGTAGCCGCCGGGCAGCGGGTCGAAAAAACTGCCGCCGACGAACTCGGCTCGCCCGGCGAGCCCGGCGTCGGCCAGCGCCTGCTTCGCCTCCGGCTCGACCGGGGGCAGGTCGAGCACCGCGCCCTCGAGGTGCGGGTGCTGCCGCAGCACCTCCGACAGCAGCGCGCCGATGCCACCACCGACGTCGAGCACCCGGCGAACCGGCGCCCAGTCGTACTCGGCGGCCACCGCCGGTCCGGTCTGCCAGGCGTGGGCGGCCATGATGGCGCCGAAGAACAACCGCAGCGTTTCGTCGCGCTGGTAGTCCTCCCAGAACGGAACGCCGTGCACGGCCCCGTACGCGGATTCGCCGGTGCGCAGCGAATGCAGCATGCCGCTGTAGGCGAGGTCCATTCGCGCACCGGGACCGTCGAGGTCGAGCCAGCCACGCTGCCAGCGGTGGTCCTCCCCGAGCAGCTGCCGCGAAACCGGCGTCAGCCCGTAGGTTCCCGGCGCGGTCTCGTCGAACAAACCGACGGCGACCAGGTGCCGGAGCAGCCTGCCGAGCGAATCCTCGTGCGCCCCCGCCGCTTCGGCGAGTTCGACGAGCCCGGTGGTGCCGTCCGCGACCAGCTCCGGCAGGCGCAGCGTGACCGCCGCGCGAACGGCGAAGGGGGTCACGAGGTCGACCAGGCCGGCCAGGGCGGCGGCGGGGTCGGTGCGGTCGGTCCGGTCGGCGGGGTCGGCGGGGGCCATCCAGCTCCTCCAGTCGGCAGGGCACCGCCGGTCGCGGTGCTCGGTCGGATCCGAGAATCGCATTCACCGGCAATTCCGGTCAAGCATTTCCCCATTTCGTCAAATACGTTCCCGTCATGCCCGAAAGGTGATTCCTTCATGCCCGAATCATTCACGGTGAGCCCCATTTCCGGCGCCCTCGGCGCCGAAGTCCGCGGGGTGCCGCTCGCCGACCTCTCCGACTCGGACTTCGCGACCGTCCGGGACCTTCTGCTGGAGTACCTGGTGCTGTTCTTCCCGGACGCCGCCGGACTGGCCCCCGAGGCGCACAAGGCTTTCGGGCGCCGGTTCGGCGACTTGGAGGTCCACCCCTTCTTGTCGAAGCTCGACGGCCACGACGAACTCGTCGTACTCGATTCCGACCAGGGCGCAAAAGCCGACGTGTGGCACACCGACGTCACGTTCAGCCCGTCACCGCCGATCGCCTCGATCCTGCAACTGGTGCAATGCCCACCCGCCGGGGGCGACACGATGTGGAGCAACCAGTACCTGGCCTACGACGCCCTTTCCGCGCCACTGCGGGAACTGCTCGACGGCCTCACCGCGATCCACGCCTTCGAGCACCCCAACGGCTCGTTCCGCAGCGAAGCCGAGCACCCGGTGGTGCGCGTCCACCCGGAAACCGGCCGCCGCTCGCTGTACGTGAACCGCATGTTCACGCGGCGCATCCCGCAACTCACGCCCGGTGAGAGCGACGCACTGCTGGCCCACCTGTTCGGCGTTTCCGAAAGCCCGCAGCGGGTCTGCCGGTACCGCTGGCTGCCGGGCGCGATCGCGCTGTGGGACAACCGCGCCACCCAGCACTACGCGGTCAACGACTACACCGGCCGCCGCGTCGGGCAGCGGGTGACCGTGCTCGGCGACAAGCCGGAGGGTGAAGCGCCGCGCTGGCCGCACCACGAGGGCGCCGGTCTGAGCGCGGCCACGAGCCGCTGAGGCATTCCTCGAGTGGCCTGGGGAACCCGGCGGGCTCCGCCGGCGTCGATGGGGCATGGCAGGTGAGACCTTCGGGCCGTACCGCATCGAGGAACTGCTCGGGCGCGGCGGCATGGGCGAGGTGCATCGCGCCTACGACACCGCGCACGACCGCGTCGTCGCGCTGAAACGACTGTCCACGTCGGCCGGTGACGATTCCGCCTTCCGCGCCCGGTTCCGGCGCGAGGCGCGGATCGTCGCCCGGCTGCGCGAACCCCACGTGATCCCGATCCACGCCTACGGCGAGATCGACGGGCAGCTCTACCTGGACATGCGACTCGTCGAAGGACCGGACCTGAAGCAGCTCACCGACGCCGGGCCGCTGGCGCCGGACCGGGCGGTGCGGATCGTCGAGCAGGTGGCGAGCGCGCTGGACGCCGCCCACGCCGACGGCCTGGTGCACCGCGACGTCAAACCGTCGAACATCCTGGTCGCCTCGGGTGACTTCGTCTACCTGGCCGACTTCGGAATCGCCCGCAGCTCGTCCCCCGCGGAAACCTCCATCACCGCCTCCGGCGCCGTGCTCGGCACGCTCGACTACATGGCGCCCGAACGGTTCGGCAAGGGCGCGGTCGACGGCCGCGCCGACGTCTACGCCCTCGCGTGCGTGCTCTACACCAGCCTGACCGGGCGCCGCCCGTTCAGCGCCGACGGCACCGCGGCGCAGATCTGGGCACACCTGCAGGAGCCGCCACCCCGCCCCTCGCAGTGGAACTCCGCGGTCCCGCCGGCTTTCGACGAGGTGATCGCCCGCGGCATGGCCAAGGACCCGCAGCAGCGGTTCCCCACCGCAGGCGCCCTCGCCACCGCGGCGAAGGCGGCGCTGGCTCCACCCGTTGTCGTGCCGCCACCCCGCCGCCGCCTCCCGGCCTCGGCCTTGCCGGTCGGCCTCGTCGTTCTGGTGATCGCCGCGCTCGTGGCCACCGTCGTGCTGTTCCGGAGCAACAACGCAACGGTCTCCGGCGCACCGATCACCGGTGCGACGCCGTCCTCCGCCACCCCCAGCAGCCCGCGCCCACCCACGCCGACGGGGGAGTCCCCGCCGTCAACGCCGTCCACGGAACCAATGCCGTCCACCGACGAACTCGCCCCGCTGCTGCCCACCGTCTACCGAGGCAACGCCTCCTGCCGTGGCAACGAACCGGTCGACGGCGCGGTGTCGAGCATGTCCTGCACCAAGGCGAACGAGACGGACCCGGACTTCCCCACCCCGGCCGTCGCCGTCTTCCACCTGTTCGCCGATCGAGCGAGCCAGGACGCCTTCTTCCAGAAACTGGTCACCGGCCGGAACATCCCCCGCCGCGACGAATTCGGCGGCTGCCGCCCCAAAACGCAGGACACGCACTACGCGCTGTACTACCGGAGCACCAGCGGCCCGGTCCCCGGCGAGTTCACCACCTGCTTCACCGAGGAGGGCACCGGGCAGCTGTGGTGGGTGGACACCCGCACGCTGACCATCGGCGCCCTCATCTCCCCGGGCGCGACCAGCCCCGACGCCTTGGAGCGGCTGGACACCTGGTGGAACACCATGATCTTGGTGACACTGAACTGACCCGCCCGGCGGTGCCCGGAGCGACATCTCCACAATGGGGACATATCCCCCACCGAAGGGAGAGCTTCGTGCTCACCAGCCCCGCCGGACGCTTCCGCCTGCTCGCCTTGGCCGAGGCGGTGTCCTGGGCCGGTCTGCTGATCGGCATGTTCTTCAAGTACGTGGTGGTCGGCGACGAGATCGGCGTAAAGATCTTCGGCCCGATCCACGGCTTCGTCTTCGTCGCCTACGTCATCGCCGCCCTGCTGGTGCGCGGGCCGCTGCGCTGGGACGGGCGCACCACCGTGCTCGCGCTGATCGCCAGCATCCCGCCGTTCGGCACCGTGCTGTTCGAACGCTGGGCCACCCGCACCGGCCGCCTCAACCGGTCAACCGAGTCCGTCACGAGCCAGTAGCGCCGCCTGTACCCGGTTCGTGCAGTCCAGTTTGGCCAGGATGCGGCTGACGTAGGTCTTGATGGTCGCCTCGCTCATGTGCACCCGTGCGCCGATCTCGGCGTTCGACAGGCCTTCGGCGAGCAGCCGGAGCACGTCCGCCTCCCGCGGCGACAGCACTGCCAGCCGCGCGGCGGCGGTCTCCCGCCGATCGGTGTCAGCGGGACTGACCATGCCCATCACCAGCCGCGTCACCTGGGGTGACAGGTAGGCCTCCCCCGCGTGCGCGGCACGGACGGCGCGGATCAGCTCGTCGGGCGTGCAGTTCTTCAACACGAACCCGGCGACCTGCTGGTGGATCGCCCGCCGAACGTTCGGTTCCACGCCGAAAGCGGTCAGGATGACCACCGGCACGCCGGGCAGCTCCCGCACGGCTGCCAGCCCGTCCAACTCGGGCATGTTGAGGTCGAGCACTGCGACGTCAACCCGGTGCGCGAGCGCGAGTTCGACTGCAGTCCGCCCATCAGCGGCCTCGGCGACCACCTCGATGCCGGGGTCGGACTCGAGCACGGTCCGGATACCGGCCGTGATCAACGGTTCGTCGTCGGCGATCAGCACCCGGATCACCCCGCACCACCGAACGTGCTCGCTGGGCCCACCAACATCACCATCGACACCACGACGAGCACCAACGCGGCCACCCGCACCCGGTCAAGGGACCGCGGTTCCGACTCCGGCCGCGCAGTGGCCGGCAACATCGCCGTCAGCCGGAACTCCGACGCCGATCGGTCGTGGTGCATGAGCCCACCGGCCAGCGCAACCCGCTCAGCCAGCCCGGCGAGTCCGTGCCCGCCGTTCGCTTCCGCCGGCCCCGGCAGATCGTTGCGCACGGCCACCAACAATGTGTCATCCTCCCAGCGCAACGACACCCGCACCTCCGCGACCGGTGCGTGCTTGGCCGCGTTGGTGAGCCCTTCCTCGACCACCCGGTACGCGGCCTGCTCGACCTCCGGTTCAACCTGCCGCAGCTCGCCTTCGTTACACAGTTCGACGCTCATCCCGGCGACCCGGAACTCGTCAACGAGCGCATCGATCTCCGCGAGCCTCGGTTCACGGGCCTCGACCTCGCCCGGACGACGCAACGTGCCGACCAGCTCATGCAGCTCAGCCGTAGCCTGGCGGGCGGTCCCGGCCAGCCTCCGCACAGCCTCACGATCCGGTGCATCACCGACCTCCAGGGCAGCGGCCTGCACCGACAGCAGCCCCAGGCGATGACCCAGTGAATCGTGCATGTCCCGGGCGATCCGCAGACGCTCGGTCAGCCGTTCCCGTTCGGCCAGCAGATCCCGCTCGGCACGCAACCGGCGATTGTGCTCGTCGAGTGCGGCGACGAGCTGCCGATGCTGTGCGATGTACCGGCCGACGACCATCGGCATAGCCACCAGGACCAGCACCTTCGGCACCAGATGCGGACCTCCCACGAACTGGGCGCCCAGGTAAGACACGGCCGCGAGTCCGGCAACCAGGTAGTCACGCCGGGACTCGACTCGCTGACCAGCCCGATAGCTCGTGCACACCATGAGCGCGTACCCGCCACCCGTGACGCACGTGAGCGCTGCCGCCACCGCGAATCCCGGCACCGCCCGCCGCCACAGCAAAATCAACGCGATCACCGCGGCGAACACCGGTGCGGCCCACCATCCAACGTCGACCACCCGGTCCGGCGCCAGCCAGACGACATCCACCAGCACCGCGATCACGGCTACCAAGACTCGGCCCATGCGCCGAGGCTAGCGACTTTGGTGAACAACACGAACGACCTTCGAGAACAGCGCCGTCGGCAGCACTGTTCCTAGCCTGCAACCCGTGATCGAAGTGCGCGAACTGAGCAAACGCTACGGCCGGTCGACCGCGGTCGACCGGCTGTCCTTCACCGTGCGGCCGGGCGGAGTCACCGGCTTCCTCGGTCCAAACGGTGCCGGCAAGTCCACCACCATGCGGATCGTGCTGGGCCTGGACGCCCCCGACGCCGGTGAAGCGCTCGTAGGCGGGCGCCGGTACACCACCATCCAGCGACCGATGCACGAAGTCGGCGCCCTGCTCGACGCGAACGCGGTGCACCCGGGACGCAATGCTCATGACCACCTCCTGTCGCTCGCGTTGACGAACGGCATCGGCCGCTCGCGGGTACGGGAGGTCCTCGACCAGGTCGGCTTGGCGGATGTGGCACGCAAGCGGGTGGGCAAGTTCTCCCTCGGTATGAAGCAACGCCTGGGTCTCGCCGGAGCCCTGCTCGGGGATCCCGCCATCTTCCTGCTCGACGAGCCAGTGAACGGCCTGGACCCGGACGGAGTGCGCTGGATCCGCGAACTGCTGCGCTCCCTGGCAGCTGAAGGCCGAACGGTGCTGGTATCCAGCCACCTGATGAGCGAGATGGCCCTCACCGCGGACCGCCTCATCGTGATCGGCCGGGGACGACTGATTGCCGACACCTCCGTCCGTGAACTGGAAGAACGCTTCCAACGAGGTGTCTTCGTGCGATCGCCACGAGCCGTTGAACTGTCCGACGCCCTCCGGCGCGCCGGCGCCGAGGTTATCGGAGAAAACGACGAAGCGTTGTCGGTGCACGGAATGGGTGTCGACGGCATCGGTGAGCTAGCGGCTGCACGCGGCATTCCCGTATACGAGGTCATTCCGCGAAGCGCTTCCCTCGAAGAGGCCTACCTGGAGCTGACTGCGGGCAGCATCGACTACCGGGCGGTGCGATGACCGCCGCGCTGGCTGCCGAATGGCACAAACTTCGTTCAGTGCGATCGACCCAGTACGTGCTGGGCATGGTGTTGCTCAGCGTGGTCGTCGGCGCCGCCCTCGCATGGGCGTGGGGCCAGACGTGGGACTCGATGCCAGCCGAACGTCGCAACTCCCTCTCGGACGGCTCCATAGAGGAAGTCCTGTTGCCGGTTCTCCAGTTGTGTATGGGAATTCTTGGTGCGCTCACGATCACCGGCGAATACGCGACCGGCCTGATCCGAACCAGTCTCACCGTCCTGCCCCGGCGGCCGATTGTCCTGGTCGCGAAAGCGGCCACGGTTGGGGCACTCGCCCTCGTCGCCGGAACCGCCGCGACTTTCGCCATCCACCTGTTCAGCAAAGCTATCTTCGGCGACCGGGACTTCCCTGGGTACACCGACCTGGCCGGCGAGGCTCCGGGGCTGCTCGGCGCGGGTGTGACAGTAGCGTTGGTGGCCTTGATCGGTTTCGGAGCAGGGTCGGTACTGCGATCGACCGCGGGTGCGGTCTCCGTGCTCGCCATCCTCCTGTTCGCCCTTCCCATGATCAGTGGCTTCCTTCCGGCGGCGTGGCGGGAGCGAATAGGTTCAGTGTTGCTGACGAACCCAGTCAGCGCTCTCATTCTCGCTGCTGTAGCACTGATCGCCGCAGTCATCCTCATTCGGCGGAGGGATGTCGGATGACCGGGATTCTGCGTTCGGAGTGGGTGAAACTCCGTTCGGTACGTTCCACCTATGTCGTACTCGCGCTGGTACCGGTCATCTTTGGGCTCGTCGCACTGCTGACCAAGACGGCGGTGGACTTCTGGGACGACACACCTGCCCGTCGTGACACCGTGATCCTTTCGTCGTTCACCGGGTTCACTTCTTGGCTGTCCGGCATCGGGCTGGCGATCCTGGGCGTCATCACGGTCACCAGCGAACACTCCAGCGGCCTGATTCGCACGAGCTTCACGGTGGTACCGCAACGAACGAAGGTGCTGTTGGCGAAGGCGCTGCTACTCGCCGGCGTCGCGTTCGCAGTAGGTCAGATCGTCGAGTTCGGTTCGTACTTCCTCAGCCGCGCGATGATCGGCGACCGCGAACTCGTCGGGCACACGAGTCCCCTCGCGGAAGAAGCTCCGAACATGCTGGGGTCGGGAACAGTAGTGGTCGTCTATGCAATGCTCGGCTTGAGCCTCGGCGTGCTGCTGCGTTCAACTGCCGGTGCGGTCTCTGCACTCGTCGCTTACTGGTACGTCGCACCGCTGGTCACGCAGAAGCTGCCCGGCGAATGGGGCTCGTGGACGGCCTCGCTGGTGCTCACTCACCTGCCGGCGCAGTTGACCGGGTCGAACCCCTTCGGTGTTGGAATCGAACTGAGGCTATCGCAAGCGGGCGCAGCCGCCGTCATGGCGGCGTACGTGATCGTGGCTCTCGGCGCCGCATCGTTCCTGTTGCGACGGCGCGACGTCTGATAGGACCGGCACAGCAGGCGGGCCAGTGAGAGCACGTTCCGGCAACGGTCATTGGCCCGCACAGCGAGTTCGCCGCCACCTCCAGTCCGTCGAGTCCAGGGGTCTTCCTGCTCAGGCTGCATCAGCTTGCTTGACTGGTGGGAAGAGTGGAGTTGGCGTGGTGCTCTTGGTGCGGCCGGTCGGCGTCGTGATGGTCAGCTCACCCGTCTTACGGTCGAGGACGAACTTCCATCCGGGCGCGTCCTTGAGGCGATGGTGCGAGCGGCACAGCACGCAGAGGTTCTGGCAACTGGTGTCGCCGCCCTTCGCCCGTGCACGGTGGTGATCAAGATCGGCGCACTGGGCTGGTTGGTGGCATCCCGGCATCCGGCACACCCGATCGCGCACCCGCACGTAGTCGGACAGGTGAGCAGGTGGGCGGTACCGCGACCGTCCCACATCCAGCGGTGCGCCACTGGACGGATCCGTGATCACCTTGCGCCAGACGCTGTTCGGCTGCTTCATGATGTCGCGGGCGATCGAAGCCGGAATAGGGCCGTGTCCGACGAGTTCGGCGGCGCGGTTGGTGACACCGAGCGCCGCGTCCGCCGGCACATGGATGAACACTTCCGCACGCGGTTTTCCGACGCGTTCGCCCAGCAACATCTCGGCGAACACATCTGCCCGCAGTTGGTCCATCGTGCGTTTCTCCTTATGAGAACGCAAGGTCCGGGCGATACGGTTGACACGCCCGTAGATCGAAGACGCGACCTCGGCAGGCAACTCAGCGGCCAACTGCGCCATTGCGTCGTCCCGGTGCCGGATTTCGACCTTCCGCTCCGCTCGCCGAGCACGCGCCCTGGCCTCAGCACCTTGAGGATCGATCTTGTGCACGAGATCACGGGTGATCCGCCGGATTTGGCCAGCGTTCTTCTCGGCCGTCCTGCCGACAACAGCGACGTCCACCTTCTCGGCCAGGTCGTCCGACAATGGCGCTACCACGTCGGAGATCTTGGCGGCTGACAACCGGCTCAACGTACCCGCCTCCATCGCCGCTAAGACGTTCGGCAGGCGGCTCATCACGTCACGAGCCAATTTGACCAGGTTCTCCGCTGCCCGTCTGGACAGGCACAGCGCGAAAGCCACCTCGTCGACGACCGATCGCGTGTCACCACGTAGTTGGGTCAGCCGATGCACCACGCGCAGTTCGGTCGCTTCCAACTGGGCGCTCAACCGCCTCGCGGCGAACAGGGCATCGACTACGGAGCTGTCGTCGAAACCTGCGACAACAGCTGATGTCAGGGAAAGGAGTTCTGATTGCCTCACGCCAGCCAGAATACGCTAGCATCGAACACATGTTCCCAACACGATTGGGTGTTTTACTTCAAGACCCCGCAGGACTCACATAACCCAAGCCTCGCAGCAAAAACTCGACAAGTTCATCTTCATATCCAGGCTGCAGCGCAACTTTCCGCACGCTCAGCCGCCAATACAGTGGCCCCGCAAGGAAATCCAGCGCCAGTTCCAGGTGCAAGTCTTCGGGTAGCTCACCCCGCGTGATCGCCCTCCGGAGCATCGTCGCTCCGTGTTCGCGCCGCGGCTCGCCTATGGTCGCCTGAATGGCGGCTGCGAGAGCTTCGTTACGTCCGGCTTCAGCGGTCAGGTCGGGCAGGATCGCCGAGAAACGCGGATGCGTGAGCCAGTCGCGCAACGCCTGCACCAGGGCGAGCAGGTCGCCACGCAGCGAACCGGTATCGCCCACGTCCGCCAGCGGCACACTGAATTCGGACAACACCGCGATCACCATGTCCTGCTTCGACGGCCAACGCCGGTACAGTGCGCTCTTCCCGACACCGGCCCGCTTGGCGACCGCTTCCATCGAGAGGCGGCCATACCCGTGAGCGGCGAGTTCGCCGAAAACGGCTTCGGTGATGGCTGCCGTGATCCGCGGTTGGAGCACGGCAGCGCCGGTAGGCGTGCGACGGGAAGTCATGCCGCTCAGCATACGACTGGACGGGACGGCTCCGTCCCGCGTACCTTAGACGTCGGGACGGTCCCGTATCGTCCATTCGCCGACCCATCGGAGGAGTAGTGCCCAAAACTGCATTCGATCTGGTAGAAGAGGCGCTCGACCGGCTTCTTGCCAAGGACATGACCGGCTTCGCCGAGCTGTGGGCAATCGACGGAGTCCTGGAGTTCCCGTTCGCCTCGGCCGGCTATCCGGAGCGTATCGAGGGCCGGAACGCCGTGCGCGAGTACCTGCGCGACTACAACGACCACGTCACACCCGAGCGAATAGCGGCTCGAGAGGTACACAAAACCGCCGACACCGATCGGGTCGTGGTGGAGTTCGAAGTCGCAGGCACGGTCGTCGCCAGCGGACAGCCGTATCGCATGCGCTACATCGCGGTCGTCATCACGAAGAACGGTGAAATCGTCCACTACCGTGATTACTGGAGCCCGCTGGCCGCCGCTGAGGCCATGGGCGGGGCCGAGGCGCTCCTGTCGTTCGGGAACTCGGCGGCGAAGGCGTGAAAACCCTGGTCATCGGCGGTACCGGTACGACGGGTAGCCGGGTGGCCGCCCTGCTCGGCGAGCAGGCACGAGTCGCCACGCGGAAGCCCGCAGCGGCGGGGCAGGTCCGCTTCGACTGGGCGGATCCGGCGACCCACGGTCCGGCACTGGCCGGCGTCGATCGGATCTACCTGGTCGCACCCGTCGCGGTGGCCGATCCGGCACCCGTCGTCGAGCCCTTCTTGACCGAGGCTCGGCAGCGGGGTGTTCAGCGGGTTGTGTTGCTGAGTTCTTCCGCGGTCACCGAAGACGATCCTCGGCTGGGCCGGTTACAGCGGCTGGTGCGTGAGCAGGTACCCGAGTGGACCGTGCTGCGGCCGTCCTGGTTCATGCAGAACTTCAGCGGCGAACATCCGGTGGCGCAAGGCATTCGGTCGACGGGCGAGATCGTCACTGCCACCGGCTCGGGTCGTGTCGCTTTTGTCGACGCCGACGACATCGCCGCCGTCGCCGCCCGCGCCCTGCTCGATCCGGTTCCGCACAACACCGGCCACGTGATCACCGGCCCGCAGGCGCTCAGCTACACCGACGCGGCCGCCGTCCTCACCGACGTCATCGGCCTGCCCGTGCGCCACCGTTCGCTCAGCACCGACGAGTTCAGCAACATGCTGGTCGCGACAGGGCAGCCAGCCGAGTACGCAGCTCTCCTCGCCGGTCTCGATGAAGACATCCGGCACGGATCGGAAGACCGTGTCACGACAACGGTTGCCGACGTAACTGGTCGTCCGCCCCGCTCCTTCGCCGAATACGTCGAAGCGCATCTGGACTGTTGGCGATAACCCGGAGGAAGTTGGCGATTCAGCCGGTGTTGGCTGGTCGTCCGCCGGATTAACGTCCGGTAGGTGCTGTACATCGCCCCGATCCTGGTGGGGATCGTCTACGTCTGCCTCAACTCCTTCATCCGTGAACCGAACCGGCGCCGTTTCAACGCGGTGATGGTCGCCGGGGCCGGCGCTGCCTACCTCAGCAGCGGCGGTTTCGGCCCGTGGGAACTCGCGTTCACCGCCGTGGTCACCTACGTCGCCTATCGCGGGCTCGACTCGTGGGCCTTCATCGGCGTCGGCTGGTTGCTCCACACCGCATGGGACGCCCTGCACCACTGGAAGGGCGCTCCGATCCTGCCGTTCGCCGAGCACTCGTCGCTGGGCTGCGCCATCTGCGATCCGGTGATCGCCGTCTGGTGCCTGCTTGGTGGGCCGTCGGTGCGCGAATTCATCTCCTCTCCGCTCGGTGCCGTGCGACAGGCGCGAACCAAGTAATCCGCAGGCGGCGTTGCCCTTTCCGAGGCAACGCCGCCTGCATCGTCACGTCAGCGGAGAACTCGCTTCCTGACACCCTGCGACACCACAGCAACCACCAGCGCCATCGCCACCAGTGCCGCACTGACCCACAGTGGCGCGCGGAACCCGGCTCCGGTGCCGATGACGACGCCACCGAGCCAGGGGCCCAGCGCGGCGCCGACGTTGAACGCCGCGGTGGCTAGGCCACCGGCCAGCGTCGGCGCCTTGTCCGCCACGTAGAACACCCGCGAGATCAAGGTGGAGCCGGTGGCGAACGCCAGCGTGCCCTGGACCAGTACGAGCACGATGGTGGCGAAGGTGTTGCCCGCCGTCATCGCGAACAACGACCAGCCCGCGATCAAGGCCACCATGCCGATCCCCAGCAGCGGTATCGGGTGCGCATCCCCCACCCGGCCACCGATCGTCACGCCGAGAAAGGAACCCACGCCGAAGAGCGCCAGCAGAGCCGGTACCCAGCCTTCGCCGAGTCCGGTCTCCGTGCTGAACACCGGGGCGAGGTAGGTGAAGGCGCAGAACGTGGCCCCGTTCACCAACGCGGCGACCAGCAGGATGACCAGCAGCCGAGCGTCACGCAACGACCGCAGCTCACCGCGGACGCCCACATCGGCGTTCTCCGGCCGGCCGGACGGGATTGCTCGCAGAATCGCGATCAACGGCGGCAGCGAAATCAACGCGACCGCCCAGAAGGCCGCACGCCAGCCCCATTGCTGACCGAGCCACGCTCCCGCGGGGACCCCGGCAACACAGGCGACGGTGACCCCGCCGACCACGATGGACGTGGCGCGAGCTTTGGCATTGGGCGCGACCATGGCGTTGGCGGTGGCCAGGGCGGTAGCCCAGAAGCCGGCATTGGCGATCGCACCGGCGACGCGTGTAGCCAGCAGGATTTCATAGCTGGTGGTCAGTGCACCGAGCACGTGCACCACCACGAAGGTGGCCAGGAAGATCGTCAGCGTGCGACGGCGTGGCCAGCGCAGGCTCAGCACCGCCATCAGCGGCGCGCCGACGATCATGCCCACCGCGAAACCCGAGGTGAGCAGGCCCGCGGCGGGTACGGACACCTGCAGGTCGGCGGCGATGTCCGGTAGGAGCCCGGACAGCATGAATTCGGATGTGCCCTGGGCGAAAACGGCGAGCCCGAGCAGGTAAACGGCAAAAGGCATGGATGTACCCCATGGAAGACGTCGGGAAAACGGCAGCGTTCAGCGATGTCCGAACAGGACAAATCGCGAGTGACTACCGTCTGGACGCCTCGGGGCTGGACATGCTCGCAGGCTAGTCAGTCCCGGTGAGCGGTGTCCACGCCTTTTCCGTGGCTCGAACCACTCAGCAGCCGCAGGTGATCCCGGCCAGCGGCGAGGTGAGGGGGTCGGCGGGACGTCGCACGATGCCGTCGTCGGTCTCGACGCCGAACCCTTCTCGGATCCAGTACTCGATACCGCCGATCATCTCCTTGACCTGGTAGCCGAGCTTCGCCACGGCCAGCGCGGCCCGTGTCGCCCCGTCACAACCGGGACCCCAGCAGTAGGTGACCACGGGCTGATCAGGTTCCAGCAGTTCCCTGCCTCGCCGGGCGATGTCGGCGGTGGGCAGGTGCAGCGCACCCGGAATGCGGCCTTGCGCCCAGGCCAGGTCACCACGGGAGTCCAGCAACGTGAAGCCGGGCGCACCGGTCTCCATCGCGGTGTGCACTTCGGCGACGTCGGTCCGGAACTCCAACTGGGCGGTGAAGTAAGCAACGGCGCCCGTGAACGTGCTTGTCATGGGTAGAACGGTAGGGCGCAGGACGAAATCGGTGAACTACCGTTCCACGGGGTTCGGACAGTTACGCCGTGGTTCTCGTAGTATCTGTGGCCGATGACCGTTGAATCACTGGACGACACCGACTGGCGCATCCTGGAGGCGCTCCAGCTCGATGGTCGCGCAAGTTATGCGGAGCTCGCCAGGACCGTCTCGATGTCGCCGAGTGCGGTGACCGAACGGGTGCGGCGCCTGGAGGAGGCCGGGGTGATCACCGGCTACTCCGCGGTGATCGATCCGGAGCGGCTCGGCCTGTCCATCACCGCGCTGGTACGGCTGCGCTACCCGACCGGCAACTACCAGCCGTTCCGGAGTCTGCTCGCGAGCACGCCGGAGATTCTTGAAGCCCACCACGTGACCGGCGAGGACTGCTTCGTGCTGAAGGTCCTCGCCCGCTCGATGCGGCACCTCGAAGCAGTCACCGGGCGGATCGCCGGACTGGGCTCGGTGACCACGAGCGTCGTTTATTCGAGCCCACTGCCTCGTCGCGATCTCGGGCGCGGGCTCACGACTGATCCGCAATAGATACCGCAGTGCGGGTTTTCTTCCGCGATCGCGCAGCTACACTGCCGTTTATGCCGAACTTGCGGATCCCCACCACGCTGGTGGTGGCAGCCCTGGCCCTTGCCGCCTGCGGCAGCGAGGTGTCTTCCGGCAACCCCGATGGCATCGGCGGGACGGTGACCGTGTTCGCCGCGGCGTCGCTCACCGAGTCGTTCACCGAACTCGGCCAGGAGTTCGAGGCCGCGAACCGGGGCACGAAGGTCACCTTCAACTTCGCCGGCAGTTCCGCGCTCGCGCAGCAAATCAACCAGGGTGCGCCCGCCGACGTGTTCGCCTCCGCTGCTCCGGCCAATATGCAGCAGGTCAGCGACACCGGCGCGACCAGCGGTGAGCCGGTCACCTTCGTCCGCAACCGGCTCGAAATCGCGGTGCCCACGGGCAACCCCGCTGGGATCAAGGGACTCGGCGATTTTGCCGACGCCGGTCGCAAGATCGCGCTCTGCGACGAGAAGGTGCCTTGTGGCGCGGCGGCCAAGAAGGTCTTCCAGGCAGCCGGGCTCACGGCCGCGCCGGACACCCTCGAGCAGGACGTCAAGGCCGCGCTCACCAAGGTCCGGCTCGGCGAGGTCGATGCCGCGCTCGTTTACCGGACCGACGTCAAGGCTGCAGGCGGAGACGTCGAAGGCATCGCGTTCCCGGAGGCCGCCCAGGCGATCAACGACTACCCGATCGCCACCCTGGCGAAGGCACCCAACGCCGCCACTGCCGGAGCTTTCGTGCAGTTCGTGCTTTCGGAACGCGGGCGAGCCGTGCTCGGCGAGGCGGGTTTCGACGCTCCATGATCACACGCCGCAGGGCCCGCGGCCGTCTTCCGCTCATCCTCCTCGTTCCGGCGCTGCTCAGCCTGGCGTTCCTGGTGGTGCCGCTCGCCGGGTTGATCATCCGGGCGCCGTGGAGCACGTTACCCAATCAGCTGTTCAGCCCGGCGGTCGGTGAGGCGCTGCGGTTGTCGCTGGCGTGCGCGAGTCTCGCGACGGTCATCTGCCTGGTGCTCGGTGTGCCGCTGGCGTGGGTGCTGGCTCGCGGCGACCTACCCGGCCGAGGTGTGCTGCGTGCGCTGGTGACGGTGCCGCTCGTGCTGCCGCCAGTCGTCGGCGGGGTCGCCCTGCTGCTCGTGCTCGGGAGGCGTGGGCCGATCGGCCAGTACCTCGACTCGTGGTTCGGCATCTCCCTGCCGTTCACGACGACCGGAGTGGTGATCGCCGAAGCGTTCGTCGCGATGCCGTTCCTGGTGATCTCTGTCGAAGGAGCGCTTCGCGCCGCGGATCCCCGGTACGAGGAGGCCGCGGCGACGCTGGGGGCGTCGCGCTGGCTGACGTTCCGCCGGGTGACCCTGCCGTCGATCGCGCCCGGGATCGTGGCGGGCACGGTGTTGTGCTGGGCGCGTGCGCTGGGCGAATTCGGTGCCACCATCACCTTCGCCGGCAACTTCCCCGGTGAGACGACCACGATGCCGCTCGCGGTGTACCTGGCGCTGGAGTCCGATCCTGATGCCGCGATCGTGCTGAGCATGGTGCTGCTGATCGTGTCCGTCGTGGTACTGGCCAGCCTGCGCGACCGCTGGATCCGGGGTGTGTCGTGACGCTGCACGCCGATTTCCGGGTCGATCGGGACAATGGGTTCCGCCTCGCGCTGCGGTTGACCGTCGCACCTGGCGAGGTGGTCGCCTTGCTCGGGCCGAACGGCGCCGGTAAGACCACCGCGCTGCGTGCGTTCGCCGGTTTGCTGCCGATCAGCGAAGGCTCGTTGCGGTTGGACGAACAGACCTGGGACGCCCCGCCGCGGGAGTTCCTGCTCGCCGAGCGACGGCCGATCGGCGTCGTTTTCCAGGACTACCTGCTGTTCAACCACCTGTCCGCGCTGGAGAATGTCGCGTTCGGACTGCGCGCTCGCGGCGCCGACCGCACGTCGGCGCGGCGCCTCGCCGCGGGCTGGCTGGACAAGGTCGGTTTGAACGCCCACCACAACACCAAGCCGCGCTCGTTGTCGGGTGGGCAGGCGCAGCGGGTGGCGCTCGCCCGGGCGCTGGTCACCGACCCTGAACTGCTGTTGCTGGACGAACCGCTCGCCGCGCTCGACGCGGGAACCCGGTTGCACATTCGCGCCGAACTCGGCCGTCACCTCGCCGACTACCCGGGGCGCACGCTGCTCGTCACGCACGACCCGCTCGACGCGATGGTGCTCGCCGACCGGCTGGTGATCGTCGAAAACGGCGACGTGGTGCAGGAAGGTGCTCCTGCCGAGGTCGCGGGGCGTCCACGCACCGACTACATCGCCCAGTTGGTGGGGCTCAACCTGCACCGCGGCAAGGCCGCCGGGACCACCGTCGCACTGGACGACGGTGGCGAGCTGATCGTGGCCGAGCCCGCCACCGGCGCGGTGCACGTGGCCTTCCCGCCCTCCGCCATCAGCCTGCACCCCGACCAGCCGACCGGCAGTCCTCGGAACACGTGGCCGGTCACCGTGCTCGGGCTGGAGCAGCACGCGCACACGATCCGCGTCCATCTGGACGGCAACCCCGCGGTGCACGCCGACATCACTCCCGCGGTGGTCGCCGAACTGCGGATCGTGCCCGGTGCCCGGCTGTGGGCGGCGTTGAAAGCGACGGAAATCCAGACTTACTACGCTGAGGGCGCCGCCGGGCTTGCGTGAGCGGCACAGCAGTCACGAGGGCGCAGCCAGACTACAGCTTGGGCAGGCGCTGCTGGACACCGAGCAGCGCGGCGAACGGGTCGCCGACGTCCTTCAAGCGGTCGAACAGGTTGCGCACGGTCCAGCGGTCCGGGGCCAGCTCGGGGTCGTCCAGCTCGTCCCACTCGATCGGCACCGAGACCGGGGCACCCGGCCGGGGCCGCACGCTGTACGGCGAGACCAGTGTCTTGTTGATCACGTTCTGCGTGTAGTCGAGTCGCGCGAGCCCCTTGCGCTTGTCCTTGGTCCACTTCCAGCTGACCAGGTCGGGTACGGTTCGGCCGATCGTCTTCGACACGGTTTCGGTCCAGGCCCGCGTCTCGGCGAAGGTGTAGCGGGGCTCGATCGGCACCCAGACCTGGATGCCGCGCTGACCGGTGACCTTCGCGCGGCCTTCGAGGCCGAGGTGGTCCAGCGCGGTCCGGTGCAGGCGGGCGAGCACCAGCAGGTCGTCGAACGAAGTTTCCGGGCCGGGATCGATGTCGAACAACGCCCAGGTCGGTTTTTCGACGTCGGGCACGCGCGAGGTCCAGGCGTGCAGTTCGATCGCACCGTAGTTCGCCAGCCAGGCCATCGTGGGCAGGCTGTCCGGTACCAGGTAGCACTGCACGTCGCCGGCCTCGGCTTGCTCGTGGTGCCAGCGCTTGAGCCACTTCGGGGCGTGACCGGGGACTTCCTTGTGCCAGAAGCCGGGCTTGTCGATGCCGTCGGGGAAGCGGTGCGTGTTCAGCGGGCGGCCGGCGAGGTAGGGCAGCATTACGGGGGCGATCAGGGTGTAGTACCGGATCAGATCGCGTTTGGTCAGCGGGTCCTCGCCCTTGCGGCCGGGTACCAGCACCTTGTCCAGGTTGGTCAGGTTGACGGTGCGCCCGGCGAGTTCCCAGGTGCCCTTCGCGCCCAGTTCCTCCAGCGCGGCCATCTCGTCTTCGGTCGGCGGCTCCCACTGCTGGGTGCCCATCCGCACTTCGGCTTCGGCAGCGGGCAGGTCGCTGCGCCAAAGGGCGTCGGGATTGGCGGCCACCTCGTCGTTCGTGCGGCCGGTCTTCACCGACTTCGGGTAGTCCTCGGCGTCCCAGCCGGGCTCCGCGTACTCGTCCTGCTTGTGCAGCAGGAACCACTGGTCCTTCTGTGACTCCGCCCGACGCGGCCGGACGAGCACGAACAGCCCGTGCAGTTTTTCGCCGTAGAGGTTGAAGTGGAGGTTGCCGTTCTCGATGGCTTTCAGCGGATCGTCGGTGTCCACCGGCTCCCAGGTGCCACGGTCCCAGACGATCACGTCACCGCCGCCGTACTCCCCCGCCGGGATCACGCCCTCGAAGTCGGCGTACTCGATCGGATGGTCTTCGACGTGCACGGCCATCCGGCGCGGCTTGGGATCGAGCGTCGGGCCCTTCGGCACCGCCCAGCTGACCAGCACACCGTCGAGCTCCAGGCGGAAGTCGTAGTGCCGACGGCGCGCGCGATGCCGCTGCACGACGAATCGGTTGCCCGCCGGTTGGGCCTTGCCGTCGCCGGCGGGCTCGGCGGTACGCGTGAAGTCACGCATGGACTGGTATTTGGCCAGCCGGTCGTTCTTCTTCGCGCGTTTGTTCACATCTATCGATATACCCACCCGGCGTCCGCGGGAAAAGCCCGCGCGGTGTCGGATGTTAGCGTCATCTGCACGGTGGCTGCTGGAGGGAAGCGATGGTCCGGCTCAGCAGGGCGGAGCTGCAGGAACGGAATCGGGCGAAGGTGCTTGAAGCCGCTCGCGAGGAGTTCACCGAACGCGGCTTCCGGGACGCGAAGGTCGATGCGATCGCCGAACGCGCGGAGCTGACCCGGGGCGCGGTCTATTCGAACTTCCCCGGCAAGCGCGCTCTGTACTTCGAGGTGCTGGCGGAGTTGGCCGAGCGGACGACCGCTCCGCCCCATGCCGAACCCGGGCGTGATCTGCGGGGGGCGCTGGGAGCGTTCGCCCGTACGTGGGTGACCATGCTCGTCGATGAAACGCACGTCGGCCGGGACCTGGTGGCCGAGGTCAGCTCGGACGATCGGTTGCGCAAGGCGTTCGCGCAGTTGATGAAGCTCGACGCGTTGTTGCTCGGCTTGGCGATGGAGCGGTTGCAGCCGCCGGAGCGTCCGCCGGGCGCACCGCCGCGCCGCCTGGTGCGCACCGCCGAGTCGATCTGGACGACGTTGCAGGGTGCGAGTCGGCTGGCCGCGTCGGCGCCGGGGTTCGTCGAACCGTTCGACGTGGTGAGCGCGTGCGAGCGGCTGGCGGGGCTCGAACTCAACGACTGGTGGGCGGGGCCGTCGACGATCCCGGCGAGTCGGAAGGTCGATGAGCCGTGGACGGCGCCGCCGGTTGTCGATCTTGTGCATCGTGAGAACGTTTCGCTGGATAGCGACGGGCTCGTGGTGGTTCTCGGACTGCATCGGCTGGCCGCTGTGGAGCAGGCCGTTCGATTGGGCGGCGAGGTCACCGCTGTGCTGGTGAGCAGCTCGCCTGAGGAGCTGTTGCCGCTTGCCCGGGTCGTCGTTGCCGAGCTCGCCAACTGCTTGCGCTCCGCATTCCCGGCTTCAGCCTGGCCAGGACTGCACATCGTATGCGATACACAGGGGGCGCTGGCTGCGGCGATGGGGGTAGGTGGAGTCAGCGATGAGACCGAGTGTGCGGTTCGCATCAGGGGCGGGCGGATTGTCGCGCGAGCCGACGGCTCCGGCGCCGGTCACGCCGTTGCCGCGACACCGAGCCAGATTGCGAATTGAAACACGTTCTAATAACGTGCGACGGGTGAGACACGGGATCGTGCTGTTCACCAGCGACCGGGGCATCACGCCCGCCGCCGCAGCCCAAGCCGCCGAAGCAGCCGGTTTCGACACGTTCTACGTGCCGGAGCACACGCACATCCCGGTCAAGCGCGAAGCGCCGCATCCGCGCACCGGCGGTGCCGCGTTGCCGGACGACCGCTATCTGCGCACGCTCGACCCGTGGGTGGCGCTGGCGACCGCCGCTTCGGTGACCACGCGCATCCGGCTGGCGACCGCGGTGGCGCTGCCGGTGGAGAGCGATCCGATCACGCTGGCGAAGACCATCGCCAGCCTGGATCACCTGTCCGGCGGGCGGGTCACCATCGGGGCCGGGTTCGGCTGGAACGTCGACGAACTCGCCGACCACGGGGTGCCAGGGGCGAAACGGCGGGCGGTGCTGCGTGAGTACCTCGAAGCGATGCGTGCACTGTGGACCGACGACGAGGCCAGCTACGCCGGGGAATACGTCTCGTTCGGGGCGAGTTGGGCCTGGCCGAAGCCGGTTCAGCCGCGCATTCCGGTGCTGATCGGCGCCGGGGGCACCGAGAAGACGTTCCGGTGGATCGCGAAGTCGGCCGACGGCTGGCTCACCACGCCGTCCGATGCGAGCACCGCGGACATCGACGACCAGGTCGTGCTGCTGCACCGGATCTGGCGGGAGTCCGGGCGAGCCGGTGTGCCGGAGGTCGCCGCGTTGAGCGGCAAGCCCCATCCGGACCGGATCGCGCACCTCGCGTCGATCGGGGTGACCGAATTGATCTTCGGCCTGCCCGATCGCGAACCCGCCGAGGTCACCGCGTGGATCGGCAGGCTCGCCGGGAAGCTGGGTCTCGGCTGACGGGGCGCGTTCGAATAGACCCCGGGCGGGTGGGTACTCGATCATCGCCGAAAGCGACGAACGGAGGCGAGTATGCCGTCCCTCGACGATGAATTGTGGAACGAGTTCCACCGGGTGGTGAACATGACCTCCCGCGAGCTGGACGAATGGCTGCGCACCGACGACTCCGGGCCCGAAGGCGAGGCGTTGCCGGATCAGGCGGGCCGTGACCTGGGCAGGAAGGTGCTCGCCGTGTTGCGCAAGCGGCGGGTGGACGTCGACAACGAGGACGAACGCGTCATGCGCAAGGTGGTCGACCGGGTGCACGCCGAGCGGCGCGACGACCTGGAGCCGACCCAGGGTCAGGCCGCCTGGCGGCACAAGCTGATGTCGATCGGGCACGACCCGCTCAAGCCCGCCCGTACTTAGTCTCGGCAGCTGAACCGCAGGTCGCCCCAGTCGGCGTGGTCGGCGAAGTTGCCGTCGCCGCCGCTGTGGTTGACCAGCTTCAGTTCCCGCACGCCACGGGTGTCGAGCGTCGCTTGCTTCGCCGGTTCACCGGCCTTGAGCAGACCGGTTTCGAAGACCGGCCGGCCGTCGGCATAAACGACGAACTCGGCGGTGCCCTTGACGTTGTGCGCGCCCGGCCAATCCATGGTCAGCACCTCGCGGTCGATGCCGGCGGCGAGTGCGACGCTGTCGCACGATTCGCCGAGGTAGTAGCTGACCTGCGCGGAGGCGTAGGTGCCGAGGCCGGTTTCGAAGGTCTGGTCGCCGATGGTCAGCGGGCCGCCGGGGCAGTCACCGCAGAAGTCGTCGGGACCGAACGACCGGTTGATCTTCATCGGCAGGTACCAGCCGTTGTCGGTCTCGAGGCGGGGGTGGTTCGACAAGGCGCCGACGCCCTTCGGCGGTGCGGGCGGCACGATCACGGTGTGTTCGATTTGCTGACGACCGGCACGCAACCGCAGGCCGGCTGGGCCGGTTGGCGCGTCGGCCGGGGCGGTGACTTCGAACCGGGTGCCCGACAAGCGGTGCACCTGCCAGCCTTCCGGTGCGTCGAGCGTGGCGCCGGGTGACACCCGGACCGTGGTGGGGCGGCCGGGTTCGAGGTAGTCGGCGTCGGCGGAGGGGGTCGACCAAGCGGGCCCGTGCGCGTTCGGCTTCACCCGGAACATCGCGGCGCCGTGGGGTGGTACGTCGGCTGAGATGCCGCCGGTCGTGGCGCCTTCCCGGCCGGTCCAGAGGTCGCGCAGCTGGTAACCCCAGGCCGGGCGTAGGCCGACCTCGCGGGCGGTGGTCCGGATTTCCGCCGAGTGCGGGCCTCGGTTGAACAGCACGACGGCGACGTCGCCGCCCGCGAGCGGGCGTGCCCAGACCTCTTCGCCGCCGTTGGTCCGCAACCGCTCCCCCGGCACGCCGAGCGGGTCCTGGTCGACGGCGATGACCTCGCGATTGGCGAGGGTGCTCAGCGTCTCGGGATCCATCTGCCGCAGGTCGTTGCCCATCAGCAGCGGCGCGGCGAGCACGGCCCACAGGCTGAAGTGCGCGCGGTACTCGGTCGCGCTCATCTTCCCGTTGCCGATCTGCAGCATGTCCGGGTCGTTCCAGCCCTTGCCCGCGCCGGCGGCGCCGGACAGGCCGGCTTCCTCTTCGGCGTTGCGGAGCATGCTGTGCCACTCGTCGTCGATGTCGGCCGAGGTGCGCCACAGGTCAGCCGGGCGGTCCGGCCACAACCACGGGGAGCCGTGACGCGAGATGCCGAGCGCCATGGACCGCCCCGTCGCGTCCAGCGCGGCACGGAACTCGCTGGTCAGCGCGTGGGGGTCACCGGTCGCGCCGCACCAGTCGAGCTTCACGTAGTCGACGCCCCATGCGGCGAAGGTGGCCGCGTCCCCGGTGTAGTGGCCACCGCTGGCCGGGCGGCCTTCGCACGATTTTTCGCCGACAGCGGTGTAGATGCCGAACTTGAGGCCGCGGGCATGGACGTAGTCGGCGAGGGCGGCCATGCCGCTGGGGAAGGTGACCGGGTCCGAGGTCAGCCGGCCGCCGGCGTCACGGGCGGTGGCCTGCCAGCAGTCGTCCACGTTGACGTACTGGTAACCGGCGTCGCGCAAGCCGGTCGACACCATGGCGTCGGCGATTTCACGGACGATGCGCTCGTCGATCTGACAACGGAACTTGTTCCAGTGGTTCCAGCCCATCGGCGGGGTGGCGAGCCGCAACGACGCCGGGGCGGCCGGTCCCGGTTCCTGGGCCTGGGCCGCCGGGGTGACGAGGCCGGTCGCGGTGAGCAGTGCGGCGGTCAGCAGCGAGGTGATCCGATACCTGAGCACCGCGACATGGTTCACCATCCACGCACGCGACGCCACCGTTCGCCGTGGTCCAAGTGGTACTCGTCGTGCTGGGCGGCGGTCGCGCAGGCGTGGTTCGGCAGGATGCGGACCCGGGTGCCGATCGGCAGGTCCGGCAGGGTTTCGGTGCTGCCCGGCCGGAGGGCGAGGATGCCGTGTTCCTGGCTGGCGTCGGTCATCAGGAGATCCGGGTAGAGGCCGCCGTCGATTTCCGCGACGAGGCCGTAGCGCTGGTCGACGCGCTGGCGGGCGGTGCCGCGGTCGCGTGAGGTCGCCATCCAGCCGCCGTCGGTGAGGATCCAGCCCTTGTCGCGGCGGTGGCCGATCACCGTGGTGACCACGCTCAACGCGAGGTCGTCGATTTCGCAGACGCCGATGCCGGCCATCACCAGGTCGAAGAAGACGAAGTTGCCCGCGCGGACTTCGGTGACGCCGGTGAGGTCCTCGGCGAAGTGCGCGGTCGGGGTGGAGCCGACGCTGACCACCGGAACCTCGTGCCCGGCGCGCCGGAGTTCGTCGGCGACGGTCACCGCGGCCAGTCGCTCCTGTTCCGCGGCGGCGGCGAGGGCAGCCGGGCTGTCGGCGAAGTAGGACTCGCCGGCGTGGGTCAGCACACCGCGCAGTTCGGCACCGAGGGCCTGCGCGATCTCCAGGGCGACGGGGTCGCCGGGCAGGATGCCGCCGCGGTGGCCGTCGCAGTCGACCTCGATCAGGGCGGGGATGCCGGGCACGACCTGGTCCACGCTGTCGAGCAGGACGACGAGGTCCACGCCGCGGTTGCGCAACGCCCGCACGCGGTCGAGCTTGTCGGGTGAGAAGCCGACCGCGTAGACGATGTCGGTGAAGCCGGCGTCGGCGAACGCTTCTGCTTCGGCGAGGGTGGAGACGGTGATCGGGCCCGGACCGCCGTCGAACAGCAGGCGCGCGACCTCGATCGACTTCGCGGTTTTCACGTGTGGCCGCAGCGTGGTGCTGCCGAGCCGGGTGCGCAGGCGGTGGATGTTCGCTTCGAGCTTGGCCCGGTCGAGCGCGAGGTACGGAGTGCCCATGGGTCTCACTATAGACAAAGTGTCCAGGGCGTGGACGTTGAGTCCAGGCGCTGGCGGCATTCGGGTCAAATCCGCGCGGCCGATGATGACAAGCGAGCGGAGGTCATCGACGGTAGAAGAATGACGTCGCATCCGCTCTCCGCGCTCACTGCTGACGAAATCAACGTCGTCCGGCGCGTGCTCACCGATGGCGGGCACGTCGGCACGGGCACGCGCTTCGCCTACGTCGGCTTGGAGGAACCCGACAAACGCGACCGCGCACCGGACCGGCGTGCTCGGGTGCTGCTGCTCGACCTCGGAACCGGCGCCGCGAGCGACGCGCGCGTTTCGTTGACGAGCGAGACCGCCGAGGTGACGCCGGTGGACGCCGCGCTCGGTCAACTGCCGATCCTCGACGAGGAATTCGGCATCATCGGGCCGATCCTCAACGAGTCGCCGGAATGGCTGGACGCACTGGAGAAGCGTGGCGTCGACCCGGGCTCGGTGATTTTCGCGCCGTTGTCGGCGGGCAACTACGGTTATCCGGACGAGGAGGGCAAGCGCCTGCTGCGTGTGCTCGTTTTTCGGCAGGACCACCCGAAGGACCACTGCTGGGCGCATCCGGTCGACGGGCTCTGCGCCTATGTCGACCTGATCGAGCGCAAACTGCACAAGCTGATCGACCACCGCGTTTTCGACGTGCCCGCCGAATCCGGCAACTACCAGGAACCCGAACTCGCCGGGCCGCCGCTCGAAGGGCTCAAGCCGATCGAGATCCGGCAGCCGGAGGGGCCGTCGTTCCGGTTCGACGGCGACGAACTGCACTGGGCGAACTGGTCGTTGCGCGTCGGGTTCGACACCCGTGAAGGGCTAATCCTGCGGCAGCTCGCGTTCGCCGGGCGGCCGATCGCGCACCGGGCGTCGATCGCGGAAATGGTCGTGCCGTACGCCGATCCGTCGCCGGTGCGCTTCTGGCAGAACTACTTCGACACCGGCGAGTACCTGTTCGGCCGTTACGCGAACTCGCTGAAGCTGGGGTGCGACTGCCTCGGCGAGATCACCTATCTCGACGTCACCGTGGCCGACGAACTGGGCGGTCCCCGGACCATCGAGAACGCGATCTGCGTGCACGAGGAGGATTTCGGCACGCTGTGGAAGCACACCGACCTGTTCACCGAGATCGCCGACACCCGCAGGCAGCGCCGCCTGGTGATCAGCTTCTTCACCACCGTCGGAAATTACGACTACGGCTTCTACTGGTACCTCTACCTCGACGGCACCATCGAATGCGAGGTCAAGCTCACCGGGATCCTGTTCACCTCGGCCTATCCCGAAGAAGGTTCGGAATTCGCCACCCAGGTCGCGCCGGGACTCGGCGCGCCCTACCACCAGCACCTGTTCTGCGCGCGCCTCGACCTGACGATCGACGGTGACGCGAACGCCGTCGACGAAATCGACGTGGTGGCGCGGCCGATGGACGAGGCCAATCCGCACGGCAACGCGTTCAGCACCCGCACGACGCGGCTGACCAGCGAGACGGCCCGCGAGGCCGCGCCGAACCGGGTCTGGCGCATCGTCAACCCCGGCAAGCTGAACCGGATGGGTGAGCCCGTCGGGTACACGCTCAAGGTGCAGCAGTCACCGGCGCTGCTCGCGCACCCCGATTCGATGATCGCCTCGCGGGCGGCGTTCGCCACCAAGCACCTGTGGGTCACCAGGTACGACCCCGGCGAGCGGTACGCGGCAGGCGATTTCGTGAACCAGAGCCCGGGCGGTGCAGGGTTGCCCGCGTACACCGCCGCCGGTCGCGACATCGACGGCCAGGACATCGTGCTGTGGCACACCTTCGGCCCGACGCACGTGCCGCGGCTGGAGGACTGGCCGATCATGCCGGTCGACCACGCGAAGTTCACCCTGAAGCCGACCGGTTTCTTCGACCGGAACCCGGCGCTGAACGTGCCCTAGCCGAAGTAGCCGTCGAACAGGATCTGGTTGATGCGGGTGGTGGTTTCGACGCCGGTTTCGAAGCCGCCCTCGACGACCTGGGTGTTGTTCATGACGGCCACCGTGTAGCGCTCGCCGGGGCCGACGAAGCCGACGGTGTTCACCAGCCACGAGCCGTCGTCGTTGTCGTCGGACCAGCCGTTCTTGTTGCCAGGTTCCGCGGCCGGGCCGGCGCCCCACACACCCCACTGCTGGTTGGCGTCCACCGCGCGCAGTTCACCGACGAGGTATTCGCGGTGCCGCTCGGGCAGCTCCTCCAGCACGAAGTTCATCAGGCGGTCGAGGTCGTTGGCGGTGGTCAGGATCCAGCCCCAGTGGTGCGGGTGCTCGTCGGTGAACCGCATGTCGGTCATGCCGTAGAACGGGAAGCGCGTGGCGAAGTCTTCGCCGCCGTAGCGGTTCCACAGGGTGTGGGCGGCGTCGTTGTCGCTGGTGTTCAGCATCGCGTGCATCAGCGCGCGGTCCTCGTCGGTCAGTTCGACGGCCCCCGAGTCGTCCCGCAGCAGCAGGTCGACCGCCATCGCCAGCTTCGGCGTGGAGCAGGCCCAGATCAGCGTGTCCGAGTGGGCGTTGCGCCAGGCGGCGCCGGTCTTCCGGTCGTGCACCACCAGCCCGGCGAAGCCCGGGCGGCCGCGGGCGTACAGCTCGGCGCGGGCGATGCGCTGGCTCAGGCCGCGGTCGAAGCCGGTGGCCTCCGCCGCGACCGGCACCGGCCGCGCCTGGGCGACCGGGCTGGTCACCAGTGCGCCCAGCAGCAACGTGGACAGCAAACTGGAAACAACACGGCGGTGGGCGGCTTTCACAACCGCGACCTTAGCGTTCCGCTCCCGTCATGCGAGCCGCCCACTGGCCGAGGTCGTCCCGCCGGATGGCGGCGGCCATCAGCTCCGGGAACAGGTCGGGCGTGCAGGCGAACGCGGGCACCCCGAGCTCGGCCAGCGCGGCGGCGTTCTCCCGGTCGTAGGCGGGGGCGCCGGAATCCGACAGCGCGAGCAACGTCACCATCTGCACACCCGCGGCGGTCAGTTCGGCCGCCCGGCGCAGCAGGTCCTCCCGGACACCGCCTTCGTACAGGTCGCTGATCAGCACCAGCAGCGTGTTCGCCGGACTGGTGATCAGGCCCTGGCAGTAGGTCAGCGCGCGGTTGATGTCGGTGCCGCCGCCGAGCTGGGTGCCGAACAGCACGTCCACCGGATCGGCGAGGTGCTCGGTCAGGTCGGCGACCGCGGTGTCGAAGGCGACGAACCGCGTGCTCAGCGAATGCATCGAAGCCAGCACCGCGCCGAACACGCCCGAGTACACCACCGACTCGGCCATCGAACCGGACTGGTCGACGCACAGGATCACCTCGCGCCGCACCTGGCGCGCCCGGCGGCCGTACCCGATCAGCCGCTCCGGGATGACCGTGCCCAGTTCGGGCGAGTAGTGCCGGAGATTGGTGCGGATGGTGCGCGACCAGTCGACGTCGGACAGGCGCGGCCGGTGCGTGCGGGCGGCGCGGTCGAGCGCGCCGCGCACGGCGGCCCTGGTCGGCTCGGCCAGCCGGTCCTCCAGTTCGGCGACCACCTCGCGGACCACCCCGCGTGCGGTCTCCTTGGTTTCCTGCGGCAGCACGCTGTTCAGCGAGAGCAACGTGCCGACGAGGTGGATGTCCGGCTCGACGGCGGCGAGCAGCTCCGGTTCGAGCAGCATCCGGGTCAGCCCGAGGCGGTCCACGGCGTCGCGTTGCATCACCTGGACCACGGTGCCGGGGAAGTACCGGCGGATGTCGCCGAGCCAGCGCGCCACCCGCGGGGACGAACCGCCGAGGCCGCCGGTGCGGCGGCCACCACGGGCCTCGTCCGGCGGCGGGTCGTACAACGCGGCCAGCGCGCCGTCCACCCCACTGTCCTCATCGGACAATCCGGCGCCGGTGCCGTCGTCCTCACCGCCGAGCACCAGCCGCCACTTCCGCAGGCGTTCCTCGGTCACGCACCCACCCCCAGCAGCGTCGCGAGCACCGGCAGCACGGCCTCGGCCCGGCGCTCGTCGAGTTCCTCGGCCACGGCCGCCTTCCGCAGGCCACCGCCGCGAGCCAGGCCGGCCGCGCGTTCGCCGATGGCCCGCTTCTCCGGCCCGGCGAACGCCCCGAACGTACGGCGCAGCAATGGCAGCACCTCGGTGAACTGCTCGGCGGGAATGGCGTCGAGCCAGCCGTCGATCACCCGGAGCAGCCGGTCGTCGTGCACCAGCAGCAGGGCGCCGCCGGCGAAGAAGCCCTCCACGTACGCCGCGCCCTTGACCGGCTCGACGCCCGCGGTGAGCACGCGCGCGAGCCGGACCTCCACCCCCGCGGCGTCCAGGCGGTCCGCGTCGAGCAGCAGGCGCGCCAGTTTCCCGGCGAGCAACGCGGGCAGGCCGGGGGCGTCGACCAGCCCGGCGAGCGCGTCGAGCCAGCGTTCCTTCGCGGAGTCGTCGAGCAGGGTGGTCGCCTCGTGCACACCGTCGACGAGTTCGCCGAGGCGCGCGGCCGCGTCGTCGTCGAGGCCGTGGGCGGCGGGCGGCAATCCGGCGCACACGCGCGCCAGCATGCGGTCGGCCACCACGCGCAACGCGCCGACGTCGGTGCCGCGGACATCGCCGTAGCGGGTGACCCTGGCGAGCGCGGGCAGCGCGGCCATCAGGTGCGCCACGTCGGCGTCGGCGGCGGCGCGTTCGTCCAGCGCGGCCAGTACCTCGGGCAGCGCGCCGGTGAGGTCGGCGAGCAGGCAGTCCTCCACCGCGGTGGTGATCTCCGGCAGCGGCGGCCGCCCGGCGACCACCTTCCGGACCACGTCGGTGGCCGCGGCGGGCACGGTGGTGCCGTGGACCGCGGCGGCGATCAGGTCCACCTCGAACGAGGGTTCCCAGGCCAGTTCCCAGGTCTCGCGGAAGGTGCCCTTGCTGCGGATCGCGGAGACCTCACGGACGCCCCAGTGGATGCCGAGGATGCGCAGCCGGTGCAGCAGGCGCGACTTGCCCAGCCCGGACTCGGTGCGCAGGTCCAGGTCCAGTTCGCGGACCACCGGATCGCGGCGCAGCCGCAACCGCCTGGCGGTGGCGGTCAGGTCGGCGGCCAGCGGCGCCTGCGGCACCTGCTCGGACACCGCGCCGAGCCGCTCCCCCACCATCAGCTTTTCGACGACCAGCTTCCCGCGCAGTTCGTCACCGTCGCAGAGCACCGCCTGGATCGCCTCGGACACCTCCGCCAGCCCGGCCGAGGACCGGTCGCGCAGGGTGGCGAGCGTGTCGGCGAGGCGGACCGCCTCGATCACGTGCGCGGTGGACACCGGCAGGTCCTGCTCGCGCAGCACCGCGGCGGCGTCGGTCATCCACCGGGCGGTGACGTCGTCGTCGACGGTGAACAGGTGGTGGTACCAGCCGGGTGAAACGATGCCCGCGCCGTAACCGCTCGACCCGGCCAGGCGGCCGTGCGTCCACGGCACCCAGGTGCAGGCCACCTTGCGCTTCGGCAGGCCCTTGAGCACGGCCTGGTCGCGGTTGGCCGGTGGCAGCGGGCTCGCCAGCGCCGGCACGTGCCAGGCACCGCAGACGACGGCGATCCGCTGGTAGCCCTGCTTGATCGTGCGGCGCAGGACCGTGCGCATGTGGGCCTCGCGCCGCTGCTCGTGGGCGCTCGGCTCACCCGGCTCGCCTTCGCGCAGGGCGGTCATCGCGTCGGCGATCACCTCGAACGGCGAGACGCCGGTGCGCCAGTGCTCGATCTTGTCGTCCCACCAGCGTTCCGGGTCGTCGTACCCGGCCACCGCGGCCAGGCGGGCCAGCGGGTCGCCCGAGCGGCCCACGCCCCGTTCGCCCTCCGGCTCGGCGAACTGGAAGGCGGCGGGCAGGTCGCAGAAGTGGACCGGCACCTCGTGGTCGACCGCGTACCGCAGCGCCTGCCACTCCGGGCTGAACAGGGCGAACGGCCAGAACGCCGCCCGCGAGACGTCGTCGGTCGCGTAGGCGAGCAGCGCCACCGGCGGCCGCAGGTCACGGACCAGCGGCACCAGCGCGTCGGCCTCCGGCGGGCCTTCGATCAGCACCACGTCCGGCTTCAACTCGGCCAGTTCGGTGCGCACGGCTCTGGCCGACCCCGGACCGTGGTGCCGGATGCCGAGCAGGTGCACGCTCACCCGGCCATCTCCTGCCCGGCGCGGTAGAAGTCGTCCCAGCCTTCGCGCTCGCGGACCACGGTTTCCAGGTACTCCACCCAGATCGCGCGGTCGGCGACCGGGTCCTTCACCACCGCGCCCAGGATGCCCGCGGCCACGTCGTGCGCGCGGAGCACACCGTCGCCGAAGTGCGCGGCCAGCGCCAGGCCACCGGTGAGCACGCTGATCGCCTCGGCGGTGGACAGCGTGCCCGACGGTGACTTCACCGCGGTGCGGCCGTCTTCGGTGCGCCCGGCCCGCAGTTCGCGGAACACCGTGACCACGCGCCGGATCTCGGCCAGGTCGGCGACCTCGGCCGGCAGTTCCAGCGACGCGCCCAGCTGCGCCACGCGCCTGCTGACGATCTCCACCTCGGCGTCGGCGGAATCCGGCAGCGGCAGGACCACGGTGTTGAACCGGCGGCGCAGCGCGCTGGACAGCTCGTTGACGCCCTTGTCGCGGTTGTTCGCGGTGGCGATCAGGTTGAACCCGGGCCGGGCCTGCACCTCGGTGTTCAGCTCCGGCACCGGCAGCGTCTTCTCCGAGAGCAGGGTGATCAGCGAGTCCTGCACGTCGGCCGGGATGCGGGTCAGCTCCTCCAGCCGCGCGATCCGGCCGTCGCGCATGGCCCGCAGCACCGGGCTCTCCACCAGCGCCTGCTCGCTCGGCCCCTCGGCGATCAGCCGCGCGTAGTTCCAGCCGTAGCGGATGGCTTCCTCGGCGGTGCCCGCGGTGCCCTGCACCAGCAGCGTGGAGTCACCGCTGATGGCGGCCGCCAGGTGCTCGGACACCCAGGTCTTCGCCGTGCCGGGCACACCGAGCAGCAGCAGCGCGCGGTCGGTGGCCAGGGTGGCCACCGCGACCTCGATCAGCCGCCGCTGACCGACGTACTTGGGGGTGATCTCGGTGCCGTCCGCCAGCGTGCCGCCGAGCAGGTACTTCACCACCGCCCACGGGGAGAGCCGCCACGACGGCGGGCGCGGCCGGTCGTCGGCGGTGGCCAGCGCCGCCAGTTCGTCGGCGTGGTCCTGCTCGGCGTGCGGCCGCAGCACAGTGGAAGTCATGCCAGCTCCTCGTACATCTCACGACGGAAGTTCAGGGTTTCGGCCAGCGCCCGCCGCCAGGGCGCCGAGCCGGGTTCGGGGGCGGTGGTGGCCAGCGGGTGCCCGAGGCACTCCGGCGGCACCGTGCGGGCGATGGTGACCGCGGCGTGCGCGACGGCGCGGGTGTCCTCCCGGCCGGACAGCCAGTCGAGCAGCACCGTGCCCACCTCGGGTGGCCAGGGTGCGGGCAGGTCGACCACCAGCCGGGCGACCGCCTCCGGCCGGGCCTGGCGGATCAGCGACGCGAGCACCTCGGCGCGTTCGGCCGGCGGGAGCACCTGGATCAGCGTGCCCGCGTCGGCCCGGCCGGGATCGGCGTCGAACAGCGCCTTCGCCCAGTCCGCGTCCCGGTGCCGCACCGCGACCACGGTCCAGCCTTCGCGCAGCACCGAAGCCGGTGCACCGCGGACGGTCATCCGCACCAGTTCCGCGGGCGAGCCGAATTCGGCCCAGAACTCCGGCGGGGTCGCCGCGACCACCTGGCGCAGCCAGCGCGTGTCGCCTTCGGGGACCTCGACGTCCAGCACGTCGCCGTGCACCTTGAGCAGCGGGCGCAGCCGCTCGGCCAGGCGGCGGCCGAGGGCGGACCCGGGCACCCTGGCCAGCAGGGCCGACGCCTGCTGGCGCACCGAAGCCGCCCGATCGCCGAGCGCGGCTTCGAGGAAGGGTTCGTCCTGCGCCCGCAGGTGCTCGCCGAGCAGTTCGAGCACGGTGGCCCTGACCTCGGCGGGTTCGCTGTCCCAGCTGGCGGTGAACGCGGCGCGGGCGCCGTCGGGATCGGCGACCAGCGCGACGGCCAGCCACGAGCGCCGCTGGGCCGGGGAGCCGAAGCGCCAGGCGTCGGTGCCGGGTTCGGGGGCGGCGGCGGTGAGGAAGCGCCACTCCGGGTTGAGCCCGGCCAGCCAGCGCCCGGCGGGACCGGCGACCAGCGCCACCGGCCCGCGCAACGCCGGTTTGGCCCTGGCTGCTTCGGCCAGCGCGGGCAGGCGTTCCGGTGGCACGCGCAGCCCGCGCTCGGCGACCACGCCCAGCCACTCGCCGAGCAACTCGGGACGGCTGGCGGTGAGCAGGCGGGCGAGGCGCTCCCTGGCCGCGTCCGGCAGGTACGGCCGGTCGTCGGCTTCGGCCACCGGCAACGGTTCCGCGGCGCCTTGCGGTACCCAGCCCGCGCGCCGGTAGACGGTGAGCAGGGCACCCGCGGTGAGCAGGGCGTCGGCCGGATCGTTCCGGGCGCCGGTCAGCCGCCGCACGGCGGGCGGCAGGGCGTCGAACTCCGGGGCGCGCCGCCGGGTGCCGAGCAGGGCCACGCCGACCAGGTCGGCCCACGCCGTCACGATCGCACCGCCGCTTCGAGCGGATCCACTGTCACTCCCGGGGAAGGGGGCCGAGTCACGTCGGCGGGGGCCGCCGAGCCGGTTGCCGAGGTGGCGAGGTGCCGCGGTGCCTCGGCCGGACGGCTTTCGTCGAGCAACTCGAAAGCCTGGCCCGCGAGCTCGACCGCAGTGGCGGGTTCGATGGATTGGCGGTGCTCGAAACCCGGCCGGGAGCCCGGAACGTGCCCGCCGAAGAAGGCGAAGAAGGCGAGGAAGGCGAGGACGGCAAGGCCGACCGGACCCACCGGGCCGTGCTGCGCAGCCCCGGACAACGGCATCACAGGCGCACCGCCCGGTCGCCGTCCCAGCTGAGCAGGGGGCGCAGACCGGCCGGGCTCCATTCGCCGGACACGGTGATCATCGCGCCGGCGGAGACCGCGAGCAGGCGCCACGGGTCGAACCCCGGCACCAGCGGCAGCACCTGGCCGTCCACATCGGACAGAACTAGTTCGCCGCCGTGCTGGGCGGGCCGCAGGCCGGAGAGCAGGACCGGCCAGCGGTCCAGCCACGGATCGGCGGACAGGGCCCGCGCGTGCGCGGCGAGCATGGCAGGCACGGTGTCGCCGTCCGGCCGGGTGGCGGGCACGGGTGCACCGTGCTCGGCGACCAGTGCGCGCAACGGCAGCGCGCTCGGGTGGAAGGCCAGTTCCGCCGGGATCCGGTGCCCGGCGGGCAGCACCGAACTGAGCGGCTGCCCCGGCGGGGCGAACGAGAGCACCAGCGCCACCCGGCCGGTCCGCTCGCCGAACAACCACGTCCGGCGGGTGACCAGCTGCTCGCGTTCTTCGTCGAGCACACCGCCGACCAGCCAGGTGTCCGAGACCCGCTCCCCGGACGCGAGCACCCTGGCGGTTTCGGTGTTGAACCCCAGCCGGGTGCGGACCGTCTCGGCCAGCGCGTTCGGCAGCTCGCCCAATCGGGCGCCCGCCTCGGCCAGCAGGTAGAGCAGGGACAACTCGGCGAGCACCCGGCTGGGCCAATCCCGGCCCCGGCCGACCAGCCCGGCCGCGCGCCGCAGGCCACCGGCCAGGCCGGGCGCCTGCGCGTCCACCATGCGCGCGGCCACCCGCCGCAGTTCTTCGGCACCACCGCGATCCAGCCCGGCCAGCCCGGCACGGACCTGGTCGAGCAGCCATTCCCGCAGTTCGGTGGCACCGGCGCCGACCCGGTCGGCCCGGCGCTCGGCGCGCTTGGCGGCGGCTTCCGGATCCCGCGGCCCGGCGCCTTCCCGGCGCTGCTCCGTGCGTTCGGCCCGCTCGGCGCGTTCGGCCAGCCAGGTGGTGACCCAGTCCGGCTCGGCTTCCTCGGGCAACTCCCCGCCCGCCCAGCGCAGCAGCAGGCCCAGCGCGTGCTTGCACGGGAACTTCCGGCTCGGGCACGAACACCGGAACGCCGGACCGGCGAGCTCCACGCACGTCTGGTACGGCTTCTTGCCGCTGCCCTGGCAATACCCCCACACCGCCACCGCGGACGCACCCGCGCCGGACCACCGCACCGGCGCCGCCTGCGCCCGCCCGGCCCGCGCCGAAGCCGCGTCCGGCGCCAGGCCGATCACCCGCTCGGTGCTCCACCGTGCCGGTGTCGCTTCGGACACCACGCCTCCCAACCCCATCACCAGCCCCTCCTCGGCCAACCCGGATGGATCATGCCAGCGGGCACCGACAGTTTCGGCCGCCACCACCCGGGTAATCGATCTACGACTCGAAAGCGCCACGAGGGAGGACCACACGATGCCACGCCCCAGCGCGGATGACCACGGCCTGGCCACCCTGTCCACGGCCGAAGCGCTGCGCGTGCTCTCGGGGGTGGCGCTGCCGATGATCGCCGGTGGGGTGATCAAACGCGTGCCGCCGGTGGTGAACCTCGCCGAGAAGCTGCGCGTGGACGAGACCGCCGACCGGGTCCTGCGGCGCCTGCGCGACCGGCACGGCGACGGGCCGCTGCTGGTGAAGGCGCCGGGACGCACGTTCGCCATCCCCCTCTCCTCGGCGGACGCCGGGCGCGTGCTCGACGAAACGCCGTCACCGTTCACCCCGGCGAACGTGGAGAAGAACGCGGCGCTGTCGCACTTCCAGCCTCACGGCGTGCTGATTTCGCGTGGCGCGGAACGCGACGTCCGGCGTCAGTTCAACGAGAACGTGCTGGAGACCGGCGAACCGCTGCACCACCTGGCACCCGCGGTGGCGGAGAAGGTGCGCGACGAGGCGGGCCGGATGCTGGAGCTGGCCGAGGTCGGTGGCAGGCTGGACTGGGACGCCTTCAACACGGCGTGGTGGCGGATGGTCCGCCGGGTGACGCTCGGCGACGCGGCCCGCGACGACCACCGCACCACCGACCTGCTCGCGCGCCTGCGGCTGCGCGCGAACCTCGCCTACGGCATGAAGAAGAACAGGGCGATGCGCGAGGAACTGCACCAGCGGTTGCGCGCGCACCTGGCCCGCGCCGAGAAGGACAGCCTCGCCGGGGTGGTGGCGCAGGCCCCCGCGCACCCGGAAACCGATCCGATCGGGCAGCTCCCGCACTGGTTGTTCGCCTTCGACGCCGCCGGGATCACCTCGTTCCGGACGCTGGCGCTGCTGGCGGCGCACCCCGAGGCACGGGAGCGGGCCGGCCGTGACCGGGCTCCGCTGCTGCCCTACCTGCGGGCCTGCGAACTGGAGTCGGTGCGGTTGTGGCCGACCACGCCGATGATCCTGCGTGATTCCACCGAGGACACCGAGTGGCGGGGCGGCACGCTGCCCGCCGGGAGCACGGTGCTCGTCTTCGCGCCGTTCTTCCACCGGAACGAGGAGGAACTGCCGTTCGCGCACCGGTTCACACCGGAGGTCTGGCTGGACGGGCGCGCTGCTCGGCACCCGGCGCTGGTGCCGTTCAGCGCGGGGCCGGCGGAGTGCCCCGGCCGGAACCTGGTGCTGCTGGTGACCAGCACGTTGTTGTCGGCTCTGCTGGAGAGGGCGGAATTCGGCCAGGTGTCGCGGCCGCGGTTGGATCCCGGGCAGGCGCTGCCGTCCACTTTCGACAACTTCAGCCTGGAATTCGACGTCGCCCTGCGATGAGGCCGGGACCTGGGGCTCACATCGCGGCAGCGGCGGCCTTGAGGTCCTTGACGAAGGCGGCATAGGCTTCATCTCGTTCCCGCGAGCGCAGGATCGACGAAGGGTGAACCGTGGCCACGGCCTTGGTCCCGTTCAGGTCGAGCAGTTCACCCCGCCGCTCGGTGATCCGGAAGTCCGGGCCGAACACCGACTGGGCCGCCGTGGCGCCCAGCAGGATGACCAGGTCCGGGTCGACCGCTTCGAGTTCGGCGTCCAGCCAAGGGCGGCACGCCACGATCTCGGTGCGCCCCGGCTTCTTGTGGATCCGCCGCGAACCCCGCTCGTCGAGCCGGAACTTGAAGTGCTTCACGGCGTTCGTGACGTACACGCCTTCACGGTCGATACCGCTGTCCGCCAGTGCCCGGTCCAGCAGGCGCCCCGCCGGGCCGACGAACGGCTCCCCGCGCCGGTCCTCCTGGTCACCGGGTTGCTCCCCGATCAGCATCGTGCGGGCTTCGCGGGTGCCTTCCCCGAAGACCGTCTGGGTGGCGTCGCGGTAGAGATCGCAACCCCGGCAGCCGGAAGCCGCCGCTCGCAGGCGGGTCAGGTCCTTCGTCTCGGGCACGAATTCGGCCGCTGATTTCGCCGTGGTAGCCACGACAGCGGATTACCCGCCCGAGTGCCCGGGAAACGAGGTGGCTCCCAGCGCGGGAATCGCGCTGGGAGCCACGAGCACCGGTCAGAACGAAAGAGCCTGCACCAGTTCCCCGGTCGCCGGGTTCGACAGGGCGCGGGCCACGTCGGCCTGGCTCACCATGCCGACGAGGTCGTGACCGTCGATCACCGGCAGGCGGCGCACCTGGTTCTCGGACATGGTCCGCAGGATCTCCTCGGCGTCGTCGTCCGCGCCGATGGTGATGGCCTCGCCCTGCGCCAGCTCGCCCGCCTTGATCGCCCCCGGGTCCTTGCCCTCGGCCAGCACCTTCACCACGATGTCCCGGTCGGTCAGCATGCCCTTGAGCTTGTTGTCCTCACCGCAGATCGGCACCGCGCCGACGTCGAGGTCGGCCATCTTGCGCGCGGCGTCCAGCGCGGTCTCCGAGGTGCGCACGCACTCGGCACCGGCGGTCATGATCTCTCGTGCCTTGGTCACAAGTCACCTCCTGGGTCGTTGCCCCTCACCGAGGGGCATACCCGGCAGGAGCCGGGCTACACACCCGCGTCAGCCGTGCTCGGTCTCGGTGGCGTCGGCGAGCGGCTCGGACGGGGCGGCCGGTTCCGCCTTCCGGCCGAACGGCGAGACTTCGCCGTAGTGGTAGCTGCGCACCACGTTCCACAGGAACGGCAGCACCGACCGTAGAGGTCAGGTTCGGCACCACGAAGTCGCCGGTGACCAGGTGGTCGGCGTAGCGCCGCGGCAGACCCTGATCGCCGAGCCGGTGCTGCACCAGGAAAGTCACGTGGAAGCCGAGGAACGTGGTCCAGAAGTAGATGCCGGCGAAGGTGGCGAACACGATGGTGCCGAACAGCACGTAGTGAGAAGTGCGCCACGACGGAGTACGAGTCGGTGATGTGGAAGTTCAGCGGCGGTGCGGCCAGCAGCACCGCGCCGATGGCGCGCATGTGGTGCGCCCAAACCGCGAACGACAACGCGGTGGTGCTCACCGCCGCCCACAACATCTGCTTGTAGCCGAACAGCGGTTTCCGGCTGAACACCGGCACGATCCCGGTGATGATGCCGAAGTACGGCAGCGCCACGATGCAGACCTCGGGGTGCCCGAAGAACCAGAACAGGTGCTGCCACCGGATCACCCCGCCGCCGGCCGGGTCGAACGCGTGCGCGCCGAGGTGGCGGTCGGCCAGCAGGCCGAACAGCGCCGCGGTGCGGATCGGGAACGCGGCCGGCACCACGATCGAGGTGAAGATCGGCATCCGCCACGTGGTCATGCCGGGCGCCCGCAGGCAGACCACCGTGTTGGTCAGGTTGACCGCGCCGAGAATGGTGCCGAGCCCGGACACGATCAGCCCGGACAGCCACAGGTCGGCGCCGATGCCCGGCGAGTGGATGGCGCTGGACAGCGGGGGGTAGGCGGTCCGGCCGAAGCCGGGTCCGCCACCGGGGGTGAAATACGAGGACACCACGATCAGCCCGCCGAACGGGTTCGGGGTAGAGCAGCAGCATGATCGTGCCGTGCATGGTGAACAGCTGGTTGTACTGCTCGGCGGAGAGGAACTGCAGGCCGGGGTACCCGAGTTCGCCGCGCACCAGCAGCGCCATCGCCCCGCCGGCCAGGAAGAAGCCGAACGAGGTGGACAGGTAGAGGATGCCGGTCTGCTTGTGGTCGGTGGTGTCGCCTCCACGACGGAAAACCCACGCGGACACCCGTGCCGGCCCGGTTGACCCACCGGTGGGGTGGGTACTCGCCGGCCATGACGGCAACTCCCGAAACCGAAGGCCCGCCGATCGTCACCGCCGGTGATCCCGGGCGCTCCACGATACTCGTGTTCGATCCCGACGGACTGGCCAAACACGGTGAACTCCCGGCCACCTGGCGGCCGCTGACCAAGCGCTACCACGTCGTCTGGTGCCGGGTCCCCGCCGACGGCGCGCTGACCGAAGCGAGCGAACTGCTCACCGACGACGGTGGCACCAACGGGCCGGTTTTCGTGGTGGCCGGCGGGCAGGCGACGCACCCGGTGCAGCGCCTGCTCGGCGAGCACCCGGACCGGGCCGAAGCCCTGCTGCTGGTGGACCCGCCGGAGGACGCGGCGGACCGGGGGCGGGTGATCGCCCGCAGCGAAGGCGGTCCCCGCGACCGGGTGCCGCCACCGCTGCCGCTGGGCCACCCGGACGTCGTCGCCGCGGTCGAACGCGAGATCGGCAACGCCCGTGGTGCGGAGGCCGAACCGCCGAAGGGCTAGGCGAACTGCTCGAACGCCTTCTTCGCGGGCAGCAGCACCCCGGCCAGGCCGATGGTCAGGTTCAGCGCTTCCCCGGAGACGAGGTCGTTCTCGAGTTCGCTCATCGCCTTCCGGCCCGCTTCGGCGGCCGCGGTGTGCCCGCCGCTGTCCCCTTCGGCCCTGGCCCGGCACAGCCGGGCGGTGGCGTCGAGCAGGGTGGCCAGTTGCGACCGGAGCCGCTCGTTCGGGTAGCGGTAGGCGTCGTCGGCCCGCAACGCGTGGTCGAGCGCCTCGGTGGGTTCACGGATGTGCGGCCACGCCGCGCGCAGCAGCACCATCAGGTCCTGCCAGCGCGCGGCGGCCGCGGCCCGGCCACCGGACTGCGACCGCGGGTTGAAGCGCACGCTCTCGCTGCCCCAGCCGCTGGCCTCCTCGGCCCGGCGGAGCAACTGCCCGGTGTTGCGGGCCCTGGCCAGCCACGGCGATGAGGAGCCGGGCACGCCGGGCTCCCGCAGGGAGGCGCTGATGTCGTCCAGCACCTCCGCCAGCTCCACGGCCAGCGCCCTGGTCGCCGCGGCCACCCCGCGGGTGTACACCGGCGGGAAGACCAGCGCGTTGACCGCGACGCCGATGACCGCGCCCAGCACGGTCTCCGCGATGCGGTCCAGGCTCAGCACCAGATCACCCGTGCTGCCGTAGGTGACCAGCAGCAACGCGGTCACCCCGACCCACACGCCGCTGGAGCCGAAGCCCCGCCAGCGGCCGATGAGCAGGCCGGTGACCACCACCAGGCCCAGCGCCACCACCTGCCACGGCACCAGCCGGCCGGCCAGCACGGCCAGCACCACGCCGAGCACCACGGCACCGATCTGCTGCACCGCCGTGCGGACCGAGCGGTAGACGGTGGCCTCAACCAGGAACACCGCGGCGTAGGGGGCGAGGAACGGCTGCGGCAGGCCCCACCACTCGGCCGCGACCAGCCAGGCCAGCACGGCCGCGACGGCGGCTTTGCCCGCCTGCAGCACCGCCGTGCGGCGGAGGTGCTCAGCCACCCTCAGCCAAACTCAGCCACCCTCAGCCGCTCGGTACCCGCTGGGCGGCACCTTCCACGCAGTAGACGGCGAACGCCGAGCGGATGATCGGCTGGGCCACGTTGCGCACGCGGACACCACCGGGCGTCACCCCCTGCTCGCACCCGAAGTGGGCGTGCCCGTGCACCGCCAGGTCCACGCCGGTCGCGTCGATCGCCTCACCGAGCTGGTAGGCCCCGAGGAACGGGTGGATCTCCGGCGGTTCGCCACGCAGCGTGCCCGGAATGGGCGCGTAGTGCGTCAGCGCCACCTTCACGTCGGTGTGCAGCGCCGCCAGCGAATCGTGCAGCCGCTCGGCCAGCGCCTCCGTGTGCCGGACGAAGTTCTTCATCTCCGGCTCGCCGAACGCGCTCGCGCACTTGCCGGCGAACCCGCCGCCGAAGCCCTTGATCCCGGCCACGCCGAGGGTCTGCCCGTCGACCTCCAGGGTGGCGCTGTCCCCTTCGAGCACGGTGATGCCGTGGCCGGTCAGCAGTTCGGTGATCTCCTGCTCGGCATCGCTGTGGTAGTCGTGGTTGCCCAGCACGGACAGCACCGGCACCGGCAGGTCCGCGAACTCCTCGGCGACCACCTTCGCTTCGTCCACCGTGCCGTGCCGGGTGAGGTCACCGGCCAGCAGCAGCACGTCGGCGTGCTCGCCGACGTGCTCGAGCGCCGGGCGCAGCAGCCCGCGCGCGTCCTCCCCCAGGTGCACGTCACCGATGGCCGCGAGCCGGATCACCGGAGTTCCTCCCTCGTCGCCGGTTCGCCGACCGCGGCCACCCGCAGGTCGTTGTGCACCCGCAGGTCCGGGGCGAGTTCGTGGACCACCTGCTCGAGTTCGGCACGCCGCTGCTCGCAGGCGACCTCGCCGCTCAGGTGCACGTGATCGGCACGGATGTCCACCCGCACGCCCATTTCGGTGGTCCGCTCGTCCTCGGCGATGGCCCGGCGCAACCGGGCCGCCGAGTACTGCGGCACGTCTTCGGTGTTCATGGCGCCTCCACTACATCGAGTTCCCGCAGCAGCATGAGAAAGGCACGCGCGTACGGGGATTCCGTGGTTTCGGCGGCCACCTGCGCCCAGTCCACCTGCTCCCGCAGCTCCCTGGCGATCGGCAGCAGGCCGGTGAAGTCGCACCGGTGCGGGCCGAGCACGAGCAGCTTGTCGGTCATCAGGTCGGTGCCGGTCACCACCGGCGCCTGGGTCGAGCCGATGCGCATCGACTCGGCGCGGTCGAGCGTCTCGTCGGTGACCTCCCGGTGGTTGGGCCGGAAGATCAGGTCGACCAGGATGTCGCCGTCGTAGACCTTGGTCAGCCAGTCCTCCGGCGGGTCGACCGGGACCATCCCGGTCTCCACCAGCGCGCGGCTGGCCTTCTCCGCGTCAGCCTCCTTGATCAGCACGTCGACGTCGTGGTCCGAGGGTGGGCCGCCCCGCGCGTACACCGCGAAGCCACCGGTCACCGCGAACCGGATCCCTTGATGCGTCAGCGTGTTCGCCACCCGGGTCAGGGTGTCGAGCAGGTCCTTCTCCGCCACGGTCACCCCCCGGGATTACCCGTTCGGCGCGTGGTCAATCCCCCGCCCGCGTTTGCCCAGCTCCCCCGCGGGTAACCGGCGGGGGCACCCGAGGAAAGGCCGAAACCGTTGCCCGACGCCACGCCGCCGGCCCGGTACCGCCGTGCCTGCGACTACCTGGCCGCCGCGATGATCTACCTGCGGGACAACGTGCTGCTGCGCGAACCCCTGCGCGCCGAGCACCTGAAACCGCGCCCGCTGGGCCACTGGGGCACCTGCCCGGGGCTCACCCTGGTCTACAGTGGACTGAACCGCCTGGTGCGCGCGACCGGCAGGCGCACCCTGCTGGTCACCGGACCGGGGCACGGCGCCCCCGCCGTCCACGCCAACCTCTGGCTCGAAGGCACCCACGCGGAGCACGACCCGGCGCTGAGCCTGGACGAACGCGGGCTGACCGAGCTGGTGCGCCGGTTCTCCTGGCCGGGCGGCTTCCCCAGCCACCTCTCCCCCGACGTGCCCGGGGTGATCCACGAGGGCGGTGAGCTGGGCTACGCGCTGGCGACGGCGTTCGGGGCCGCGCTGGACGACCCCGGCCTGCTGGTCGCCTGCGTGGTCGGGGACGGCGAGGCCGAGACCGGCCCGACCGCCGGTTCCTGGCACGGCGTCAAGTTCCGCACCCCGGGGGTGGACGGCGCGGTATTGCCGATCCTGCACCTCAACGGGTACAAGATCGCCTCGCCGACGATCTACAGCACGATGTCCGACGAGGAGCTGACCGGTTACTTCCACGGCTGCGGCTGGTCCCCGCTGATCGTCGACGTCACCACCGCGGCGGACCCCGACCAGGTGCTGGCCGACGCGCTGGACCGGGCGTACGCCGGACTGGACGACGAACGGCCCCCGATGATCGTGCTGCGCAACGCCAAGGGCGCCGGTGCCCCCGAGAAGGACGCGGAGGGCAAGCCGCTGGCCGGGACGTTCCGCGCGCACCAGGTGCCGCTGACCGGGGCCGCCGACGACCCGGAGGAACTGGCCCTGCTGGAGCGGTGGCTGCGGTCCTACCGCCCGGAGGAGTTGTTCGACGAGCACGGGCGGCCCGCCGAGGACCTGCTCGCCGTGCCACCGGACGGCGACCTGCGCCTCGGCCGGGTGCCCCAGGCCAACGGCGGTGCCCTGCGGAAACCACTCCCGCTGCCGGAACTGGACCGGTTCGCCGAGCCGGTGGACGAACCCGGTGGCGGCCAGGCCGGCGCGACCGAGGTGCTCGGTGAGTGGCTGGCCGAGTTGATGCGTGCCACCGAGCAGCGCCGCGACTTCCGCATCATGTGCCCGGACGAACTGGAGTCCAACAAGCTCGGGGCGGTGCTGGAGGCGACGCCGAGGGCGTTCGCCCGCAAGGCGCCCGGTTACGCCGAACACCTCGGGCGCGGTGGCCGGGTGATGGAGGTGCTTTCGGAGCACCTGTGCCAGGGCTGGCTGCAGGGTTACCTGCTGACCGGGCGGCACGGCCTGTTCCCCACCTACGAGGCGTTCGCCTCGGTGGTGGACGGCATGGTGAACCAGTACGCCAAGTTCCTCAAGCTCTCCGCCGAGGTCGGCTGGCGCACCCCGGTACCGAGCCTGAACTACCTGCTCAGCAGCGACGGCTGGCGCCAGGAGCACAACGGCTACAGCCACCAGGGCCCCGGGTTCATCAACTCGATGCTGAACAAGAAGTCCTCGGTGGCCCGGATCTACCTGCCGCCGGACGCGAACACGCTGCTGGTCACCATGCGGCGGTGCCTGGACACCACCGGGCTGATCAACGTGGTGGTGGCCGGGAAGCAGCAGGGACCGGTGTGGCTGGGGCTGGACGAAGCCCGGGCGCACTGCCGGGCGGGTGCCGGGGTGTGGCACTGGGCGGGCACCGAGGGCGGCGGGCCGCCGGACGTGGTGCTGGCCTGCGCGGGCACCACACCGACGACCGAGGTGCTGGCCGCCGCCTGGCTGCTCCGCCGGGTGGCCCCGGAGCTGCGGGTGCGGGTGGTCAACGTGGTCGACCTGCTCGCGCTCGCGCCACGGGACCGGCACTCCCACGGCATGGCGGACGAGGAGTTCGCCGCCTGCTTCGCCGAGGACGTGCCCGTGGTGTTCGGCTTCCACGGTTACCCCTCCGCCGTGCACGAGGTGCTGCACGGGCGGGTCCGCCCCAACCGCTTCCACGTGCACGGCTACCTCGAAGAGGGCACCACCACCACGCCGTTCGACCTGCTGGTGGTCAACCGGATGAGCCGGTACGACCTGGCCGCCGCGGCGCTGTCGCACGCCACGGGCTGGGGTTCGCGGGGCGGCGACCTCGCCGACGCCCTGCTGCGGGAACGCGACGCGCTGCGGCACCGCGCCTACACCGACGGCGAAGACCCCGACGAGTTCACGAAGTGGAAGTGGTCGTGATGCTGATCCTCACCGTCAACCCCGGTTCGTCGAGCCTGCGGGCCCACCTGGTCGACACCACCGGCGACCGGGTGGTGGACGCCGCGGAGATCGGGCACCCCGCCGATTCCGACGAGGCCCGCAAGGAGTTGCGCGAACTGCTCGACCGGGTGCCCACCGGTGCGCTCACCGCCGTCGGGCACCGGCTGGTGCACGGCGGTCCGGAGCTGACCGAACCGGTGGTGGTCGACAACGACATCCGCGAGAAGGTGCACGGGCTGACCTCGCTGGCGCCGCTGCACGTGCCCAACACGGTGGCCCTGCTGGACTTCCTGCGGTCGGAGATCCCGGACCGCACGCACGTGCTGTGCCCGGACACCGCGTTCCACAGTGGACTCCCCGAGGTGGCGCGCACGTACGCGCTGCCGAGGCGGTGGCGGGAGGACTGGGGGCTGCGCCGGTACGGCTTCCACGGCATCTCCTTCGCCTGGGCGCTGCGGCGGGCGGCGGAACTGCTCGGCAAGCCTGCCGAGCAGCTGAACCTGCTGATCGCGCACCTCAGCGGCGGCTCCTCGGTGTGCGCCGTGCGCGGTGGCCGCAGCGTCGACACGTCGATGGGCTTCACGCCGCTGGAAGGGCTGGCGATGGCCAAGCGCTCCGGCACGGTCGACCCCGGCATGCTGTTGTGGTTGCTGCGTGAGGAGAAGCTGACCGTGGACGAGCTGGAGCACGGGCTGCAGCACGACTCCGGGTTGCTCGGGCTGTCCGGCGGGCTGTCGGAGGACACCCGCGAACTGGTGTCCGCGGCCCGCGGCGGGGACGACCGCGCCCGGCTCGCGCTGGACGTGTTCGCCCACCGGGCGCGCCGGGAACTGGCCGGGGTGGCCGCCGGCCTGGACCGGGTCGACGGGCTGGTGCTGACCGGGGACATCGGCTGGGACCAGCCGGAACTCGCCGAGGACATCGCCGCCGGACTCGGGGTGCTGGGCTTCCGGGGCAACCTGGATCCGGCTCGGGACGAGGACGCGGTGATCAGCCGGGGCGGGGTCCCCGTGTTGGCCGTCGAATCCCGCGAAGAACTGCAGCTGGCCATGGAAACGGCGCGTGCCGCACAGCCAAGCTGAGCGTGTGCGGCACGCGCCGTGCTCTTGGCGAGGTCGCTGTTGAGCCGGTCACCGGCGCGACCTCGCGGTCCGTGGGTTACGCGGGCTGCAACAGGATCTTGATCGCCCCGTTGGTCTTCTCCTGGAACATCTTGTACGCCTGCGGCGCGTCCTGAAGCGGCAGCCGGTGGGTGGCCAGGTCCTCCACGCCGAGCGGGTCGCCGTCGCCGGTGACCAGGGGCAGGATGTCGTCGATCCAGCGCCGCACGTTGGCCTGGCCCATGCGCAGCTGGATCTGCTTGTCGAACAGCTCCATCATCGGCAGCGGGTCCATCATGCCGCCGTAGACCCCGCTGAGCGAGATCGTGCCACCGCGCCGGACCGCGTCGATCGCCGCGTACAGCACGCTCAGCCGGTCGATCCCGGCCTTCTCGGTCACCTTCGCCGCGATCGGCTTCGGCAGCAGGTTCACCAGCTGGTGCGCCAGCTTGCCGGCCGGGGCGCCGTGGGCCTCCATGCCGACCGCGTCGATCACCGCGTCGGCGCCGCGCCCGGCGGTCAGGTCGCGGATCACCCCGCCCGCGTCGGACTGGGTGCGCAGGTCCACCGTGGTCACCCCGTACCGCTCGGCCATGGTGAGCCGCTCGTCGACCAGGTCCACCCCGATCACCTTGCCCACGCCCTGGTGCAGCGCGATCCGGCAGCACATCTGCCCGATCGGGCCGAGGCCGAAGACCACCAGGCTGCCGCCCTTGGGCGCGTCCGCGTAGGCGACCGCCTGCCAGGCCGTCGGCACCACGTCGGACAGGTAGACGAACCGCTCGTCCGGCGGCCCCTCCGGCACCTTGATCGGGCCGTACTGCGCCTGCGGCACCCGCAGGAACTCGGCCTGGCCACCGGGGACCTGGCCGTAGAGCTTGGTGTAGCCGAACAACGCGCCACCCTTGCCCTGGTCGCGGACCTGGGTGGTCTCGCACTGCGACTGCAGGCCCATGTCGCACATGAAGCAGTGGCCGCAGGAGATGTTGAACGGTACCACCACCCGGTCCCCCGGCTTCAGGTTCTTCGCCTCCGGCCCGACCTCCTCGACGATGCCCATCGGCTCGTGCCCGAGGATGTCCCCCTCCGCCATGAACGGCCCGAGCACCTCGTACAGGTGCAGATCGGAGCCGCAGATCCCGGTCGAGGTGACCCGGATGATCGCGTCCGTCGGTTCGACCAGCTTCGGGTCGTCGACCGTGTCGACCCGCACGTCACGCTTGCCGTGCCAGGTGACCGCCTTCATGTTGTCCTCCGTCCACGTGAAGCTCCTGCCCGGTCGGGTGCCCGGAGCCACGCACCGCAAACCCCTCGTTTAACCACCGATCGGGCGCGGTACCCGGGCCGGTATGGCTGAAACGGTCGCTGACTTCGTGCTGGAACGGTTGCGGCAGTGGGGGGTGGACCAGGTTTTCGCCTATCCCGGTGACGGCATCAACGGACTGGTCGCCGCCTTCGGCAGAGCGGACAACCAGCCGCGGTTCGTGCAGGCGCGGCACGAGGAGATGGCCGCCTTCCAGGCCGTGGGCTACGCGAAGTTCAAGGGCCACATCGGCGTCTGCATGGCGACCTCCGGTCCCGGTGCCATCCACCTGCTCAACGGCCTGTACGACGCGAAGCTGGACCACGTGCCGGTGGTCGCCATCGTCGGGCAGACCGCCCGCAGCGCGATGGGCGGCAGCTACCAGCAGGAGGTGGACCTCCAGGCGCTGTACAAGGACGTGGCCAGCGAGTACCTGGTCGAGGTCAACGTGCCGGAGCAGCTGCCGAACGCGCTCGACCGCGCCATCCGGACGGCGCTGACCCAGCGCGCGCCGACGGCCCTGATCATCCCGGCCGACGTGCAGGACGAGAAGTACACCCCGCCGCAGCACGAGTTCAAGCACGTGCCGTCGAGCCCGCCGGACCTGCCGCGCACCACCATGGTGCCGCCGCCGGAGCAGGTCGAAGCCGCGGCCGAGGTGATCAACGCCGGGGAGCGGGTCGCCGTGCTGGCCGGGCAGGGGGCCCGGGCCGCGGTGGCCGAACTCACCGAGTTCGCCGAGCTGACCGGCGCCGGGGTGGCGAAGGCGTTGCTGGGCAAGGATGTCCTTTCCGATGAATTGTCCTTTGTGACCGGTTCGATCGGGCTGCTCGGCACCCGGCCGAGCTGGGAGCTGATGCAGGGCTGCGACACGCTGCTGATCGTCGGCTCCAGCCTGCCGTACTCGCAGTTCCTGCCGGAGTTCGGGCAGGCCAGGGCGGTGCAGATCGACCTGGACGGCCGGTTCCTCGGCCTCCGCTACCCCACCGAGGTGAACCTGCTCGGCGACGCCAGGAACACCCTGCGGGCGCTGCTCCCGCTGCTGCGGCGGAAGGACGCTTCGAGCTGGCGGTCGAAGATCGAGAAGAACACCGCGGACTGGTGGGACACCGTCGGCAAGCAGGCGATGGTCGACGCCAAGCCGGTCAACCCGATGCGCGTGGTGCACGAGCTGTCCCCGCGGGCCCCGGAGAACGCGATCATCACCGCGGACTCCGGCTCCGCCGCCAACTGGTACGCCCGCAACCTGCGGATGCGCGGGGAGATGCGCGGTTCGCTCTCCGGCACGCTGGCCACCATGGGGTGCGCGGTGCCGTACGCGATCGGCGCGAAGTTCGCCCACCCGGACCGGCCGGTGATCGCGCTCGCCGGGGACGGGGCCATGCAGATGAACGGGCTGGCCGAGCTGCTGACCATCGCGCGGTACCGGACGCTGTGGGCCGACCAGCGGCTGGTCGTCTGCGTGCTGCACAACGGCGACCTGAACCAGGTCACCTGGGAGCTGCGGGCGATGGGTGGCGCGCCGAAGTTCGAGGAGTCGCAGACGCTGCCCGAAGTGTCCTATGCGGACTTCGCCCGCGGGCTCGGGCTCGGCGGCATCACCGTCGACCAGCCGGACCAGCTGGGCCCGGCCTGGGAACAGGCGCTGGCTTCGGACGGCCCCACCGTGCTGGACGTGCACTGCGACCCGGACGTGCCGCCGATCCCGCCCCACGCCACCTTCGACCAGATCAAGGCGACCACCCAGGCGGTGCTGCGTGGTGACCCGAACGCCTGGCACCTGGCCAAGGAAGGGCTGAAGACCAAGGCGCAGGAACTCCTCCCCTAGCGGGAGGGGGTTCCGTCCCGCGGGGGAAGCGCCCGCGCCCGTTCCTGTTCGACACTGCCTTCGGCGGGGTCGAGGAGGGGAACGCATGACGACGCTTCCACGCCCGGGGGGCAGGCACCTGCCCGGCCGGGTCACGCTCCGGCTGGTCGACTGGTCGCGGCCCGATCCGTGGCTGACGGCGCAGCCGTACCGCGAGCTGATGGTGAGCCTGTGGTACCCGTCGGCCGGTGGGGGCGGGCCCGCCGGATACCTGGGTCCCGCCGCGGCCGCGGCGGCGAGCACGGGCGGTGTCGACTTCTCGGCGGTCACCCCGCACAGCCACGAGGGGGCGGCGGTGCTCCGCGGTGAGCGGCGGCCGGTGCTGGTGTTCTCCCCGGACTTCGCCCGCCCGCGCGACCTCTGCACCAGTCTGGTGGAGGACCTCGCCAGCCACGGTTACGTCGTGGTGACCATCGACCACACCCACGAGACGGCGGTCGACTTCCCCGGCGGCCGGATCGTGACCCCGGTGACCCCGGTGGCCCCGCTGACGCCGGGGCCGGCCTGCATCGAGGCCAGGGTCGCGGACGTGGACACCGTGCTCGCCAAGCTGTGCTCCCTCGCCGACGGCCGGCTGCCCGGTGACGGGGTGCTGCCAGCCGGCCTCGGCTCGATCCTGGACCTGGACCGCCTGGCCGTGTTCGGCCACGGTGCGGGCGGGGCCACCGCGGCCGAGGCGCTGTACCGCGACAACCGGTTGCGGGCGGGTGCCCTGCTCGACGGTGAGCCGCTGCCGCCCGGCAGCCCGGCAGCCGCGCACGACCGCCCGGTGCTGCTGTTCGGCAGCGGGCAGGCACCCGGCACCGAGGCGTTCTCCGCGCGGCACCGGGGCTGGCGGCGTGAACTGCGCCTGGTCGGCACCACCCGCCTGTCGTTCACCGACTGCGAGCCGCTGCTGCCGCACGAACCGGCGCGGCTGGGGTCGACGGCACCGGGCCGGGTGGTCACCGCGGCCCGCACGCACCTGCGGGCCTTCTTCGACCTCCACCTGCGCGGGCGGCCGACCCGGCTGTTCGACGGCCCGCTCAGCCGGTGCCCGGAGGTGGCGTTCAGCCGCTGACCGGCCGCCGCGCGTCGATCACCGTCCGGCGCAGGCGGTCGGTGTGCTCGGTGACGGCGGCGACCTCGGCGGCGAGCTGCTGGTGTTCGGCGTCGAGCTGCTGGTTCGCCTGGGCCAGCGGGGAGAGCAGCGCCGCCGCGTCGTCGTCGCCGAGCGCCTCCCGGACGGCGCTCGCGGAGTCGAGCCCGTCGACGGCACTGACCTGGCCGGCCAGCCGCCGCAGCGAGCCGGAGTTCTCCCGCGCCCAGGTGGCCACCGCGCGATCGCCCGCCCGCCGGTCGCGTTGCGCCCGGACCCGGCCCTCCCCGGTGGCCTCACCGGAGGCCGACGGACTGAGCCGGAGGTACCGCCGCTCGGCGGCCTGGCGGCTGGCGACACCGAGCGCGGGGGCCAGGGCCGCCCAGCTCACGCCCTGCGCGCGGGCCGCCGAGATCAGCTCGGGCTCCCACTCGGCGATCTGTTCACGGAGGCCGCGCAACGCCGTCAGCGCCGCCAGCAACGCCTCACCGTCGGCGCCGGAGTCGGCGCGCACCGCGCTGACCTGCCGCAATAGGTCCACTGGGTCCATGTGTCATCCTTTCGACGACATTTCACTTGTCATCGTTGTGACGACATGGTAGAACATCCAGTGCGTATTGACACCCCTTGCACTCGACTCCAGGAGGTGGAACCCGATGTTGATGCGCACCGACCCGTTCCGCGACCTCGACCGGCTCACCCAGCAGATGCTCGGTACGGCGGCCGGGACCTGGTCGAAGCCGGCGGCGATGCCGATGGACGCCTACCGCGCCGGCGACGAGTTCGTGGTCGTGTTCGACCTGCCGGGGGTGGACCCGGACGGCATCGAACTCGGCATCGAGCGCAACGTGCTCACGGTGAAGGCGGAACGGCGGCCGAAGACCGGCGAAGCCGTCGAGATGCAGGTCTCGGAGCGACCCCTCGGCGTGTTCTCCCGCCAGCTGTTCCTCGGTGACTCGCTGGACACCGAGCACATCGGCGCCGACTACGAGGCCGGCGTGCTGACCCTGCGCATCCCGATCGCCGAACAGGCGAAGCCCCGCAAGATCGCCATCTCCAGCCGCGGTTCCGACCGCAAGGAGATCCAAGCCTGACCCCCGGCCGCGCCGCCGCCCCGGGCCGGGGCGGCGGCCGAAGACTGCGAAAGGCTCGCGAGACCGTGGTCCCCCTGCTGGAAACCGATTTCGAGTTCACCCGCGCCCTGCGCGCGTACACCGCCGCCGTCGGTTCGGCGTGCGGTGCCGGACCGGAGTCCTGCACCGTCGACACCGGCACCCCCGCCTCGGCCTACATCGCCCTGGACGGGCGGCTCCGCCACTACCCCGACCGCGACCTCGCGCTGATCTGGGACGAGCGCTACGGCTGGGCGGTGGCGGTGGAAACCCACTCCGCCGAAGACCTGCTGGTGGTCGGCTACCTCGGGCACGACCTGCTGGCCCGGCCGGCCAAGGTGGCCCGGTTCGTCGCGAACGTGCTCGCCGGGCGGCCGGGGCTGTCGCAGCCGCCCCAGCTGCGTGAAGCCGGTGCGCACCACTGGCTCACCGACCGGCTGCAGTCCTACGTGACCGGACTGCTCAAGGCGAGCTGAACCACCCGGCCGCAGCCCTGGCTCCCGCGGGTCAGGGCTGCGGTTGCTCGGGCGCGCGGCCCTTGAGCTCGTGGAACCCGGGCACGGCGGCGACCAGCAGCACGCCGTCCCACAGGCGACCGGCGTCCTCCCCCCGCGGCACCCGTGAGATCACCGGGCCGAAGAACGACACGCCGTCCGAGGAGATCACGGGGGTACCGACGTGGTCGCCCACCTTCGCCACGCCTTCCGCGTGCGACGCCCGGACCGCTTCGTCGTACTCCGTCGATTCGGCCGCCTGGGCCAGTTCCACCGGCAGGCCCGCTTCGGCGAGCGGTGCCTCGAAGCCCCACTGCCCGTTCTTGTGCACGTGGGTGCCGAACGCGGTGTAGAACCTGGCCAGCGCCTCCGGCCCGTGGCGCTGCTCCACCGCGGTGAACAACCGGACCGGTTTCCAGAGGTACCCCTCGGTGTCGCCTTCCGGGTCCTCTTCGGCGTGTTCGTTGAGCACGGCCAGGCTCATCACGTGCCACCGGACCCGCACCGGGCGCACCTGCTCCACCTCGGTCATCCAGCGCGAGGTGAGCCAGGTGTAGGGGCAGGACGGGTCGAACCAGAAGTCGGCGGTCTGGGTGGTCTCGGTGGTCTGGGTGGTCTGGGTGGTCTGGGTGGTCACAGCGGGTTCCCTTCGAAGTCGTGGCGGTAGGCGGCGCGGTCCGGCGGCCGCCAGCCGCCGAGCAGCCCGGCGTCCGGGCGGTGCACCTCGACGCCGATCGGGTGGCAGGTGTCGATCGGGTCGCGGGCGCCCGGCCCCCACAACGGTACGGACAGATCACCGCCGGGGCAGGTGGACAACGCGCAGAGCAGGTCGATTTCGGCGAAGAACTCGAAGTGGTCACCCGGCCGGGCCGGGCAGGACTTCATGAAATAGCGGTCTTCTTCGTTCAGCCCGGTGCACTGGAAAACGTTCAGCACGTCGTGCACGTCGAATTCGGTGAGCCCGTGCGGCAATACCGCGCGCACCAGGTTCGAATGGCAGTGCAAATCGAAGTCCTCGCCGGTGAGGAGCCGGTTCACGTACGGGTCGCAGCGGGTGCCGAGCAGGTCGTGCACCCGGCCGCCGTGCTCGTCCGGCCCGTACCCGGCCAGCGTGTCGGCGGTGATCGTGGCCAGCGGGCGCAGGAACGGCAGGTTCGACCACAGCCGGTCGAAGGTGCTCACGTGCGCGCGCTGCAGCTGCCGGGTGCGCGCGGCCCACAGCCGTTCCCGCGGATCCTTGGCGTGCCACAGGTTCAGGTCGCCGACCTGGGGCCCGTCGACGGTCACCAGCCGGCACAGGTGACCACGCGGCACCGTCCACGCGCGACCGGAGCGGATCGGCACCTCGAACCGCTCCACCAGCTCACGCGGGCCTTCGGCCAGTGCGGTGTAGAACGCCCGGTCCACGGCGAGCGCCCGGCCCTGGTAGGCCGCCGGGAAATCCGCCATCGCGACTCCTTCCGGTGGGGCGAATAGGGGGTGCGTGCGCGGGTGAGGGGTATTTTGCGGGCGGCTGAACAGGGGGTTGCCCGGCTTCGCGCCGGGTGTTCGGATTGGCGCGTTCGAACCGTCCGGCCGGATTCATGGTAAGCGATTTTCGCGCTCCCCGCCGAGTCCGGCCCGGTTTTTCCGCCGAACCGCCGAGGAGAACCCGTGTCAGGAGAACGAAGAAGACCGGCGGGCCGCTGGAGCCAGGCAGCGGCCGCGTCGTTCCTGCTGTGCACCACCCTGCTCGTGCCGCAACCCGCCACCGCCGAGCCCGCACCGCCGCCGGGCGACGGCCTGGCGCTCACCCCGCCGATGGGGTTCAACAACTGGAACACCACCCACTGCGAAGCCGACTTCAACGAGACGCTGATCCGCGACATCGCCGACATCTTCGTCTCGCACGGGCTGAAGGACGCCGGGTACACCTACGTCAACCTCGACGACTGCTGGGCGCTGCCGGACCGCGCGGCCAACGGTGACCTGGTGCCGGATCCGGTGCGCTTCCCCCACGGCATCAAGGCGCTCGCCGACCACGTGCACTCGAAGGGGCTCAAGTTCGGCATCTACTCCAGCGCGGGCACCAAAACCTGCAACGAGGCCGGTTTCCCCGGCGCGCTCGGCCACGAGCAGCAGGACGCGAACCTGTTCGCCTCGTGGGGGGTCGACTACCTCAAGTACGACAACTGCAACAACCAGGGCATCAACGCGGTCGAGCGGTACACGAAGATGCGGGACGCCTTGCGCGCCACCGGCCGTCCCATCGTGTTCTCGATCTGCGAATGGGGCATGAACAAGCCGTGGGAGTGGGGCAAGGGCGTCGGGCACCTGTGGCGCACCACCATCGACATCAACGACAGCTGGGCCAGCGTGCTCGGCATCCTCAAGCAGAACATGGTGCGCGCCGACCACGCCGGACCGGGGCACTGGAACGACCCCGACATGCTGGAGGTCGGCAACGGCGGCATGACCGGCACCGAGTACCGCACGCACTTCTCGCTGTGGTCGATGATGGCCGCGCCGCTGCTGATCGGCGCCGACCTGCGCGAGGTTTCCCCGGAGACCTTCGAAATCCTCGGCAACAAGGACGTCATCGCGGTGGACCAGGACCCGCTGGGGGTGCAGGGCAGGCCGATCCGGTCGGCGAACGGCACGCACGTGTTCGTCAAACCGCTGGCGAACGGGGACAAGGCGGTCGCGTTGTTCAACGAGAACGAGACCCCGGCCCGGATCGAGACCACCGCGGCCGAACTCGGCCTGCCGCCGGCCGGTGGGTACAGGGTGCGTGACCTCTGGGCGCACACGGACGCGCACACCGCGGGCGGGATCAGCGCGCTGGTGCCCGCGCACGGCACGGCGATGTACCGGATCGGCGCGGACCGGCACTGGTTCCAGCACCCGCCCGCGCTCGACGGGGCCGCGGAGGTCGAACTGTCCTACGCCGGCGCGCTGCCGGTGGTCGCGGCGGGCACCCCGGCCGGCTACACCACCACGCTCGGCAATTCCGGTGGGGCACCGGTCAGCGGGGTGCGGGCGGCGCTGCTCGCCCCGGCGGACTGGTCGGTCCGCGCCACCTCGGCCACGGAAACGCCGGTGCTGCGCGGGGCCGGGCAGTTCCGCACCACGTGGGAGGTTTCCGCGCCGCCGGGCACACCGCCGGGGCGTTATCCGGTGACCGCGGAGTTCAGCTACACCACCCCCCAGCACGGTGCCCCGGCGACGCTGCGGTACCAGGCCGAGGCCGTGGTGCCGGAACCACCGCCGATCGGCACGAAGCACCTCAGCGACCTGGCGTGGCTGCGCTCGTCGAACGGCTGGGGGCCGGTCGAGAAGGACAGCACCAACGGCGAGCGCGCCCCCGGTGACGGCGGGCCGATCACCCTGCGCGGGGTCGGCTACGCCAAGGGCCTCGGCACGCACGCGCCCTCGTCGGTGGAGTACTTCGCCGGTGGTTCCTGCACCGAGGTGCGGGCGCTGGTCGGTGTCGCCGACGGCAGCCACGGCTCGGTCACCTTCGAGGTGTGGGCCGACGGTGAACGGGTCCACGACAGCGGGGTGCTGACCCTCGCCGACCCGGCCGCACCGCTGGTCGCCGACGTCTCCGGGGCGAAGACCGTCCGGCTGGTGGTCACCGACGGCGGCGACGGCATCCACGACGACCACGCGGACTGGGCCGAGCTGGTCATCACCTGCTGAGCAGCGGATTGACGCGCGATCCGCGGCGGTGGGCGAATGCCGTCGCGGATCGCGTGCACGCGGCAGGAGGACGTCGCCGGCGTGGAGGCCCGCACCGCCGAGGAATTCCACCTCCGCGCTCAACTCACCGGGGCCGGTGCCGGGCAGCTACTGACCCGGTGAACCAACGCCGGGTGCGGACCGTATCCCCTGTCGCCCCCGCACCAGGAGGATCGATGCGCACCAAGCCGTTTGCCGTGATCGCCGGTCTGCTCGCCGCCGTGCTCTTCGCCGGATGCTCGGCGTCGGGCGAAGAGCCGGGCCCGGCCGCCAGCCCCGGGAACGAGTCGGACATCCGCTTCTCCCAGCAGATGATCCCGCACCACCAGCAGACCCTGGAAATAGCCGGACTGGCCCGGCAACGCGGCACGACGCCGCTGGTCAAGGAGACCGCCGACGAGGTCATGACCACCGAGAAGGCCGAGATCGAGCAGATGGCCGGGTGGCTGCGTGACTGGAACGCCGAGGTGCCGGCGGCGGACGCGCACGCCGGGCACGCCATGCCGGGCATGCTGACCCTGCAGGACATCGCCGCGCTGGAGAACGCGAGCGGCGCCGAGTTCGACCGGATGTGGCTGACCACGCTGGCCAAGCACCTGCGTGAAGGCGTGGCGATGGCGAAGAACGTCCAGCTCACCGGCGCCCACGAGGACACGAAGGCGCTGGCGAGGAAGATCGTCGAAGGCCAGGAGGCGAAGATCGCCGAGATCACCGCCGCCCAATAGGAGTTCAGCCGGTCACTGCGTCTTGAAGTCGAGCACCGCGCCTTCGGCGTTGAGGCCGGTCACGGTCATCTCGAGGCGCTTGTCGCTGCCCGTGGTGCCCCAGCTCGCCGATCCGCCCGGACCGGTGCTCATCACGCTCGACCCGCCCTTGGCGTGGTTTTCCTTGAGGGTCACCGAACGCTCGGTCAGCGAGATGGTGAACCTGTGCCCGCCGACCGTCACCTTCGCCTGCCCGGTGAGCAGGATCTGGCAGTTCCCGTCGGCGCAGGCGGCGGTGTCGGTGCCGTCGGCGGCGGGCGGCAGCGGCCCGGTGGGCGGCGCGGACGGCGGCTCGGTTGGTGGCTCGGTGGGTGGCGCGGTGGGTGGCACGGACGGCGGCGCGCTGGGTGCATCCGGACGGCAGCCCGGCGCCTGCTGGTGCGCGGCGGCCAGCTGCGGTTCGGCGGCCAGCAACGCCGGCAGGTCCGGTCCGGCCGGTTTCACCGAGTCGAGCAGCTCGTTGAGCTTCTTCGCCCGTTCGTACAGCACTCCGAAGTCTTCGCCGAAGGTGGCACCGAACGATCCGCCGAGGCTCTCCGCCTCCGGCAGGATGCGCTCCATTCCGGCGCCGAGGCTCCTGGCGAGTTCGTCGGCGGCGGGCACGCCCGACGGGGGCAGTCCGGTGAACTGCCCGGCCAGTTGGCGCAGGCTGTGGTCGGCCGAGCTGAGGTAGCGGGACACCGTCATCGCGGCGAAGGTGTCCGCTTCGGCGGCGTCCCCGGCGAACCCCTCGAACTCGGCCTGGCTGCGGGCCAAGGAGGAAGTGGCCTGGCACACGGCGTCCGCCCAGCTCACCAGCTCCTTGGCCGGCGGCGGCGGTGGCGCGGCGGCGGGCGGTGCTTCCGCCCCGGCGCAACCGCCCGCCACCAGCGCCAGTCCCAGTACCGCCCACACCCGCTCGCGCATCCGCCCGTCCCTTCCACTCCCCGAAAAACCTAGCCACGCCACCCGGGAGCGGTCCCCGGTTGGCACCTACCGGCCAGACTGGGCGCATGGGACTCCTCGACGGCAAGGCCGTGGTCATCACCGGTGCCGGACGCGGCCTCGGCCGGGCGTACGCGGTGCACGCCGCCGCGGCGGGCGCCGCCGTGCTCGTCAACGACATCGACCCCGCCCCCGCCGAGGAGGTGGCCGCGCTGATCACCGGCGAAGGCGGGCGGGCCGAGGTCAGCACGCATTCGGTGGCCGACGCCGACCAGGCCGCAGCGATGATCGACCGGTGCGTGCACGCCTTCGGCGCGGTCGACGGCCTGGTCAACAACGCCGGGCTCAACTACCGGGTGCCGCCGTGGGACGACGAGCCCGCACGCATCCGGGAACTGGTCGAGGTCAACGTGCTCGGCTCGATGTTCGCCGGCCTGGCCGCGATGCGGGTGCTGCGCGAGCGCGGTTCCGGCGTGATCGTCAACGTGGCCTCCGGCGCGCTGCTCGGCAAGCCGGGTGGTGCCGCGTACTCGGCGTCCAAGGGCGCCATCGCGTCGCTGACCTGCTCGTGGGCGGTGGACCTGGCCGCCGCGGGTGTCCGGGTGAACGCGATCAGCCCGCTGGCCTGGACCCGCATGGTGGAGGCCGACCCGGTCGAGCGGGCGCGGATGAGCCGCGAGCTCACCCCCGAGCTGGCGGCCCCGCTGGTCACCTACCTGCTCAGCGACCTGTCCGCGGGGATCACCGGCCAGCTCCTCCGCCTGCGCGGCAACCAGCTGCACGTCGTGCGGCAGCACGCGGTCAAGGAACCCGTGCTGACCAGGCCGCGGTGGACGGTGGAGGAGATCGCCGCCGCCTTCGCCACCGAACTGGTGCCGGAACCGCCCCCGGCCGAGCGCTGGAAGCTCTGACCGGGCTAATCCACTGGACGGTCACGACCGCGCTCACCTAGCGTCGGCAGGCGTGTCACCCGTGGATCTGGAGGAGTTCGAACGCCTGCTCGCCGAAGGGGAGGCCGAGCCCGTCGAGGGCTGGGACTTCTCGTGGTTCGACGGGCGGGCCACCGAGGAACGGCCGCCGTGGGGGTATTCGCGGTTGCTGGCCGATCGCCTCCGCGGTGCCGGACTCGCCCTGGACCTGCAGACCGGCGGGGGTGAGGTGCTCGCCGGCGCGGCCGGTGGCGGCACGCGGCTGGTCGCCACCGAGGGCTGGCCGCCCAACGCCGCGATCGCCGCGCAACGCCTGCGGCGGCTCGGCGGCTCGGTGGTGCTGACCGCCGAGAACGGGGCGCTCCCCTTCCGCGAGAACAGCTTCGACCTGGTCAGCGGCAGGCACCTGATCGAGGTGCCCTGGGCCGAGGTCAACCGGGTGCTCCGGCCCGGCGGCACCTTCCTCACCCAGGGCGTCGGCGCCGGGTCCAACCGCGAGCTGTACGAGTACTTCCTCGGCCCGCAACCCGGTGACGACGCCTCGGACGGCGGCGCCGCCGACCGGGCCGCCGGGAAGGCCCGTGCCGCCGGGCTCGAAGTGCTCGACGTGCGCCACGCGAAGCTGCGCGTGGTGTTCTACGACGTGGGCGCGGTCGTCTACTTCCTGCGCAAGGTGCTCTGGACGGTGCCGGACTTCACCGTGGCCAAGTACCGGCCGCGACTGGCCGAACTGCACCGGCGCATCCTGGTGGAGGGCTCGTTCGTCGCGCATTCACGGCGGTACCTGGTCGAAGCCCGCAAGGTCAGCGCCTGATTTCGACCGTTCTGGTCGCACCGAGCGCCCCGGCGACGTCGACCTCCACCGACTTGCGCAGGATCGTCACGCGGATCGACTGCTGCAGCTGCGTGGGATCGGCGACGGCGACCCGCCAGCCGTCGCGCACCCGCGCCACGGCGATCGACGCGGGTCCCGAGACGGTCAGGTCGTCGAGCGTGCCGCCGGTGAAGAAGTTCGCCACCAGGGTGCCTTCCCGCAACCGGATCGCCTGCACGCCGGCGGTGTTCGACCGCACCCGCCACGACCCGGCCGAAGTCGCCGTCGCCGCCGCGGACGCACCCGGCAGCACCACGTAACCGTAGCTCGCACCGGACGGCCGAGCGCCGTGCTCGACCACCACCTTCTGGTACCGCCGCGTGTACGGCGTGGTCGTGCCGCCGGTGTTGGCACCCTTGTCGACGTCGGCCCAGGCGCCGGTCCGGTCCTCGCGCACCACGGACACGTCCACATCGGACAGCAGTACGTAACCGCCGACGCCGTCGAGGTGCACCCAGCGCGGTTTGCGCAGCACCGTCGTCTTGCCGGGTTCGACCGGCAGCAGGCGCCCGTCGGCCCGCAGCGCGTTGCGTGGGTTGCTGCCCAGGCCGCGGTTTTCGATGGTGGTGCGGACGTTCGCCCCGGTGCCGTCGGTGATGCCCGCACCCAGGCACACCACTCCGTCCGGGGTGAAGAACCACGACTTCTTCGCGGTGAGCGTGCCGTCCTGCGAAATGAAGTCGAACCCGTAGGCGCCGTGCTGGGCGTCGAACCGCACGCCACCCGAGAACGGCTTGCCGGACATCGGAATCGGCTCCAGCTTCGGCGGCTCACCGTCCTTCGCCGTGGTGCCGGGCAGCAGTTTCGCGTCGACCGTGGGCCAGTACGCGTCGCTGTAGTGGCCTTCGGCGTCGGGCTGGAACACGTACAGCACCCCGTCGCCGGTGTACCAGCCACGCAGGTTCATCGAGTTGATCGCCTCGTAGCGGCAGATCCGCGTCGAGCTGACCCCGAGCGAAGCCGACCACGACGGGGTCACGTGCAGCATCCGGTCCTGCTGCCCGAAAACCCGGTGCTGCGGGACCACCGGCGCCGGTGCCGGGTTCGCGGCCAGCAGTTCCTGCGCGTACTCGATCTCCGGCACGCCGACCGGCTGCAGGCCACCCGAGAACCGCCCGACGTCGGTCACCTCCAGGTACGGCGCCCACCTGCCGCGCTGGATCCAGGAGGCGACCAGTCCGGTCAGCTGCGTGCGTTCCGGTTCGGGGGCGTTGCGGGCGAGCAACGCGGTGGCCGCGGTCAGCTGGTGCCCGGCGTCGTGCCCGGTTTCGCCCTGCCGCGACAGGAACCGGCCGCGCACCGGTTCCATCACGTAGCCGTGGAACACGAACGGCGCCAGCGAATCCGGCACGGTGGCGCAGATGGCCCGCCGCACCGGTTCCGGCAGTTCCCACGCCGTGCCCCGGGTGAGCTCCATCAGCCCGGCCACCGCCTGCACCAGCACCAGCGCGTAGTGCCCGGAGTACGGCACCACTTCGTGCTGGAGGAACGAGCCGTCGGTGTGGAAGCCGTCGCCCGCGGTCACCTTCGCGATCAGGCTGGCCGCGCCGCCACCGGCCACGTCGGTCACCGCGTCCACGCCCAGCCGGATGCGGTCGGCGTCTCCCGTCATGGCCCCGGACACCACGGTCAGCGTCGCCTTGTCGGCCCGGTTCGCGCCCGTCTCCACCACGCCGGGATTGTTGGTGCGGCGGTTGGGGTCGGCGATGAACCGCAGCACCGGCCGCAGGTACCGCTCGCGGTCGGCCGCCGGGATGAGGTCCGTGGTGCACGCCAGCGTTTGCAGCAACCACAACGGGGTGCCGATCTCGTAGCTGTACCAGTTCCCGATTTCCTCGGTGTGCTCGTTGTACTGCACCCGGTACAGCGTTTCCAGCGCGGTGTGGATGCGCTGCGGCACCGCCGGATCCGCCGACAACGCCGATCCGGGGGTCGCCCAGTTCACCGCGATGGTGCGCAGCCGGTAGTACATCTTCTGGAAGTAGGTGCTGCCGGGACCCACCGGCAGATCCGGCCACAGCTGGTCGATCGAGGTGTTCATCGCGGTGTTGCAGGCCACCGCGACCTCGTCGAGCGCCCGGACCGCCCGCGTCCGTTCGGGCGAAGTGCGCCCGGCGCCGACCTGCAGGTACCGGTAGGCGCCGATGATCTTCGCCGGGTCGTCCGCCGTCGCGGCGGTCCCGGCGGCCGCCGGGACCAGGGTGGTGGCCGCGGCGACCGCCGCCCCGCCGAGCAACGCTGATCTGCGGGTGAGTTCGGGCATGCGTTTCTCCCAGTCAGAGGATCTGCGGTGAACCGTCCGTCCGCCGCGGCAGCCGCCACGGGTTGTCCTCGCGCAGGGCGGGCGGCAGCAGCGCGTCCGGGAAGCCCTGCCAGGCGACCGGCCGCAGGAAGCGGTCGATCGCCGCGGTGCCGACCGAGGTGGTGGTCGGCGCGGTGGTGGCCGGGTACGGGCCGCCGTGCTGCTGCGCCCAGGTGACCGTGACCCCGGTGGGCCAGTCGTTGAACAGCACCCGGCCGGCGATGCGGGCGAGCGGGGCCAGCAGCGGCCGCACGTCGTCCACTTCGGACTCTTCGGCGTGCAGGGTGGCGGTCAGGCCCGGTTCGAGGCCGTTGAGCAGGCCGATCAGCTCCTCCCGGCTGGAATAGGTGATCACCAGCGAGGCCGGGCCGAAGCACTCGTGCCGCAGCACCTCCGCCCCCTTGGCGAAGTTCTCCGCGGTGGTGCTGAGCAGGGTCGGCACAAAACCGGTACCGGCGCCCTCCGGGGCGGCCACCACCTCGACCCCGTCGGCGGCCCGCAGCGCGGCCACGCCCTCGGCATACCCCGCCGAGATGCGGTCGTTGAGCATTTCCTGCGCGGCGACACCGTCCACAGCGGACTTGAGCGCGGTGTCCAGCCCGTGCTCGCCGGGCAGGAACACCAGGCCGGGCTTGGTGCAGAACTGCCCGGCGCCCAGGGTGAACGAGGCGGCGTAACCCTTCGCGATCTCCTCGCCGCGGGCCTTCACCGCTCCCGGCGTGACCACCACCGGGTTGACGCTGCCCAGTTCGCCGTAGAACGGGATGGGCACCGGCCGGGAGTTGGCGATGTCGAACAGCGCCCGCCCGCCGGGCACCGAACCGGTGAACGACGCCGCCGAGATCCGCGGGTCCGTCAACGCCTTCACCCCGGTCTCCCGGCCGTGGACCACGGCGAAAACGCCCTCCGGGGCACCGGCCGACCGCAGTGCGGCCCCCAGCACCGCACCGGTCCGGCCGGACAGGCGGTGGTGGCCGGGGTGCGCCTTGAGCACCACCGGGCAGCCCGCGGCCAGTGCCGAAGCGGTGTCCCCACCGGCCACGCTGAACGCGAACGGGAAGTTGCCGGCGGCGAACACCAGCACCGGGCCGATCGGGGTGAGCACCCGGCGGATGTCCGGGCGCGGGCCCATCGGCCAGTCCGGGTCGGCGTGGTCCACGGTGGCGCGCAGGAACGCGCCGTCGGTCAGCACCTGGCCGAACAACCGCAGCTGGAAGGTGGTGCGCTTGAGCTCGCCACGCAGGCGCGGCGACTCGGGCAGGTGGGTCTCCTCGGCGGCCAGCACGACCAGTTCGTCGGCTGCCGCGTCCAGCGCGTCGGCGGCGGCGCTCAGCCAGCCCGCCCGCTCCCCCGGTGTGCTCTCGGCGAGCGCGGGCGCGGCCAGCGCGGCGGCGGCCAGCACCCGCTCCAGCTCGGCTTCTTCGGTTTCTTCGATGAATTCGGCAGACAAAGCACAGACTCCTAGGAGACGGATCGGGCACCGCGCACGGCTGCCCGGAGGTCGGCCCAGCGACCGGCTCCGGCCAGGCCGAGGTGGTACAGGTGCAGTTCACCGGCGCCGGCCTCGGCCAGCCCGGCGGTGTAGCGATCGATCTCGGGCACCGGGTTCGCGGCCACCGCGGTGATGTACGCGCCGACGTCCACCGCGGGCGGCAACGCGGCACGGGCGGCGGCGACCGCGTCCACGCTGACCCGGCCCGGCGTCCAGCACTGGAGCACCACGGAGTGCACGTCCCCGGGCGCGCTCGGGGTCAGCCCCGGCAGCGCCCCGGTCACCCACGGGTCCAGCGCCCCGTGCAGCACCAGTCTAGGCCCGGAACCGATTGCGGCGAGCACACCGGCCCGCAGCGCGTCGGTGGCGCGCTGCCGTCCGGCGAGCACGGTGGCCTGGAAACCCGGGTCCAGTTCGTCCTCGATGGCTCCGAGGTCCCCGCTGGTGATCAGCCGGCGGGCCGCCGCGGCGAGCGCGGCCCGGACTTCGCCGGGTTCGGCTTCCCAGTTCGCCGCGCAGGCGTCGCAGCAGCAGATCGAGAGCACGCGGGCCGCGGCGGGCGACCACACGCCGTCGGTCTTCTCGTGCTGGTGCTGGTGCACCGCGCCGAGCGGGCCGCAGGCTTCCAGGACCACCGACCGGAAGTCCAGTCCCCGCAGGCTTTCCGCGGCGACACGGGCGGCGTACTCCCGGACCTGCTCGTTCGCCGGGCACAACGCCCACGGATACACCTCGCCGAAGCAGTTCCGCACCGCGACGTCCGGGTTTTCCGTGCCCAGCAGCGAATTGTGCGTGAACACCAGCCACGCGGCGGCGGGGATCCCGGCCTCGTCCAGCACCCGCACCGCGTCACCGGCGCTGTCCTCGGCAGCCACCCAGTCCGGCGTCGCCGGGCGCAACCGGCCCCACGCGCCCTCCCGGACCGGGCGGTAGAACGCGGCGTGCCGGGCGATGACCGACGAAGTCGTGGCCGACCAGGGCGTCGCCGCCCGCGCGCTGTGGTAGGAGACCGCCACCGCGACCTCGTCCACCGCCAGTTCGGCGGCGCGCTCGACAAAACCCGGGGCGTCCAGCACGTCCCATGGGTAGGCGTAACCCGTGACCCTCATCGGCGGCCGCCGATCCGGTCCAGCACCGCGAATCCCTCGGCGACGATGGCTTCCAGCCGGTCGAGCTGGTCCGGACCGGGTTCGCGCAACGGCGGGCGCACCGTGCCGACCTTCTCCCCGCGCAACCGGGCGGCGGCCTTGACCAGCGACACGGCGAAACCGGGCGTCTCGTCCCGCAGGGCCACCAGCGGCAGGTAGAACCCGGCCAGCAGCGCGTCCATCGTGGCACCGTCCCCGGTGGACAGTGCGCGGTGGAAGGCGTGCGCGATTTCCGGCGCGAAGCAGTGCACCGCCGACGAATAGCGCGCGACGCCGATGGCCGAGTAGGCCCGTGCCGAGACCTCGGCGGTCGGCAAGCCGTTGAAGAACAGGAACTCCTGGCCACGGGGGTCGTCCGCGCCGCGGATGCCGGTGACGATCCGGGTCATCAGGTCCACGTCGCCGTACCCGTCCTTCAACCCGGCCACCGACGGCAGTTCGAGCAGCCGCACGGCGGCGCCGGCGGTGAACACCCCCGGCGAGCGGTGGTAGACGATCACCGGCACCCCGCTGTCGCCGAGGCTGTGGCGAACGTGGTCGACGAGCCCTTCCGGCGGCCCGGTGACCAGGTACGGCGGCAACAGCAGCACCCCGTCCGCTCCCCCGGCTTCGGCCGCCGCCACCCCGGCGCGTGCGGTCGCGGCGCCGCCACCGGCGCCCACCCAGATCGGCACGCGGCCGCCGGCGACCTCCTTGGCCCGGCGCAGCAGCGCCTGCACCTCGTCGGGTCCCAGCGAACTGAACTCCCCCGTGCCGCACGCGACGAACAACGCCCCCGCCCCGGCTTCGAGGTGCCGTTCCACGTGATCCGCGAAGGCATCGAGGTCCACCTCGAGGTCGTCGGTGAACGGGGTGAGCGGGAACGCGAGCAGGCCGTCCAGTTCGGTGCTGGGCATCGGAATCCTTCTGTTCACATCTATGAATCAAGTCTGCTATTGTGACGCACGTTCACCTACAAGAACACTGTCGCAGGACGTTAATATGGGTGCGGACACAAGTCAACCTGCAGGTGGAGGAGGGGTCGATGGCTCAGCCGACGGCTGTTTCAGCCGGTGAGAGCAACACAGAGCCGGCAGGCGTCAAATCCGCGCGACGTGCCATCGATCTGCTGGAGACCTTCGCCGAGAACGACGTGTGGATGTCGCTTTCGGAGCTGCACACCCGCACCGGGTTCCCGCGGTCCAGCCTGCACGGGCTGCTGCGGACGCTGCACGAGGCGGGCTGGCTGGAGACCGACTCCAGCGGCACCCGCTACCGGCTGGGGGTGCGGGCGCTGATCTGCGGCACCGCCTACCTCGACCGGGACCCGGTGGTGCCGTTCGCCACCGAGGCGCTGGAGAAGGTGCGGGAGCGCACCGGGTTCACCGCGCACTACGCGCGGCGCAACGGCACCGAGGTGGTGTACCTGGAGACGCGGGAGTCCGCGAAGTCCATCCACCTGGTGTCGCGGGTCGGGCGCACGCTGCCCGCGCACGCGACCGCGCTGGGCAAGGTGCTGCTCGCCGAACTCACCCACGACGAGATCGACGCGCTGCTGCCGAACCCGCTGACCCCGCTCACGCCGAACACGGTGACCTCGCTCGACGAGCTGCACCGGCAGTTCGCCGAGACCCGCGAACGCGGTTACGCCTCGGAGGTCGAAGAAGGCACGCCGGGCATCCGGTGCGTGGCCGCGGTGGTGCCCTACCGCATCCCCGGCACCGACGCGCTCAGCTGCTCGATGCCGGTCGACCAGGTCACCGAGGCCGAGGCGCGGCGGGCGGGCGAGCTGATCGCCGAGATCACCAGCGAACTCGGGCAAACCCTGCGACGCGCCGGTATCCGCTGAAGTTCTCCTGGTTGAAGAAAGAGGCGTCATGGCAGACGAGCGCGTCCTGATCACGGGTGCGTCCGGGGTGGTCGGCACCCTGATGCGGCCCCGGCTGGCCAAACCGGGCCGGATCCTGCGGTTGCTCGACGTGCGCGAGCCCGCTCCGGCGGAGCCGGGTGAAGCGGTCGAGGTGCTGACCGGATCGGTGACCGACCCCGAGGTGATGGCCCGGGCCTGCGAAGGTGCCGACGCGCTGATCCACCTCGGCGGGCACAGCCGCGAGAACACCTGGGAAGAGATCCTCGAGGTCAACATCAACGGCACGCAGATCGCCCTGGCCGCGGCGCAGGCGGCGGGCGTCAAGCGGGTCATCCTGGCGTCGAGCAACCACTCGGTCGGCTTCCGCCGCAACGACGAAGCCGGCCCCGACGGCCTGCCCGCCGATTCCAGCCCGCGCCCGGACACCTACTACGGCGTCGGCAAGGCGGCGATGGAGGCGCTGGGCAGCCTGTACGCGTCGCGGTTCGGCATGGACGTGCTGTGCGTCCGGATCGGCTCGTGCTTCGAAACCCCGGTCGTGCTGGGCCCGCGGGGCCTGACCACCTGGCTCTCCCCCGACGACGGTGCCCGGTTGTTCGAAGCCTGCCTGACCACCCCGTCGCCCGGCTACCGGCTCGTCTGGGGCGTCTCGGACAACAAGCGCCGGCTGTTCTCCCTGGCCGAAGCCGCCGCCCTCGGCTACCACCCCCTCGACGACGCCGAGTCCTACGCCGGGGAACTGGCGGACGCCCCCGGCCCCACCGGCATCGCCGCCGACCACATCGGCGGTCCCTTCTGCACCGCTCCGCTGGGGGAACCCAACCCCCTCTAGTCCCGCACACCACTGCGAAGTAGCTGTGCGCGACAGCTGCTTCGCAGTGGCGCGGTGAGCTGCGCCAGCCCGGTACCGCCGGTCCCTCAGCCCGAGCGCTTCCGCCGCCGCGCCGTCTCGGCGAGCACCAGCACCGCGCCGAGCAGGGCCATGCCCGCGCTCACCGGCAGGTGCGCCCAGTCCGGCAGCAGGTGCAGTTGCACGAACCAGCTCTTCGACGAGCTCTCCGCCACCCGGTTGATGAATCCCCCGACCCCCTGCACCACCAGGATGATGCCCAGCACCTCGATCACCGTCGTACCCCTTCCCTGGTTCCCGTGGAGAACAGCTGCCACACCGGACCGGTGACCAGCCAGATCCCGGCGATCCACCCCAGCCGCGGCAGCCAGGCGCCGCCGCCGGACCACAGCGCGGTCGTCTGCTCCGGCGTGCCGACCACGAAGACCAGCACCAGCAGCACCACCGCGGCGATGGCGCAGGCGAGCAGGCACTTGCCCCACTCACGCCACTCGTGCCGCAGCCGGTCGGCGCCCCCGCGCTCGACCGGCGGCGGGCCACCGGCGAACCGGTGTGCGAACCGCACGTCGGCCCAGCGGATCAGGCTGGGCCCGAACACCACGCTGAAGCCGAGGTAGAGCGCGGCCAGCCCGTGCGTCCACGACGCCCGGCCGCCGCCCGCCAGGTCGACCGTGGTGGCGATCAGCACCACCACGTCGATCACCGGCGTCATCGCCAGCAGCACCAGGCTGGTCCGCCGCAGCTTGAGCAGGTAGCGCGCGGCCAGCCCGGCCCCGATGCACACCCAGAACCCGATCTCCCCCGCCGCGACCACCGCCGCCATCGGGTTGTCCCGGAGGAAGCCGATCACCTCGTCCATGGCACCCAGCCTGCGGGCCGGCCCCGCGCCCGCGCGTCCCCGGACCGCAGGAGCGGGTGGTCATCACTTCGGAGGACGAGCCGGGGCGGGCGGTGTGCTCTGATGGTCCACGTGCGACTGGACTACCGCCGGCTGCCGCCGTTCACCCAGGACGTCGGCATCGCCCTGGTCTACTTCGCCGGTGGATCACTGCTCTACGCCTCGGGCATCTACCCGCTCTTCGGCGGGCCGACGGCGTTGGTCTGGACCCGCTTCCTGTTGCTGGCGGCGGTGTGCGCGCTGCAACTGCTGCGGCGCCGCAGACCCGGGCTGGCACTGGCGCTGGCCGCGGTGCCGTTCGGCGCCGACATCGCGCTCGGCATGTCCGCGCCCCTGCTGGTCGCCTTCTCCGACCACCTCTACGCCGCCACCCTCTACGGCTCACGGCGGCTCAGCCGCGCGATGATCGCGCTCGCCGCGATCAGCACGCTCGGCGCCGTCGTGCTCGCGCTGATCCTCGCCGCCGACTGGCGCACCGCGGTGCTCGCCGCGGTCGCGGCGGTGCCGTTCATCATCACGCCGGTGTGGTGGGCCTCCAACGTCCGCACGCACCGGGAGATCGCGCTGCGGGAACGCGCCAACGCCGAGCAGCTGGCCAGGATCGCCGAACTGGACCGGGAGGCCGCGGTCACCGCCGAACGCGCCAGGATGGCCCGCGACCTGCACGACGTGATCGCCGGGCACCTGTCCGCCATCGCCATCCAGTCCGAGGCCGCGTTGTCCGTGGCAGACGGTGCGCGCCCGGAAACCGTGCGGGAGGTGCTGCGTTCGGTGCGCGGCAACAGCGTCGACGCGCTCGAAGAAATGCGCGCGATGATCGGCCTGCTGCGCTCGGGCGGCGTCGGGGAGGACGAGACCACCGCGCCTGCCCGCCTCGGTGAGCTGCGCAAGCTGGTCGAATCGGCGCGGGCGAGCGGGGTGGTGGTGACCGTGACCAACGAGGTCGGCCCGGAGGTCGCGCTGCCGGCCGCGGTCGACCTGACCGCCTACCGGATCGCCCAGGAGGCGCTGACGAACGCGGTCAAGCACGCGCCGGGCACCTCGGCCTCGGTGTGCGTCCGGCTCGACGGCAGGATGCTCACCGTGGAAGTCACCAACGAGCTGACCACCGCCGGTCGCGCCGCGGACCCCGGGCACGGCCTGCTGAACATGCGTGAGCGGGCCCAGGCCCTCGGCGGCTCGTTCAGCGCGGGCCCGGCCGCACCGGGCTGGCGGGTCTTCGCCGCGCTGCCGATCGGGGGGCAGGCGTGAGCATCCGCGTCCTCGTCGCCGACGACCACGGCGCCATCCGCGCCGGGCTGGTGATGATCCTGAACCACGCCGAGGGCATCGAGGTGGTCGGCGAGGCGGCCGACGGCGCCACCGCCGTGCGCCAGGCACGGGCGCTGCGGCCGGACGTCACGCTGATGGACGTCCGGATGCCGGGCGTGGACGGCATCGCGGCCACCCGCGAGCTGGTCGCCGCGGAACTCGGGCAGGTGCTCGTGCTGACCACCTTCGACCTCGACGAGTACGTCTTCGCCGCGTTGCGCGCCGGGGCGGCGGGCTTCCTGCTCAAGTCGGTCGAAGCGGCGCGCCTGGTGGAAGCGGTGCGGCTGGTGCACGCCGGGGAGGGCGTGCTGGCGCCGCAGATCACCCGCAAGCTGATCAGCGCGTTCGCCACCGCCGCACCACCGCGGCCGGCCGCACCGGCCGGGCTGGGCGAGCTGACCGAACGGGAACGCGAGGTGCTCGGCTGCCTCGGCGAGGGCCTGTCGAACGCGCAGATCGCGAGCAGGCTGTTCATCGGGGAGACCACGGTCAAAACGCACGTGTCGCGGGTGCTGACCAAGCTGGACCTGCGCTCGCGCGTGCAGGCGGCGATCCTGGCCCAGGAAGCGGGGCTGGCCGGGCCGCGGGCCGATCGCTAGGTTCGGCCGGGTGGCCCTCTTCGACACGCACCACCACCTGTGGAGCCGGGCGGGCGTCGACCGCGGCGACTACCCGTGGATGCCGCCGGACGGCCCGTTGCCCGAGGAGCACCTGCCGGACCGCCTCGCCCCCGAACTGGCCGCCGCGGGCGTCACCGGCACCATCGCCGTGCAGGCCGCGCCGAGCGTGGCCGAGACCCGGTTCCTGCTGGACCTGGCCGCCCGCACCGAGTTCATCCTCGGCGTGACCGGCTGGCTGCCGCTCGACCAGCCGGACGCGCTGCCCGAGCTGGCCGCCGACCCGTACTTCCTCGCCGTGCGGCCGATGCTGCAGGACCTGCCGGACGACGACTGGATCGGCAGGCCGGAGGTCCGGCCGGGACTGCGGGCGCTGGCCGGGGCCGGGGTCCGGTTCGAGGCGCTGACCTTCCCCCGGCACCTGCCCGTGCTGCACGCGGTGCTCAGCGAGCTGCCGGAGCTGACCGTCGTGCTGGACCACCTGTCGAAGCCCTCCTACGTCTGGGCGGCGGACGAGGACTGGCGCACCTGGATGCGGCGGCTGGCCGAGCTGCCGAACACCTGGTGCAAGCTCTCCGGCCTGCGCACCGAGGTCGAGGCCGAGGCCCCGATCGACCGGTTCGTCCCGTACGCGGCCTTCGCCTTCGAGCACTTCGGCGAGGACCGGGTGCTCTTCGGCAGCGACTGGCCCGTCTGCCGCCTCCGGGCCGAGTACGGCGACGTGGTCCGGTTCACCGAGCAGCTGGTGTCGGCCGCGGGGCTCGGCGACCCCACCGGCTTCTGGCGGGCCAACGGCGAGCGCTGCTACGGCGTCCGGCTCCGGTGACGGTCCGCGATCCCTTCTTTTTTCTTGCCGAACCCGGGGGCGGGCACGCAGCGTGACGAAGGCCACGGCAGCCCACCGGCCAGTGGCAGCCGGTGCCCGGCGCCACCCGCGCCCCGGTCCCGCGCTTAGCCTATTTTTTGGTTCCCCACCAGGGAATTCGAGGACAAACCGAGTAAACCTCGAGCCCGGCCGGATGTCCGATTTTCGTCACGCAACGCCTTCCAGCCGATAACGATGCAAAATTCAGCTCTGAACGAACACGGTTTCGTGACCCCGTTTCAGCCACCGGAAGCGGCCGCCGGAGCAAACCTGGCAAAGCCGTTCTGACCTGCGGAAACCCCATACACCATCACCGGCTGTTCCCACCGGCGGGGCCCACTTGCGACATCCGGGGTAAATCGGCGTGACACACCTCCCACGGACACGGGAACACTTGCGGCTCGCGAAACGTCTGCAAGAGTAGAAGCAGCGAACACCGAGGAGCCGGAGACGCCCCCGTCCCCGGATAAGTACCGGAGTGGTCGCGGCTGGATCGATGGCATCGGCCCCGCCGGTGCCGGGACGGAGGGAGACTCCCATGACTTCGCCTACGCTCACCCGCCCCGAACTGACCGCTGCGGACCGTTGCGACCGGTGCGGCGCGGCGGCCCAGGTTCGCGCCGTGCTCCGCAACGGTGGCGAGTTGCTCTTCTGCGGCCACCACGCCAGGGCCCACGAGGGCAAGCTCAAGGAACTCGAAGCGAACATCGAGCGGGGCTGACCCCGAGCAGCCACCCGGCTGGTTCACCCATCCGTCTCGGGCGGAGATCTCCGGCAGGAGGTCTCCGCCCTCTGCATTCTCGGCCGCGCCTCCGGCGCGGCGGCGAGATCGCTGCGGACCCGGTCAACCGGGGGAGGCACGCCGTGCCGCGGGCGGTCCGTCGCGCCTCCCCCGGTTGACCGGCGCGACCTCGCCGGGTTCACACCGTGTCCAGGACGCTTTCGAAGGCCACTTCGGCGGCGCCCAGCAGCTTGACGTCCACGCCGAGCGCGGAGGGCACGATCCGGGTGCCGCCGACCGCGCGGCTGACCATGCTGCGCCGCTGCACCTCGGCGGTGACCTGGCGCACGACCTCCTCCGGCAGCATGGCGAACAGCTCTCCGAGCACCACCAGCTGCGGGCCCAGCAGGTTCACCACGTTGACCAGGCCCAGCGTCAGCCACTCGGCGAACTCGCCGAGCTTCTCGGCCGCCTTCGCCGGGTCCTTCTCCAGCTCGCGCAGCTCGACCAGCAGCACCCCGCGCGGGGTTTCCTCGGAGACGTCCAGCGCGCGCCGCAGCGCCGCCTCCCCCACCTCGGTCTCCCAGCAGCCGCTGCTGCCGCAGTAGCAGTCGCGCCCGCCGGGCCGGATGACCATGTGCCCCAGTTCGCCGATGTACCCGGCGGCCCCGCGCAACGAGGAGCCGTCGGCGATCACCCCGCCGCCGACCCCGACGTCCGCCGAGATGTACACCGCGTCCGAGGAGCCCTTGGCGACCCCGCGCAGGTGCTCGGCGACCGCGCCCAGCTCGGCGTCGTTGCCGACGACCACCGGCATCCGCAGCACCGAGCCGAGCCGCTCGCCGAGCGCCACGTCGGTCCAGCGGAGGTTGGGTGCCTGGTGCACGTGCCCGTCGGAGCGCCGGACCACACCGGGCACCGAGATACCGGTGCCGATCGGCTGCACGCCGAGGTCGGCGGCGAGCATGCCGGCCGACTCGATGACGTGCGTGATCACCTCGTCCGGTTCCCGCGAGCGGCCACGCAGGTTCCAGCTGTTGCGGCCGAGGATCTGCCCGCCGAGGCCGACCAGCGCGAGGGCGACGTGCTCGACCTGGATGTCCACCGCGAGCACCACCGCGGCCTGCGGCTGCGGCAGCACGAGCAGCGAGGGGCGCCCGGCACCCCGCCCCGGTCGCGGCACCCGCTCCTCGACCACCCCGGCCTCGGCGAGGCTGTCCACCAGCGTCTTGATGGTGCTGCGGTTGAGCCCCAGCTCGGTGGCCAGGGCGGCCCGGGTGACCGGGCCGCCCACGTGCAGCAAGCGCAGCAGGGTCGTGCGATTGTGCCTGCGCACCTCGTCGGGTCGTGCAACGGGCGTGCTGGTCACGATGGTTATCGTCCCACGTGCAAGGTCAACGCGGCGAAGCCGCCGCGCGACGCCGCGAAAGCGCGTCCACGGTGGCCGCCAGCAGCAGCACCAGCCCGGTCACGATGGAGACCACCGCGGCGGGCTGCTTGAGCAGGCCGAGGCCGTTCGCCACCACGGCCAGCACGGTACCGCCGATCACCGCGTCGAAGACCCGGCCCTTGCCGCCGAACAGCGAGGTGCCGCCGATCACCGCCGCGCCGACCGCGAACAGCAGCGTGTTCAGGCCACCGGCCTGCGGGTCCACCGAACCGACCTTCGACGAGTAGACGATCGCGCCGACCGCGGCCACCGCCGAGGACACCACGAAGACGCTGGCCCGGATCTTGGTCACGTTGATGCCCGCCCGGCGCGCCGCCTCGGCGTTGCCGCCGACGGCGTAGATGTGGCGGCCGTAGCGGGTGCGGTTGAGCACGTAGGTGCCGATGGTCAGCAGCACCAGCACGATCGGCACCACGTACGGCACGCCCGAGATGACGATGGTCGGGCTGGGCGCGCGGTTCAGCGTGAGCAGGTAGGTGGCCACCGCGGCGAGCACGGCGATGCCGCCGACCTTGAACAGCACCAGCGGGGTGGGCTGGGTGACCAGCCCGCGCTTGAGCCGGGTGAAGTGCCTGCCGAGGGTCACCGCGGCGAACCCGCCCGCGCCGAGGACGAACAGCAGCCAGCTGCCGAAGGTGGACAGGTTGCCGTTGGCCACCTTGTCCAGCACGCTCGACGAGCTGATGCCGAGCACCCCGCCGTCGCCGATGAACTGCAGGATGACGCCCTGCCAGGCGAGGAACAGCGCCAGCGTGACCACGAACGAGGGCATGCCGATCTTGGACACCAGGAAGCCGGTGATCGAGCCGATCGCCGCGCCGACGCACAGCGCCAGCAGCATCTCCACCCACGGGTTGGCGGCGATGCCGAGCAGCGCGATCGCGATGGCCACCACCGAGAGCACGGCGCCGACCCAGATCCGCAGGAAGATCGCCAGCGCGGCACCGACGCCGAGCACGATCACGAAGATGTAGAACACCGTGGAGCCCATGCCGCCGAGCAGGTTGCCGTTCTCCACGTAGTGCATCGCCATCACCGCGGCGGTCACCCCGGACGCGGTGCCCGCGGCCAGGTCGATCTCGCCGATCAGCAGCACGAACACGATGCCCATCGCGATGATCGTCTGCCCGGCGCCCTGCGCCAGCAGGTTCGCGATGTTGTTCAGCGAGAGGAACACGTCCGACATCCCGGCGAACACCGCGACCAGGACGACCAGCCCGAGCAGCGCGGGCAGCGAGCCGAGCTGCCCGGCGCGCAACCGGGAGAAGTAGTCGCGGACGGCTTCCGCGGTGGACATCGAGGTGGTGTCGATCCCGAAGTCGGAGATCGCGGCCTTGGCGGACCCGGAGCCGGTCACCTCCGGCTCGGCCGGCTTGGCGGGGGTCTCTGTCATGGTTCTTCTTTTCTCCAGCGGATGGCGGCTGTTACAGCACTGCGGCTTCGGGACGGGCCAGGCCGAGGTCGCCGGAACGACCGGCGGTGATCAGCTCGACCACCTGCCCGTGGGTGACGTTCTTGGTGTGCACGTCGGCGACGAGGCGGCCGAGGTAGAGCACCGCGATGCGGTCGGCGACCTCGAACACGTCCGCCATGTTGTGGCTGATCAGCACCACCCCGAGGCCCTGCTCGGCGAGGCGGCGGACCAGGTCGAGCACCTGGCGGGTCTGCGCGACGCCCAGCGCGGCGGTCGGCTCGTCGAGCAGCACCACCTTGCTGTCCCACAGCACCGACTTGGCGATGGCCACGGTCTGCCGCTGGCCACCGGAGAGCGCCGAGACCGGCGTGCGCACCGACTTCACCGTGCGCACCGACAGCGACGCCAGCGTCTCGCGGGCGGCCTGCTCCATGCTGGCCTCGTCGAGCAGCCAGCCGCTGCCGCGCTCCCGGCCGAGGAACATGTTCTGCACGATGTCGAGGTTGTCGGCCAGCGCCAGGTCCTGGTAGACGACCTCGATGCCGAGCGCGGCGGCGTCCTTCGGGCCCTTGATGCTGACCGGTTCCCCCTGGAACAGCACTTCCCCGGAGTCGGTCGGGTGGATCCCGGCGATGCTCTTGACCAGCGTCGACTTACCGGCACCGTTGTCACCGACCAGCGCGGTGACTTCGCCCGCCCGCACCGAGAAGTCCACGTCGTGCAGGACGTGGACCGGGCCGAAGCTCTTGTTCACCGCTTTGAGTTCGAGAATCGGAACTGTCATCTGAGTTTTCTCCGGGCTGCTGGATAAGGGGGGTGGGCCCGGGATGGGGTGCGCCTTCGGGGTACGCACCCCATCCCGGAGCGTGGGCTCGGCTACTGGATGCCGAGTTCGGCGCAGGCCGGCTGCAGGTCGCCGGCGCAGATCTCCGACGCCTTGACGTAACCCTGGTCGACGACCTTCTTGATGTCGGCCTTGAGCACGGTCTGCGGGGTCAGCAGCACCGACTTGACGTCGCGGCCGCCCTTGTCGTCGCGGGAGGAGCCGGTGGCCAGCGCGTCGGCGGCGGCCTTGTCGCCCTTGGCCAGCGCGGCGGCCAGCTTGGCGGCGGCCTCGGCCTCTTCCTTGATCGGCTTGAACACGGTCATGTACTGGTCACCGCGGAGGATGTTCTTCAGGCCGTCGGCGGTGGCGTCCTGGCCGGTGACCGGGACGGTGCCGTTGAGGCCGTTCTTCTTCAGCACGGTGATGATCGCGCCCGCCAGGCCGTCGTTCGCGGCGACCACGCCGTCGACCTTGCCGCCGTTGCCGGTCAGGATCTGCTCGAAGGTCGAGCCACCCTTCTGGTTGTCCCAGTTGTCGATGGCCTGCTTCTGGACCAGCTTCAGCGCGCCCGAGGTGTACAGCGGGCCCAGCACGCGCTGCTGGCCGTTGTAGAACAGGGTCGCGTTGTTGTCCGTCGGCGCGCCCTCGATCTCGATGACCTGGGCGGCGGGCTTGTCCTTGAGCGCGTCGGCCAGCGCCTGGCCCTGCAGCTCGCCGACCTTCTCGTTGTCGAACGAGACGTAGTAGTCGGAGGTGCCGCCGAGGTTGAGGCGGTCGTAGTCGATGGTGGGGATGCCGGCGTTGCGCGCCTTGGTCGCCACCGCGTTGCCGACCTCGCTGTTGATCGAGGCGATGATCAGCACCTTGACGCCCTGGGCGATCATGCCGTCGGCGAGGGTGGCGAACTTCTGCACGTCACCCTGGGCGTTCTGCACGTCGGGGTCGAGGCCGGCGGCACGCAGCGCCTGCTCGATGTACGGCTTGTCGAAGCCTTCCCAGCGGGCCGAGGTGGCCGTCTCCGGCAGCACCACGCCGACCTTCGCGCCGCCGGTGGCCGGCTGGTTGCCGGCCGCGGCGGTCTCGCTCGAGCCGCCGGACGGCGCCTCGGAGTTCGCCCCGCAGCCCGCCAGTGCGATCGTGACGCTCGCCGCCGCGGCGAAGAGGGCAAGAGTCTTTGTCCTGCGCATCCGTTGTCCTTCCCGGATTCCGCGCCCGGGCACCACGATCCTGCCCGGATCGGCGCACCGTCGCGCAAATGTTGTGGGCGACAACATATGTCCCGGCGGGCAGCGAACGGAAGAAGTCTGAATCGATGCAGTAGAGTCGGCTGGATACGTTTTGGCAACAAGCCGTTCAAACGCTCCGTGACGAAACTTTCCGTGATCGCCCAGGGTGGGTGCCTGCCCACTATCCGCAGCGTAACCAGAACGCCCTTGGTCACCCGTCTTCCCGTCACCCCGCTTCCGGCTCCCGGGAGTGGACTCAGCTGGGCGTGCCCAGGAGCGCGTGAGCGGACTTCAGCCGCCGGAACACCGGTCTCCAGGCTGCGGAACTCGCGACCCGCTGAACCGGGCCACCGGCGGGTCAGCCCCGGAGTCACCAGGAACGCAGGGTCACCACGCGTTCTTCCAGTTGTTCCAGGGTGGCCATGGCCGTGGGCGGTCCCCCGCAGGCCTTGCGGAGTTCGTTGTGGATCTGGCCGTGGGACTTGCCGGTGCGGTGGTGGTACATGCCGACCAGGGCGTTCAGTTCCTTGCGCAGCGAACCGAGGCGCTCGGCGACCGTGCGTGGCTTCGGCGCCGGCGGAGCGGCTTCGGCCTTCGGCTTGCGGCGCCTTTCGTCGGCCAGCTGCTCTTCCTGGCGCTTGCGCAGCAGCGCGCGCACCTGGTCCGGCTCCAGCAGGCCCGGCAGCCCCAGGAACTCCTGCTCCTCGTCGGAACCGGAGAACACCGCGGTGCCGAACGAGTTGCCGTCGTAGATCACCTGGTCCAGTTCGGCGGAGGCGCCCAGCGAGGTGAACGCCTTCTCCTCCTCACCGGGCTCGTCCTCGGTGCGGTTGGCGGCGACCAGCAGCTCGTCGTCCCAGCCGTCCTTCTCCCGGTGCGGTTTGCCGAGCACGTGGTCCCGCTGGACCTCCAGCTCGCTCGCCAGCTCCAGCAGCACCGGCACGCTCGGCACGAAGACGCTCGCCGTCTCCCCCGGCTTCCGCGCGCGCACGAACCGGCCGATCGCCTGCGCGAAGAACAGCGGGGTCGACGCGCTGGTGGCGTACACCCCGACCGCCAGCCGCGGCACGTCCACGCCTTCGGACACCATGCGCACCGCGACCAGCCAGCGGTCGGTGGACTCGGAGAACTCGCCGATGCGCGCGGACGCCTTCGGATCGTCCGAGAGCACCACCGCGGGCGCCTCACCGGAGATCCGCTCCAGGATCTTCGCGTACGCGCGGGCGGAGTCCTGGTCGGTGGCGATCACCAGGCCACCGGCGTCGGGCATGGTCGTGCGGACCTGGCTCAGCCGGGTGTCGGCGGCCTGGAGCACCGCGGGCACCCACTCGCCGCTCGGGTCGAGCGCGGTCCGCCAGGCACGGGCGTTCTGCTCGGCGGTCAGCGGCTCGCCGAGGCGCGCGGTGAACTCGTCACCGGCGCTGGTGCGCCACGACGCCTCCCCCGAATACGCCAGGAAGACCACCGGCCGCACGACGCCGTCGGCGAGCGCGTCGGAGTAGCCGTAGGCGTGGTCGGCGCGGCTGCGCATGGCACCTTCGCCGTCGGGCTCGTAGGTGATGAACGGGATGGGCGAGTCGTCGCTGCGGAACGGCGTCCCGGTCAGCGAGAGCCGGCGCACGGCGGGCGTGAACGCCTCGCGGACCGCGTCACCCCACGACTTGGCGTCGCCGCCGTGGTGGATCTCGTCCAGGATGACCAGCGTCTTGCGGTTCTCCGTGCGCACCCGGTGCATCGTCGGGTGGGCGGCGACCTGGGCGTAGGTGACCGCGACCCCGCGGTAGTCCGAGGAGGTCACGCCGGTGGTGTTGCGGAAGTTCGAGTCGATCGCGATGCCCGCCGCGGCGGCCGAGGCCGCCCACTGGTGCTTGAGGTGCTCGGTCGGCGTGACGATGGTGATCGCCTCGACCGTGCGGTCGGACAGCAGCTCGGCTGCGATGCGCAGGCCGAAGACGGTCTTGCCCGCGCCGGGCGTCGCCACGGCGAGGAAGTCCTTGGGCTTGGCCGTGAGGTACTTGGTCAGCGCCCGGCGCTGCCAGGCGCGCAGCGGCCGGACGGTGGTGTCCTGGCCGGGGGGCGGAGCGCTGAATCCGGCGGCCGCCCGATCGTGCTGGGCCGTCTCCGACAAAGAGGTCCAACTCCCCTCTAGCTGGCGGCTACATGCGAACGCCCCCGCTGGCACCGCTGCGGAGGCTCCGACGAGCTTACCCGCCACCCCCGACAAGTTCGTGGCGCGGCACGGCCGCGGGCGAAGAGACGGCGGACACAACCGGGCAACTCGCGCCCCCACGAGCCAAAACCGGCCGAATGCACCATGCTTGAGGGTGAAGATGGACACAGCCGACCCCGACCCCAGCGCACCACCGGCCGCCGAGCGGGCGCCGGGGGGCGAGCGCGCCCGCAAACCGGTGCAGCTGATCGGCCGCACGCTGAACAAGGCCTGGGACGGCAACATCTTCTCCGAGTCCGCCGAAGCCGCGTTCTGGCAGACGCTCTCGCTGCCCCCGCTGCTGCTCGGCCTGCTCGGCAGCCTCGGCTTCATCGGCGACTGGTTCGGCCAGGGCGTGGTCACCGCCGTGCACGACCGGATCATCGCCTTCTGCGCCCAGATCTTCAGCTCCGACGTGGTCACCAGGATCATCGAGCCGACGGTCAACGACATCCTCACCATCGGCAAGGGCGAGATCGTCTCGATCGGCTTCCTGATCTCGCTGTGGGCCGGTTCCTCGGCGATGTCCTCGTTCGTCGACGCGATCACCGTGGCGCACGGCCAGTACGGCGTGCGCAACGAGGTCTGGCAGCGGATCTTCGCGCTGCTGCTGTACCTGGTGATGCTGGTGTTCCTGGTGGTCGGGCTGCCGGTGATCGCGATCGGCCCCGACCTGCTGCCGGGGTTCCTGCCCGACGCCTGGCAGCCCACCGTGCACGAGTGGATCGGCACGCTGTACTTCCCGGTGCTCGGCGCGCTGCTGGTGCTGGCGCTGGCCACGCTGTACAAGCTGGCGCTGCCGCGCAAGCTGCCGTGGCACCGCGGCCTGCCCGGCGCGGTGCTGGCCATGGCCATCTTCCTGCTCTCCAGCGTCGGCCTGCGGATCTACATCTCGTGGATCACCACCACCGGCTACACCTACGGCGCGCTGGCCACGCCGATCGCCTTCCTGCTGTTCACCTTCTTCATCGGCCTCGCCGTGGTCGGCGGCGCCTACTTCAACAGCGCCATCCAGGAGCTGTGGCCGGCCAAGATGACCCGGCGGCAGCGGCGCCGGTGGCGGCGGCTGGAGATGGAGCGGGCCAGCGAGCGGCTGCGCAACGAGGACGGCCGCAAGCGCTGGGAGCGCACCACGACGCCGTTGCGGCGGCCGCGCACGGAGGACGGGTCCCGCGGTGACCCGGAAGACCCGGAACACCCGGAAGACCCGGAAGACCCGGGCGAGCACAGTGAGCAACCAGCGGAAACCCCGCCCTCCTCCCAAAGTAGGACGTGAATCCACTCCTCGGTTGAGCCGCTGGTACACCGGGTGCTGAAAGGCTCTGCCTGCCGCGCACCGGCGTGGTGATCTGCTCCGCACCCGAGGGGGTTCCCGTCATGTCCGCGCTGGCAAAGCTCAGCCTCCGGAACAGAAGCCTGGTCGGCCTGCTGGCCATCCTGGTGCTCGGCTTCGGCGTCATCGCGCTGCCGCAGCTCAAGCAACAGCTCTTCCCGTCACTCCAGCTGCCGAGCGCGGTCGTGGTGACCCCGTACCCCGGTGCCTCCCCGGACGCGGTGGACCGCCAGCTCACCCAGCCGATCGAGGGCGGGGTCCAGGGTGTCACCGGTGTCGAGGAGGTCACCTCCACCTCCGCCGAGGGCGTCTCCACCGTGGTCGTCCAGTTCGCCTACGGCACCGACATCGACGCGTCGGTGAACCAGCTGCAGCAGGTGGTCAACCGGCTGCGCCCGCAGCTGCCGGAAAACAGCGAGTCCACGGTCACCGCGGGCGGCACCGACGACATCCCGGTGGTCATCCTGGCCGCCTCCGCCCCCGGTGACCAGCAGCAGTTCGCCGACCGGCTGACCAAGGAGGTGCTGCCGGAGCTGCGCGAGATCCCCGACGTGCGGGACGCGACGGTGACCGGCACGCGGGAGAAGACGGTCACCATCGACGTCGACTACGCCCGGCTCGGCGCGGCGAAGGTCGACCCGGCGGCACTGGTCACCTCGCTGAAGACGGCGGGCGCGGCCATTCCGGCGGGCACGGTGTCCGACGGCGACCGGACGCTCACCGTCGAGGTCGGCGGCGGGGACGTCACCGTCGAGAGCTTGCGCGACCTCCAGCTGTCCCCCACCGCGAAGCTCGGTGACGTGGCGAGCGTGGAACCCACGCTGGCACCCGCCGGTTCGATCACCCGCACCAACGGCAAGCCGAGCCTGGGCATCAACGTGACGATGGTCAGCGACGGCAGCGCGGTCGCGGTGTCCGGCGCGGTGGCGGAGAAGCTGCCCGAACTGGGCCGCAAGCTGGGTGCCGAGCTGACGCCCACCTTCGACCAGGGCCCGCAGGTGGCCGAGGCGGTCAGCGGGCTGACCACCGAGGGGCTGCTCGGCCTGGCCTTCGCCGTGGTGGTCATCCTGCTGTTCCTGCTCTCGGTGCGGTCCACCCTGGTCACCGCGGTGTCCATCCCGCTGTCGGTGGTGGTGGCGCTGCTCGCGCTGTGGGCCGGTGACCTCTCGCTCAACCTGCTCACCCTCGGCGCGCTCACCATCGCCGTCGGCCGGGTGGTGGACGACTCGATCGTGGTGCTGGAGAACATCAAGCGGCACCTCGGTTACGGCGAGGGCAAGCAACGCGCGGTGCTCAACGGCGTGCGGGAGGTGGCGGGTGCGGTCACCGCGTCCACGCTGACCACGGTCGCGGTGTTCCTGCCGATCGCCTTCGTCGGCGGCATGGCGGGTGAGCTGTTCTCCCCGTTCTCGCTGACGGTGACCGTGGCGCTGCTGGCTTCCCTGCTGGTCTCGCTGACCGTGGTGCCGGTGCTGGCGTACTGGTTCCTCAAGCCGCCTAAGGCCGCGGCGAGCGCCGAGGAAGCCGAGGCGAACCTCCAGCGCGCCCTGGCGAAGGAGCGCCGTGGCCTGCTGCAGCGGATCTACGTGCCGGTGATCCGGTTCGCCACCCGGCGGCGGCTGACCGTGGTGCTGCTGTCGCTGCTGGTCTTCGCGGGCACCATCGGGCTGTCGGCGAAGCTCGAAACGAACTTCCTCGACGACGGCGCCACGACGACCACCAGCCTGCGCCAGGAGTTCGAGCCGGGTACCGGCCTCGACGCCCGCGAGCAGGCCGCGATCCGCGTCGAGCAGGCGCTGGCGGCCAGCGGTGAGGTGGAGAAGTACCAGGTCACGGTGGGCAACGACCCGGCGGCGGCGTTGTTCGGCGGTGGTGGCTCGACCACCACGAACATCAGCATCACGGTCAAGGAGGGCACCGATCTCGACGCCTTCGAAAACCGCCTGCGTGACACGCTGACCGCGCAACCCGGCCTCGGCGAACTCGAGTTCGGCGGCGCGGCCGCCGCACCCGCCTCCGACGAGGTCGCGGTGACCGTCACCGCCCCGGACGAAGCGGCCCTGCGCCCGGCCGCCGACGCGGTCCAGCGGGCCTTCGGTGCGGTGTCCGGGCTGACCGGGGTGACCAACGACCTGGCCGCGGGCATGCCGCGGGTGCAGATCGAGGTCGACGGGGCCAAGGCGGCCCAGCGCGGGCTGAGCGCGACCACCATCGGGCAGCTGGCGAGCCAGGCCATCGCCGGGCAGACGGTCACCCAGCTGCCGGTCGACGGCACCCGCACCGACATCGTGCTGCGCACCGGCGACCGGCCGGACAGCGCGGCGGCGGTCGCGGCGCTGCCGGTGCCCTCGGCCACCGGCGTGGTCCGGCTGGACGAGGTGGCCACCGTGCGCACGGTGGACGGACCGACCCAGGTCAAGCGCACCGACGGTGAGCTGAGCACCACGGTGTCGGCGAAGACCACCGGCTCGGACCTGTCCGCGGTGACCAGGGAGCTGACCACCGAGCTGGACGGGCTGGCGCTGACCGGCGGCGCGGCCTACTCGCTCGGCGGGGTGAGCCAGGAGCAGAACGAGGCCTTCGCCGACCTCGGGCTGGCCATGCTGGCCGCCATCGCGATCGTCTTCCTGATCATGGTGGCCACCTTCCGCAGCCTGGTGCAGCCGCTGATCCTGCTGGTGTCCATCCCGTTCGCCGCGACCGGCGCGATCGGGCTGCTGCTGCTCACCGGCACCGCGCTCGGCCTGCCCGCGTTGATCGGCATGCTGATGCTGATCGGCATCGTGGTGACCAACGCGATCGTGCTGATCGACCTGGTCAACCAGTACCGGGACGAGGGCATGAGCGTGGCGGACGCGGTGGTCGAGGGCGGCAGGCGGCGGCTGCGGCCGATCCTGATGACCGCGGCGGCGACCATCTTCGCGCTGGTGCCGATGGCGCTCGGGCTGACCGGGCAGGGCGGGTTCATCGGGCAGCCGCTGGCCATCGTGGTGATCGGCGGGCTGGTCAGCTCGACGGTGCTGACGCTGGTGCTGGTGCCGGCGCTCTACACGGTGGTCGAAGGCCGCAAGGAGCGGCGGCGCGCGAAGAAGGCACCGCGCACCGAGGCGCCGGAACTGGCCGGCGCCCGCTGAGGGGGACGGGGGTGGCCTTCCGGGAAGCCCGGGAAGGCCACCCCCGGCTCAGTCGCCGCCGGGGCGCAGGCCCTCGTAGATCTTCTTGCAGTCGGGGCACACCGGCGAACCCGGCTTCGGCGACTTCGTCACCGGGAACACCTCTCCGCACAACGCCACCACGTGAGTGCCCATGACCGCGCTTTCGGCGATCTTGTTCTTCTTCACGTAGTGGAACATCTTCGGGGCGTCGTCGTCCGTGGTGTCGGTGCCCTCGGGACGGGTGTCGACTTCCGGCAAGGTCTGCGTACTCACCCCTCCATAATGGCAGTATCGGCGCCATGTTCCAGAAGGTGCTTGCCAGCTTCGGCTCCGGCGGGGCGCGGCTCGACGCGCGGCTGACCGACCGCGCGGTCCAGCCGGGGCGCCCGCTCCGCGGTGAGGTCCTGCTGCTCGGCGGCGAGGTCGACCAGGAGATCAACGCACTGGGCATCCGGCTGATCGCCAGGGTGGAGCTGCCGTCGGACCGGGGTGCGCCGGAGGTCGGCGACCTCGGCTTCGGCGACCAGCACCTGGCGGGCAACGAGGTCATCCGGCCCGGTCAGCGGGTCCGGCTGCCGTTCGAGATCGCGCTGCCGTGGGAGACGCCGATCAGCAGCGTGTTCGGCAAGCCGCTGACCGGGATCGCGGTCGGCGTGCAGACCAGCCTCGACCTGGCGGGCAGCGTGTCCGACCCGCAGGACGTCGACGCCGCCTCGGTCGAACCGCTGCCCGCGCAGAAGCGCGTCCTGGACGCGATGAGCCGGATCGGCTTCACCTTCACCGGCGCGGCGCTGGAGAAGGGCCGGATCAACGGCGTCACCCAGCAGCTGCCGTTCTTCCAGGAGATCCGGTTCAGCCCGTCGCCGCGGTTCGCGCCGGTGTTCGACTCGGTGGCGGTCACCTTCCTGTCGAACCCCGCCGAGACCACCGTGGTGCTGGAGGTGGTCAAACGCGTCCGGGTGCGCAAGACCGGCGGTTTCGGCGAGCGCGGCCAGGAGTTCCTCGGCTCGTTCAAGGTCGACCACGCCCAGTGGGAGCGGGTGCCGTGGGAGAAGCAACTGGAGGGGTGGCTGCACGAGGTGGCCAAGGCACGCGGGATCTTCGACTGAACGCGCGGGAAGCCTGGTTGCAGGCGCTGGTCACGCTCGGCGGTGACCTGGCGGCCGGGGCTCGCGCGGCGGCCGAGCTCACCGGCCGGTACGCCCAGCCGCACCGGCGTTACCACACCACCGCGCACCTGGAAGCCGTCGTCCGGCTCAGCGGTGAACTCGGTGCCGAGCTGGGGTTGAGCGCCCGTGACCGGGCGCTGGTCGCGCTGGCCGCCTGTGCGCACGACGTGGTCTACGACGCGAAACCCGGCGACGACGAGCGGCACAGCGCGGACTGGGCGGTGAACTGGCTGGAAGCCGCCGGGCTCGCCCCACCGGACGTGCTCCGGGTGGAGGAACTGGTGCTCACCACGCTCGGGCACGACGCACCCGCCGAGGACCTGGCGGCGTCCGCCCTGCTCGACGCCGACCTCGCCACCCTCGGCGCGCCGTCCGGCGAGTACGACGAGTACGCGCGGAACGTGCGTGCCGAGTACTCGGCGGTCTCCGATGCGGACTGGACCACGGGCCGGGCGAAGGTGCTCGCCCGGCTGCTGGCGCGGGACCCGCTGTACCGGACGGCCCCCGCCCGCGCCCGCTGGGAGGCCGCGGCCAGGCGGAACCTGGCCCGGGAGCTGGCCCGGCTGGTACCGCCGTCACCCGATCGGTGAAGATGTCCCGTTGTGACCGAGTACCTGACCGTGGCCCCCGAAGTGGCCGACGCCCTCGCCGACGGCCGTCCCGTGGTGGCGCTGGAAAGCACGCTCCTCTCGCACGGCCTGCCACCCGGCCGGAACCTGGAGGTGGCCGCCGAACTGGAACGGGCCGTCCGCGACGCGGGTGCGGTGCCCGCCACGATCGCGGTGCTCGACGGCCGGGCGGTGATCGGCCTGTCCCCCGCCGAACTCGAGCGCATCTGCGCGGAGGACGCCGGGCTGGACAAGCTCTCCTGGCGTGACCTCGGCCCGGCGCTGGGCCTGGGCGGGTCCGGCGCGACCACGGTCGCCAGCACCTCGGCGCTGGCGCACGCGGCGGGCATCGGCGTGTTCGGCACCGGCGGGCTCGGCGGGGTGCACCTGCCGCTGCCCGGTGCCGCGGTGACCTGGGACGTCTCCGCCGACCTCGGTGCGCTGTCCCGGTTGCCGGTGCTGGTGGTCTGCTCCGGGGTGAAGTCCATTCTGGACATCGCGGCCACGCTGGAGGTGCTGGAGACCAATTCGGTGCCGGTGCTGGGTTACCGCACCCGCGACTTCCCCGCGTTCTACCGCCGCTCGTCGGGGTTCGAGGTGAACTGGCGGGTGGAGGACCCGGCGCAGGCCGCCGCGGCGTTCGCCGCGCACCGGCGGCTCACCGGTTCGGCCGCGCTGCTGGTGAACCCGATCCCGGAAGAGTTCGAAATGGACGCCGGACTGCACGACCGGCTGCTCGCCGAAGGGCTGGAACTGCTGCGGGACCGCGGGGTGCTCGGCTCGGACGTGACGCCGGTGCTGCTGGAGCACTTCCACACCGCCAGCGGCGGGGTCAGCCTGGACGCCAACGAGGCGCTGGTGGTGTCGAACGTGCGGCTCGCCGCCGAGGTGGCCGTGGAGCTGGGCGCATGATCGTGGTGGTCGGGGACGCCGGGCTGGACGTGGTCGCCCAGCACGACGGGCCCATCCTGCACGGCGGTGACGTGCGGACGAAGGTGCGGTTCGCCGGTGGTGGCGCGGGGGCGAACACCGCGATGTGGCTGCGGGCCGCGGGCGCCGAGCCGACGCTCGTCGCCCGGATCGGGGACGACGCGGGCGGGCGGCTGATCCGCGCCGAACTGGAGGCGGCCGGGGTGCGGTGCGCGCTGGCGGTCGACCCCGAGGCGACCACCTGCTGCGTGGTGGTGCTGGTGGACAACGAGGGGCAGCGCAGCATGCTCCCGGACCGGGGCGCGAACGCGCGGTTCAGCCCCGAGGACGTCACCGGCGAGGCGCTGGCGGGTGCGCGGCACCTGCACCTTTCGGGCTACGTGCTGCTGGACGCGACCTCGCGGCCCGCCGGGCTCGCCGCGCTGGCCGCCGCCAAGCGGGCCGGGCTGACCACCTCGGTGGACCCGCAGTCGGCGCCCCTGCTGACCGACGGCGCGCAGTTCCTCGACGACGTGCGGGGCGTCGACCTGCTCCTGCCGAACGCCGCCGAACTGGCCGCGCTGACCGGCTCCGGCGACCCGGTGGCGGCCAAGGCGCTGCTGGGCACGGTGGGCGAGGTGGTGGTCACCTCGGGCATGGACGGGGCGAGCTGGGTCACCGGGGAGGGCGTGGTCTCGGTGCCCGCCGAACCGGCGGAATGCGTGGATTCGACGGGTGCCGGGGATGCGTTCGACGCGGGGGTGCTCGCCGCCTGGCTGTCTGGTGCGTCCCGAATGGACGCTTTGCGCGCGGGGGTGCGACTGGGGGCGCGGGCGGTCCGGAAGGTGGGGGCGCAGCCGTAGGGTGGGCCTCGCCTCGCCGGGGCCTGGCTCAGTGGCGCTGGTCTCGCCAGGCTTCTTTCTGGCGGACCTGTCTCGCAGGAGTTTTCTGGCAGCCTCTGCTTCGCCAGGCCCGGCCCGCCGGGCGGGGTCTCGCCGGAGTCCGCGCATCGGCTGCGGGCGAGTGAGGCCGAGCCACGCACTCCAGCAGCGGCCTCAGCCGTCGATCACGCGGTGTTCCCGTTGTTCGATCGCCCGTGCCTCGCGCTGGTAGCGGCTGACCTGTTCCGCCTTGCGCGGGGGACGGTCGTTCGCGATCAGCACGGCCACCCACGGCAGCGGGATCGACAGCACGATCAGCCCCAGCGCCAGCCACCAGGTGTGGTAGAAGAGCCCGGCCAGGACCAGGCAGGGGATGCGCAGTCCCATCATCAGCATGTACTTGCGCTTGCGCGCGGCGAGCTGCTCCTCGTAGGACAGCTCCGCCTCGGTGATCAGGACCGGCTCGGAAGTGCTCCGCGGTTCACTCACCACACCACCTCCAACCCCCATCATGCTCCCACTCCGCCCGCTCATCCGACACCCGGGGCCGCCAGCCGGTGCAACGCGCCGACCACCAGCGTCTCCACCCCCGCCGACAGCGTCGGGTGCAGCACCGGCGCGAAGTGCGGCGAGTGGTTGGACGGGATGTCGCTTTCGAAGCGGCCCGCGGTCATCGCGGCCATCACCTGCTCGGCGTCCAGGCCGCCGACCAGCCAGAACACCGAGGGTACGCCGGCCGCCGCGCCGAACTCGCCGAAGTCCTCGCTGCCGGTCACCAGCGGCGCCTCGTGCACCCGTTCCGCGCCGAAGTGCGCCCGGAAGGCCTCGGTGAGGCCGTTGGCGGCGGCCTCGTCGTTCCTGGTCACCGGGAAACTGCCGATTTCGGTGATCTCCGGGGGTTCCGGCGACCCGGCGGCCACCGCCTCACCGTGCACGATGCGCTCGATCGCGGCGAGCACCTTCTGCCGGACGGCCTCGTCGAAGGTGCGCACGTTGACCTCGATGGTGGCGTGGTCGGCGATCACGTTGTGCGTGGTCCCGACGTGCATCGAACCGACGGTCACCACCGCCGCCTCGTTGGCGGAGACCTCCCGCGAGACGATCGTCTGCAGCTTCAGCACCACGGAGGCGGCCAGCACCGCCGGGTCGACCGTGGTCTCCGGCCGCGACCCGTGCCCGCCACGCCCGTGCAGCACGATCCGGCGGGCGTCGGTGGCGGCCATGAGCACCCCCGGCCGGGTCAGCACCCAGCCGGCCGGCCCCGGCACCAGGTGCTGCCCGAGCACCACGTCCGGCCGCCCGGCCAGGTCGAACAGGCCGTCCTCGAGCATGCCCGACGCGCCTCCCCCGACCTCCTCGGCGGGCTGGAACACCACCAGCAGCGTGCCCGACCAGTTCGCCCGCCCGGCGGCCAGCAGCGCCGACGCGCCGGTCAGCCAGGTGGCGTGCATGTCGTGCCCGCAGGCGTGCATCACCGGCACCTCCTGCCCGTCCGCCCCGGTGACCCGCACGGTGCTCGCGTACTCCAGTCCGGTCTTCTCCTCGACGGGCAGGGCGTCGATGTCCGCGCGCAGCAGCACCACCGGCCCCGGGCCGTTGCGCAGCACGCCGAGCACGCCGGTCCGGCCGATCCCGCGGTGCACCTCGTACCCGGCTGCTTCGAGCCGGTCCGCCAGGAGGCCCGCGGTCCGGTGCTCGGCGAAGGCCAGTTCGGGGTGGCGGTGCAGGTCGACGTAGAGCGCCTCCAGCTCCGGCAGCAGTTCGGCCAGCCCGGCCAGTACCTCGCTCATGCGGTGCCTTCCTCCCACTGGCTCAGGTCCTCGGCGTCCAGGCCGAGGTCACGGCGCATCTCCGCCCGCAGCAGCCGGTATTCCCGCTGCCCCTTGGCCCACTTGTCCGGGTCGTCGTCCTCGTTGCGCAGCAACTTGGCCGACAGGGACAGCCGGGGCAGGATCGCCTCCTGCAGTTTCGCGCGGATCCGTTCCGGGGCGTGCAGGTTCACCGGTCCGAGGGCGCGCTGCGCCTCCGAGGTGACGGCCCGCAGTTCCTCGGCCAGCTTCTCGTCCGAGGCCAGCTTGTTCTCGTTGTACTTGACCACCTGGCGGGCCCGGAAGGTGATCACGTCCAGCGCCTCGATCACGCCGATCAGTTCGGCGTAAGCCGCCGCCCGGGCTTCGTGGGTGCGCTCCTCCTTCTGCCGCTCCCAGCGCAGGTCCTCCCGCTGCTGTTCGCGCCGCCACCGCCGCTCCTCGCGCACGGTGGTGATCACCTGCGCGGTCACCACACCGGCGACCCCGAGCACGCCGACCAGGATCGGCACCCAAAGGGGTACCTGTGCCGAAGACATGGCGCCCAACATAGTCACCCGGCCCGTGGGATCATGCCGACCCGTGAGCGATCTTCCCGAGTTCTCCCCAGATTTCCGCGCCCGCCTGCGGGACGCCCTGCGCGAAGCCCGGTACGACGCGGACGGCGTGGTGGACGTGCTCGGCGGTGCCGCGCACGCCGCGCTCGGCCGCGGTGAGCCGGAACCGGCCTTCCGCGCCAGCCGGGACGCGGGTGCCCTGGGGGTGCTGATCCGGCTGTTCCTGCTGGGCTCCACCGAAGCCGAGTCCGCCGTCGCGGCGGCGCTGCCGCTGGACGGCTCGCTCGAAGCCGGGCTGGTCCGGCGCACCGACGACGGCGTGCGCGCGGCGCTGGACCTCCGGCCGCACGGCGACGACGACACCTCGTGGTGGGTGCTCTCCGACCTCGACTCCGACGTGCTGGGCGGCCCGGTGCCCGAGGACCACGTGCTCGGCGTCGGCCACGCCTCGCTGAGCCTGATCCGGGCGACCAGCCGCCGCCCGGTGGGCAGCCTGCTCGACCTCGGCACCGGCAACGGCGTGCAGGCGCTGCACGCGAGCAGGCACGCGGACCGGATCACCGCCACGGACATCTCCGAGCGCGCACTGGCGCTGGCCAGGGCCACCCTCGAACTGAACGAGGTGGAGGTGGAGCTGGCGCGCGGTGAGTGGTTCGCGCCGGTGGCCCGCCGCCGGTTCGACCAGATCGTCTGCAATCCCCCGTTCGTGGTCGGCCCGCCGCGGGTGGACTACGTCTACCGCGATTCCGGGCTCGCCGGCGACGACGCCAGCGCGCTCGTGGTGCGCCAGCTGCCGTCGTTCCTGAACGAGGGCGGCGTGGGGCAGCTGCTCGCGTCGTGGCTGCACGTCGAAGGCGAGGACTGGGCCGATCGGGTGCACCGCTGGCTGCCCGCCGGGACCGACGCGTGGTTCGTGCAGCGTGACGTGGCCGACCCCGGCCTGTACGTCGGCACCTGGCTGCGGGACGCCGGACTGGACCCGAAGTCGCCGGAGGGCCGCGCCAAGGCCGGGGCCTGGCTCGACTGGTTCGCCGAGCACCGGGTCGAAGGCATCGGCTTCGGCTTCGTCACGCTGCGCCGGACCGGCGGCAGCCCCACGGTGGTCTGCGAGGACCTGCGGCAGGCGTTCGACGACCCGCTCGGCGCGGAGGCGGCGAACTGGCTCGACCGGGTGGACTGGCTGCGCGACCACGGCGCCGAACTGCTGGAGACCCGGTTCACCGTGCCGGACACGGTGGTGCTCGAACGGGTGGACAACGCCACGGACGAGGGCTGGGAAACGGCGATCCGCCGCCTGCACCGCACCGACGGGCCGGGCTGGCAGCACGAACTGGACGAACTGGCCACCGCGTTGCTGGCCGGTTGCCGGGGTGCGCTGCCGCTGGCCGACCTGCTGGAACTGCTGGCCTTCGCACACGACCAGCCGGCCGGACAGCTGACCGAGACCGCGTTGCCGGTGGTCCGCGAACTCGTGCGGCACGGCATGCTCCTGCCGGTGACCGAGCGATGAGGGCCGTGGTCGCCAGGGTCACCGAGGCGAGTGTCACAGTCGACGGTGAGGTGGTCGGCGCGATCGCCGAACCGGGACTGCTGGTCCTGCTCGGCATCCACACCGACGACACCGAGGACCAGGCCAGGACGATGGCCAGGAAACTGCACGAACTCCGGGTGCTGCGCGAGGAGAAGTCCTGTGCGGACACCGGCGCGCCGCTGCTCGTGGTCAGCCAGTTCACCCTGTACGGCGAAACCCGCAAGGGCAGGCGGCCGTCGTGGCTGCACGCCGCGCGCGGGGAAACCGCGGAAAAACTGGTGGATTCGGTGGTTTCCGAGCTGCGCGGGCGCGGCGCGGCGGTGGCCACCGGCCGGTTCGGCGCGATGATGTCGGTGCACAGCGTGAACGACGGCCCGTTCACCGTGCTGGTCGAGGTGTGAGCAGCGGCGTGCGCAATGGTCTGGACCACTAGGTGGCGCTGACTCCCCGCTGTCACACGGAAGCTACTCACCCGTTCTCAGGAAAAGCTCAGGCTTGCTGGAGCAACTTCGGGTACCCGGGGACCGTCTTTCTCTTCGACGGCTCGGGAACGTTTCGCGGCACCGGGGCGTTGAACCGAATGTCCGGCCAGCCAGCCGGACTCACGAGACGGGTTCCACAGGCCCGTCCCGTGACGCACAGCGTTGGCGTGTGACGCCAGCCACACACGTCAGCCCGTGACCGGGGAGGCAGAAATGTCAGTCCAGACTCTTGAGCGCGAGGCGAGGGGCATTCGCCAGCGCAAGATTCCCGCGCCCGTTTCCGACGATACGGGCACTTCCTCCTCGAGCGCCACCTCGCCGGACAGCCAATCCGGCCGCCCGGTCGCGGACGGCGCCGACCTCGACGCGCAGAGCCCGGCCGCCGACCTGGTGCGGGTCTACCTGAACGGGATCGGCAAGACCGCGCTGCTCACCGCGGCCGACGAGGTCGAGATCGCCAAGCGCATCGAGGCCGGGGTGTTCGCCCAGCACATGCTGGACACCGCCGAGAACCTCTCCCCCAAGCGCCGCGCCGAGCTGCGGGCGCTGGTCCGCGACGGCGGCGTGGCCAAGAACCACCTGCTGGAGGCCAACCTCCGCCTGGTGGTTTCGCTGGCCAAGCGCTACACCGGCCGGGGGATGCCGCTGCTGGACCTGATCCAGGAGGGCAACCTGGGCCTGATCCGCGCGGTGGAGAAGTTCGACTACTCCAAGGGCTTCAAGTTCTCCACCTACGCCACCTGGTGGATCCGCCAGGCCATCACCAGGGGGATGGCCGACCAGGGCCGCACCATCCGGCTGCCGGTCCACCTGGTCGAGCAGGTGAACAAGCTGGCCAGGATCAAGCGCGACCTGCACCAGCAGCTCGGCCGCGAGGCCACCAACGAGGAGCTGGCCGCGGAGTCGGGCATCGCCGAGCACAAGATCGCCGATCTGCTCGACCACGCCCGCGACCCGGTGAGCCTGGACATGCCGGTGGGCACCGAGGAGGACGCCCCGCTGGGTGACTTCATCGAGGACTCCGAGGCCACCGACGCCGAGAGCGCGGTGATCTCCGGGCTGCTGCAGGACGACCTGCGCCGGGTGCTGGCCACCCTGGACGACCGCGAGCAGCACGTGATCCGCCTGCGCTACGGCCTCGACGACGGCCAGCCGCGCACGCTCGACCAGATCGGCAAGCACTTCGGGCTCTCCCGCGAGCGCGTGCGCCAGATCGAGCGCGAGGTCATGTCGAAGCTGCGCCAGGGCGAGCGGGCCGACCGCCTGCGGGCCTACGCCAGCTGACCCGGTCCACCTGGCAGAACACGGAGGGTGACCCCGGAGCACCCGTTCGGCCGCGTTGACTTATGGCGTGGCACACGAGACGGTCGGGAGCACGGCTCTCGACCGTCTCCGGTTCGAGCCACCGCATGAGCTTCGCGGTCGGTGCTCCTGGCACCGCACCGCTTTCCCCGGGAGGTCGGGTCCGTCGGGGTGGGCCCGGCCTTCCGTTTATCCCGGTCCCGCGCGCCTGTTGTACGGTTCCAGCACCGAAAAACCGCGTGCAAGGGAGCCGCGCAGTGCCCGAACTGCCTGCCACCACCACTTTCCAGCACACCGAGGTGCTGCCGCTCGGTCCGGACACCGAGACCGAATACCGCCTGGTCACCGAAGAGGGCGTGCGCGTCGTCGAGGTCGCCGGCCGCCGGTTCCTCGAGGTCGACCCGGCCGCGCTGACCCAGCTCGCGCGCACCGCGATCACCGACATCCAGCACCTGTTGCGCTCCTCACACCTGGCGCAGCTGCGGGCCATCGTGGACGACCCCGAGGCCAGCGGCAACGACCGGTTCGTCGCGATGGACCTGCTGCGCAACGCGGCCATCTCGGCGGGCGGGGTGCTCCCGATGTGCCAGGACACCGGCACCGCCATCGTGATCGGCAAGCGCACCGAACGGGTGCTCACCGGCGGGACCGACGAGGAGGCCCTGTCCAGGGGCGTGTTCGACGCCTACCAGCAGCTGAACCTGCGGTACTCGCAGATGGCGCCGGTGAACTTCTGGGAGGAGCGGAACACCGGGACGAACCTGCCCGCGCAGGTGGAGCTGTACCACAAGGACAACACCGCCGGGGACGCCGAGCCGAAGTACGAGTTCCTCTTCATGGCCAAGGGCGGCGGCAGCGCCAACAAGACCTTCCTGTACCAGGAGACCAAGGCGGTGCTGAACCCCAAGCGCCTGGCCCGGTTCCTGGACGAGAAGCTGCGCAGCCTGGGCACCGCGGCCTGCCCGCCGTACCACCTGGCGATCGTGGTCGGCGGCACCTCGGCCGAGTTCAACCTGAAGGTGGCCAAGCTCGCCTCCGCCCGCTACCTGGACGACCTGCCGACCGAGGGTTCCCCGCTCGGCCACGGGTTCCGCGATGTGGACCTCGAGCAGCAGGTGCTGGCGATGACCCGCGAGTTCGGCATCGGCGCGCAGTTCGGCGGCAAGTACTTCTGCCACGACGTGCGGGTGATCCGGCTGCCGCGGCACGGCGCCTCCTGCCCGGTCGGCGTGGCGGTGTCCTGCTCGGCCGACCGGCAGGCCAAGGCCAAGATCACCGCCGACGGGGTGTTCATCGAGCAGCTCGAACGCGACCCGGCCCGGTTCCTGCCCGAGGTCACCGAGGACGAGCTGTCCGGTGAGCTGGTCCAGGTCGACCTCAACCGCCCGATGGCCGAGATCCGCGAGCAGCTCTCGGCGCTGCCGGTGAAGACCCGGCTGTCGCTGACCGGGCCCCTGGTGGTGGCGCGGGACATCGCGCACGCCAAGATCGCCGAACGCCTCGACGCGGGTGAGGAGATGCCGCAGTACCTGCGGGACCACCCGGTGTACTACGCCGGCCCGGCGAAGACCCCGGACGGTTACGCCTCGGGTTCCTTCGGCCCGACCACGGCCGGGCGCATGGACTCCTACGTCGAGCAGTTCCAGGCCGCCGGCGGTTCGCTGGTGATGCTGGCCAAGGGCAACCGGTCGAAGAAGGTGACCGCCGCCTGCCAGGCACACGGCGGTTTCTACCTCGGTTCGATCGGCGGCCCGGCGGCGCGGCTGGCGCAGGACTGCATCAAGAAGGTCGAAGTGCTCGAATACCCCGAACTGGGCATGGAAGCCGTGTGGAAGATCGAGGTGGAGGACTTCCCCGCGTTCATCGTGATCGACGACAAGGGGAACGACTTCTTCGCCGAGACCTCGGAACCGGTGCTCCAGATCTCGTTCCGCAGCTGAGGGCCCGCTCAGCCCGGGAACAGGCCGGCGAGGCGGGCCAGCGACTTCTCGATGGCCGCCTTGTTCTTCTTCGGGAACGGGCTGAGCGAGATCAGCAGCGGTACCCGCGCGGTCGACCAGTCGAAGGTCTCGGTGACCTGCGTGTGGCCGTCGCCGAGCGGGGAGAGCTGCCAGCGCCAGCGGTGCCCGTTGAAGTGGCGCCAGGCGAGCAGGCGGCCCTCCTCGAACTCGACCACGGTGTTGAGGATCTTGTACGAGGCGCCCATCTTCATGTCCATGCCGAACTCGGCGCCGAGGGAAAGCCGCTCCGGGCCGCCGTTCCGGGCGGCGAGCACCGTGCCGGAACCGTCGAGCAGCGGGTGCTTCGCCGGGTTCGCGAGCAGTTCGAAGATCTTCTCCGGAGTGGTGGCGATCGTCCGGGTGGACGAGACCTGTCGTTGTCCCATGCCGTCACCGTAGAGCCAAATCGGACGCAGAACGGAGTTGTGGCCGGGAACACGCCCCGACATGTTCCCGGCCACGCGCAACAGGTGGTCTCCGAGTACTACTTCTTGCGCTGCTCGTGCTCCAGCACCACGGTCCGCTCGCCGAGCGGCTGGTCCAGCTCCACGGTCAGCGTCGGGTAGCGGATGTCCATGGTGCACGCGACGTTGCCGCCGGGCTCGGTCTCGACCACGTTGACCACGACCCGCTCGGCGCTCTGCTCCTTCACCTCCAGGCTGGCCTTGCCGCAGCCGCCCTCCTGCGCCCCGATGGAGAGCACCTTGCCGTCCGCCACCAGGGCGACCTCCTTCGGGAAGCCCTCCGGCAGCTTGGCCGCGTCGATCTTCTGCTCGGGGAGCTTGGTCCCCGCCTCGGGCACGCCCGGTTCGGCCGGTTCGGGCCCGCCGGGGTTCTGCACCGGCGGCGCCGGTTGCGGCTCGCCGGGCGCGAGCTGGTCGGCGGGCGCGCTCGCCACGGGCGGCGGAGCGACGGCGGGCTGAGTGGCGTTCTGTGGGCTGGCGCAAGCCGTACCGGCGAACAGCAGGACACCTACGCCAACCATCTTCGCTGAGTACCTCATGCCCCCGAAGACGGAACGGGGGCGCGATCGGGTTGCACGGCTCACCTTTCCGCGCCCCGACCCCGGCGGATTCCCGTCGCGGCCACCCCGGCGAGGGTGATCGCCAGCAGCACCACGGTGCTCGCCGAGGCCAGGAACACCTGCCCGCGGTCGGTCAGCGCGAACACGCTCACCGGCAGCGTCCGCCAGTCCGGCGGGTACAGCATGATCGTCGCGCCGACCTCCCCCATCGACATGGCCAGCGCCAGGCTCGCCGACGCCGACATCGACGGCAGCAGCAGTGGCAGCCGCACGCGCAGCAGCACCCGCACCGGACCGGCGCCGAGGCCGGCCGCGGCGGGCCCGAGCTGCGGGTCGGCCCGGGTGACCGCGGCCGAGACCGTGCTGTAGGTGAACGGCAGCACGATCACCAGGTGCGCGAGCAGCACGATCCAGCGCGTTCCGTTGAGCAGCACCGGCGGGGTGCTGAACGCGACCAGCAGCGACAGGCCGGTCACCACGGACGGCACCGCGATCGGCAGGTGGAACAGCAGGTCCAGCGCCCGCTTCAGCCTCGGCGGCACCGGCTGCACGGCCAGCGCGGCCCAGGTGCCCAGCACCACCGAGGCCAGCGAGGCGATGAGCCCGGTCTGCACGCTGACCGACGCACTGGCCAGCGTCTCCGCGGACAACGCGGCGCCGAAGTGCTCGGTGGTCGGGTCACCGGGCAGCACCCCCGTCCAGCTCCCGGCCACCGAGGCCAGCGCGATCACCACCAGCGGGGCCAGCACGACGGCGGCGAACAACAGCAGGAACACCGCCTGCACCAGCCGCCGGCTACGGCGCGTCCAGAGCAGCACGGCGCCCTCCCCTCCCGATCCTCGCCGCGATCCAGCGGTAACTCCCGTACAGCGTCAGCGAAAGCACCACGTCGACCACCGCCACCACGCAGGCCGCCGGGTAGTCGAAGGTGACGATTCCCTTGGTGTAGACCAGCATCGGCAGGGTGAGCACGTCCTTCGCGCCGATGAACAACACGATGCCGAACTCGTTCATCGCCAGCAGCAGGGTCAGGCAGGCCCCCGACGCCAGCGACGGCAGCGCCTCGGGCAGGACCACCCGCCACAGCACCCGCCCCGGCCGCGCGCCCAGGCTCGCCGCCACCCCCAGCTGCGCGGGCGGCACCTGGCGGAACGCGGCGAGCACCGGCCGCAGCACGAACGGCGTGTAGAAGGTGATCTCGGCGAGCAGCACCCCCCACGGCGAGTACAGGAAGCCGCCGGTGCCGAACACCCCGGCCGCGCCGTAGAGGAAGGTGAACGCCAGCGCGATCAGGAACGACGGGAAGGCGAGCACCGTGTCCACCACGCGCGCCAGCGCCCGCGCGCCGGGGAACGGCACGAACGCCAGCACCAGGGCGAAGAAGGTGCCGAGCAGCACGCACCCGGCGGTGGTGCCCGCGGCGATGGTGATCGTGCGACCGGCCGCCCCGAGGAACTCCGGCGACGCCAGCACCTCGCCCCACACCGCGAAACCGGCCGAACCGTCTTCGGCCACGAAGGACTGCCGGACCACCAGCGCCAGCGGGTAACCGAAGAACCCGAGCACCACGACCAGCGGGGGCAGCACCCAGAGCGCTCTCACCGCACCGGCTCCGCCGGCACCAGCGGGCAACCGTCCGGAATGGACACCCCGATCGGCGAGCCGATGGCCGGGAGGTCCGCCACCGCGGGCACTTCGGCCCGCACCCCGATGCCGTCCAGGTCCAGGTCGACCCGGAAACCGCTGCCCCGCCACTGCACCGCCCGCAGCGTGGCGGGCAGGGTGCCGTCGGCGGGCTGGGCGTGCACGCGCACCCGGTGCGGCCGCACGCCGAGCACCACCGGCTCGCCCTCGCGCACGGTTCCCGTGGGCGCCGCGCTCAGCTCGCGCGAGCCGAGCCGGACGGTCGCCGCGGTCGCGTCCGCGTGGATGACTTCGACCGGGATCAGGTTGGCCGCGCCGAGGAAACCGGCGGTGAAGCCGGTGGCCGGGCGGTGGTAGAGCTGTTCGCTGGGGCCGATCTCGACCAGCCGCGCGTCCCGCAGCACCGCGATCCGGTCGGCCAGCGCCAGCGCCTCGCCCTGGTCGTGGGTGACGTAGACCATTGTGGTGTCCGGCAGTTCCGCCCGCAGCCGCAGCAGTTCGGCGACCATGTCCTCGCGCAACGCGGCGTCCAGTGCGGACAGCGGCTCGTCGAGCAGCAGCACACCGGGGCGGATCGCCAGCGCCCGCGCGATCGCCACCCGCTGCTGCTGGCCGCCGGACAGCTCCCGCGGGAACCGGCGCCCGAACCCGGTCATGCCCACCAGGTCCAGCACGTCCCCGACCCGGCGGCGCACCTGCGCCCTCGGCGTCCGGCGGGCCCGCAGCCGGAATCCCGTTCCCCTTGGGGAGCCGCCTGGCGGGCCGCAGGTGTGCGGTTCAGGTGTGCGAACGCGGGACGATTACGGGGTCAGGCGGGTTTCGAAGCTGAGGCGGTCGCCTCGGAACAGGGAGCGGACCCGTTCGAACGGCCGGTGGTCCGGCCCCCACGACACCCGGTGCATGAGCAGCATCGGCAGCGCCGGGTTCGTGCCGATCAGCAGCGCCTCCCGCGGCGTCGCCAGCACCGTTTCCACCCGTTCGTCCGCACCGCCGAACTGGACGCCGAAGCGTTCCCGCAGGCACGCGTACAACGACTCCGCCGGGTCGAAGACGGCCAGCAGGTCCGGGAAGCGGTCCGCGACCAGGTAGGTCGATTCCAGGCCGACCCGTTCCCCGTCGGCGAGCAGGACGCGCTCGAGGTGGATGATCCGGTCGGCGGCGGCCACCCGCAGTTCGGCACCGAGTTCCCGGCCCGCCGGCACGGTTTCCAGGGTGATCAGCGTGCGGCCCGGCTCGATGCCCTGCTGCCGCAGCCCCTCGGTGTAGCTCACCAGCGCCAGCGGCTGCACCAGCTTCGGCCCGGCGACGAACGTGCCGCTGCCCTGCCGCCGGCTCAGCCTGCCCTCCAGCACCAGCTCCCCGACCGCCTGCCGGATGGTCGCCCGCGAGACGTCGAACCGCTCCCCCAGCTCCCGTTCGGTGGGCAGCGCCGCCCCCTCGCCCAGTTCGGCGATCAGCCCGAGCAGTTCCACCTTGACCGCGTAGTACCGCGGGATGCGGCCGTGCTCGGGGATGCCGTCCCGCACCGGACCGCCCGCACGCGGCGGCTGCGGGTTCGAAGGCTCCAGCACGAGCAGTCACACTATCCGCGTGAACGAACAGCTGACGCGGCGGCTCGGCACCGGCGACGCGGTGTTCATCGGGCTCGGCGCGATGATCGGCGCCGGGGTGTTCGCAGCCTTCGCGCCCGCCGCCGCGGCCGCCGGGTCCGGGCTGCTGCTCGGGCTCGCGCTGGCCGCGGTGGTCGCCTACTGCAACGCGACCTCCTCCGCCCGGCTCGCCATCCGCTACCCCGCCTCCGGCGGCACCTACGTCTACGGCCGCGAGCGGCTCGGCGAGTTCTGGGGTTACCTCGCCGGCTGGGGCTTTGTCATCGGCAAGACGGCGAGCTGCGCGGCGATGGCGATCGCGGTGGCCGGCTACGCCGCGCCCGGCCTCGGCCGGCCGTGGCGCGGGGTGGTCGCGGCGGCGGTCGTGCTGGCGGTGACCGCGCTGAACTACCGCGGTGTGCAGCGGTCCACGCTGGCCATGCGGGTGATCGTGTCGATCACCCTGACCGTGCTCGCCGTTTCCGTGGTCGCCATCTTCACCGCCGGTGACCCCCAGCCGGCGAACCTGGAGTTGAGCACCGGCGGCGTGCTCGAATCGGCCGGGTTGCTGTTCTTCGCCTTCGCCGGGTACGCCCGGATCGCCACGCTCGGTGAGGAGGTCCGCGACCCGGCACGCACCCTGCCGCGCGCCGTGCCGCTGGCGCTGGGCATCACGCTGGTCGTCTACGCGGTGCTGGCCGTGGCCCTGCTGGTACAGCTCGGGCCCGCGGCGCTCGCCGCGTCGGCCGACCCGGTGGCCCAGGCCGTGCCCGGCTGGCTCTCCCCGGTGGTGCGGGCCAGTGCCGCGCTCGCCGCCCTCGGCGCGCTGCTCGCGCTCATCCTCGGCGTCTCGCGGACCACGCTCGCGATGGCGCGCGACGGTCACCTGCCGCGGGGGCTCGCCGCCGTGCACCCCCGGTACGGCGTGCCGCACCGGGCCGAGGTCACCGTCGGCGTGGTGGTGGCCGCGCTCGCCGCGGTGGCGGACCTGCGCTCGGCGATCGGGTTCTCCTCGTTCGCCGTGCTCGTCTACTACGCCATCGCGAACGCGAGCGCGTTCACCTTCGGCCGGGTGGTCGGCGGCCTCGGCTTCGCCGGTTGCGTGGTGCTGGCGTTCAGCCTGCCGCTGAACTCGGTGCTCGCCGGGTCCGGGGTGCTGGCCCTCGGCGCGCTCGCCTACCTCGTTTTGTCCAAACGCGACAGTGCGGCGGCGTAGTCCCGCACCAGTTCTCCGATGATCTCGGCCACCGGCCGCACCCGGTTCATCCGGCCGACGATCTGGCCGACCGGCATGGACACCACGCTCGGATCACCCGCGGCGTGGATCCGGTTGTGGGCGTGGGAAACCAGCAGGTTCTGCAACGGCATCGGCAGCGGGTCGGGTGCCTCCGGCGACGACCACGCCTCGGTCCAGCGCGTCTTCAGCAGGCGCGCGGGCTTGCCGGTGTAGATGCGGGTGCGCACGGTGTCCGAGGACTTCGCCGCGACCAGGGCCCGTTGCACGGCTTCGGATTCCGCCATGGTCTGCAGGTATTCCTCGGTGGTGAGCCAGATCGAGCCGGTCCACACCCCGGACGCGCCCAGCGCCAGCGCCGCCGCGACCTGCCTGCCCGAACCGATGCCCCCGGCGGCCAGCACCGGCACCCGGTCCCCGACCGCGTCCGCGATCTCCGGCAGCAGCACCATCGAGGCGATCTCCCCGGTGTGCCCACCGGCTTCGTAACCCTGCGCCACCACCAGGTCGACCCCGTTGTCGACGTGCCGCACCGCGTGCTCGGCCTTGCCCGCCAGCGCCGCCACCGGCACCCCGTGCCGGTGCACCTGCTCGATCACGTCCACCGGCGGTGACCCGAGCGCGTTGGCGATCAGCTTGATCGGGTGCCGCAGCGCCACCTCCACGTGCGAGCGCGCCACCGAGTGCAGCCAGCCCAGCACGCCCTCGCGTTCGTCCGCACCACCGGGCAGCTCGGGCACCCCGAGCCGCGCCAGCGTGCGGTCGACGAACTCGCGGTGCTCCGGCGGGATCAGCCTGCCGAGGTCGACCGGGCTGCCCTCGTCCGGGATCTTCGCCGGCATCACGATGTCCACCCCGTACGGGCGGCCACCGGTGTTGGCGTCCATCCAGTCCAGCACGCCGTCGAGCTCGTCGGCGTCGTTGAACCGGACGCAGCCCAGCACGCCGAGCCCGCCCGCGTTGGTCACCGCGGCGGCCACGTGCTCCGACGGGGTGAACGCGACGATCGGGTACTCGATGCCGAAGGTGCCGCAGAGTTCCGTGTGCATCAGCCCGCCTGTCCCGCGACCAGCCCACCGGCCGGTTCGTGTTCCGCCGCGTACGCGTGGGCCCACCGGTAGTCGGGCTTGCCGGTCGGGGTGCGCCCGATCTCCTCCGCCAGCCAGACCGTGCGCGGCACCTTGTAGCCGGCGACCTCCCGCCGGACGTGTGCCTCCAGCGCGGCCAGGTCCAGTTCGCACCCGGTGCGCGGCTGCACCACCGCGGCCACCCGCTGGCCGAGGCGGTCGTCCGGCACGCCGATGACCAGTGCGTCGAAGACGCCGGGGTGCGACTTCAGCGCGCCCTCGACCTCCTCCGGGAAGACCTTCTCACCACCGCTGTTGACGCACTGCGAACCGCGGCCGAGCAGCGTCACCGTGCCGTCGCCCTCGTAGCGGGCGTAGTCGCCGGGGATGACGTACCGGGTGCCGTCGATCTCGGTGAAGATCGTGCGGCTCTTCTCGGGATCGTTGTAGTAACCCAGCGGCACGTGCGCGCGCCGGGCGATCCGGCCGACCGCACCCGGCTGCGGGTCGACCACCCGGTCCTCGTCGTCGAGCAGCACGGCCTGGCTGCCGAAGTTCACCCGCGGGCCGGCGCTGTGGTCGCTGCCCTTGGCCACCATGCCGATGCCGGTGAACCCGCTCTCCGACGAGCCGATCGCGTCGGTGATCACCAGGTTCGGGAAGGTGGCCAGGAACTCCTGCTTGACGCTCTGGGAGAACAGCGCCGCGTGGCTGGACAGCGCCACCAGCGAGGACGCGTCGTAGCCGCCTTCGCGGTGGGCCTCGATCAGCGGCCGGGCCATCGCGTCACCGACGATGGTGAGCACCTGGACGCGGTGCGCCTGCACGGCCCGCCACACGTCGTGCGCGTCGAACTGCGGGACGAACACGACCGGGCTGCCGGTGAACAACGCGCCGAAGGCGGCCCACTGCGCGGCGCCGTGGATCAGCGGCGCCGCCGGGAGGCGCACCAGGCTGCTCTCCTTGCCCTGCTCGGCGAGCGTCCACTCGTCCGGGATGTACTCCCCGGTGACGAAGTTGATGCCGCCGCCGAGCGCGCGCCAGATGTCCTCGTGGCGCCACAGCACGCCCTTGGGGTAGCCGGTGGTGCCGCCGGTGTAGAGGATGTAGAGGTCGTCGTCGCTGCGCTCGCCGAAGTCGCGTTCCGGTGAGTTGCCCGCCAGCGCGGTTTCGTACGGAACGCCGCCGTAGCCGGAGAAATCGGCGTCGGAACCGTCTTCGATCACGACAACGTGTTGCAGTTTTGGGCATTCGGGCAGGACGGCCGCCACCCTGTCCGCATACCGCCGTTCGTGTAGGAGCGCCACCAGATCGGCGTTCTCGAACAGGTACTTCAGTTCGCTGTGGACGTAGCGGTAGTTGACGTTGATCGCGATGGCGCGCAGCTTGTAGGCGGCGATCATCGCCTCGAGGGCTTCGATGGAGTTACGGGAATAGACGCCGACGTGGGAATCCTTTGCCACACCGCGCCCCGCTAGGTGGTGCGCCAGCCGGTTGGCGCGCTCCTCCAGTTCGGCGAAGGTGACCTGCCGATCGCCGCAGACGACCGCGAGGCGGTCCGGCACGGCGTCGACGGCGTGCTCGAGCAGATCTGCGATGTTGAGTGCCACCAGGCCAAACTAGAACATGTTATCGTTTTGAGCAATGGCACTGATGGCACCGGCGCCCGTCACGGAGGAACGTCGCATGACCGAGACCCCCCACGCACTGGTCGAGCAATTCGGCCACACCCTGGTCGTCACGATGAACCGCCCGGCGGCGCGCAACGCCATCACCGGCGAGATGATGGCGATCATGACCGGGGCGTGGGACCGGGTCGACGAGGACGACGGCATCCGCTGCTGCGTGCTCACCGGTGCGGGCGGGGCGTTCTGCGCGGGGGCGGACCTCAAGTCGATGGCCCGCAACTCGCCGGGGGACGCCTTCGAGCGCGGCAGCTGGGACCCGAGCCGCATCCCGGGCCTGCTGAAGGGGCGGCGGCTGAGCAAGCCGCTGATCGCCGCGGTGGAGGGCCCGGCCATCGCCGGCGGGACGGAGATCCTGCAGGCCACCGACATCCGGATCGCCGGGGAGAGCGCGAAGTTCGGCGTGTCGGAGGCGCGCTGGGGCCTGTTCCCGATGGGCGGCTCGGCGGTCCGGCTGCCGCGGCAGATCCCGTACACCGCGGCCGCGGAACTGCTGCTCACCGGCCGTCACGTGACGGCGGCGGAGGCCAAGGAGATCGGCCTGATCGGGCGCGTGGTGCCGGACGGGACCGCACTGGAGGCAGCGCTGGCAACCGCCGCCACCATCGCGGCCAACGGTCCGCTCGCGGTGCAGGCCATCCTGCGCACCATCCGCGACACCGAAGGTGTGGCCGAAGAAGAGGCTTTCAAACTCGAAGCCCAGCTCGGCGCGGCGGTCTTCACCAGCGAAGACGCCAAGGAGGGGCCACGCGCCTTCGCGGAGAAGCGGCGCCCGGAGTTCAAGGGTCGTTGAGCCACAGCCTGTCCCCAGCACTAATCCCATTGCCCGCCCGGCCGGTGCTGTGCCACGGTTCGGGGCATGAACATGGGCATGGTCCTCGGCGACACCCGGCTCCCACTTCGGCGCCGGGGCGCCTGATCGCCGGGTAGCTCCTCGCGTCGGGGTGATCTGCGTGCGTAGCCGACCGCGTTCGATCACGAGGAGCCGAAGTGCTTTCCGAACTCCCCGCGCGGGTCGTCCGCGCGGACGACACCCTGCGTGCCGACCTCGCCCTGCGCCACTTCCGCCGCGGGGTGCCCGTGCTGTGGCAGGGCGACTTCCACGGCGCCCGCCAGCTCCTGCACGCCCTCGGCCGCCGCACCAGGGACGTGCCGTTGCTCAGGATGCTGCTCATCCCGCTCGAAGCCGACTACACCGTGCCGCTGCGCCGCGCCCCGGACGTGCGCGCGGCTTGCACCGAGGCGTTCGGCCCGCCGACCGCGCCCGGCGTGCTGCCCCTGCGTGAACTGCTCGGTGTCATCGGCGCCCACGAATGGCGGGTCAAGGGCATCGACGTGCCCGTGCTGGGCGCGAAGATCCACCCCCACTACGGTGTGTTCGCGCCGATCCGCCAGGAGTACCTGGACCTCGTCGCCCGCGCCCCCGTGCCGGACGGGTTCACCGCCTTCGACATCGGCACCGGGACCGGGGTGCTCGCCGCGATCCTCGCCCGGCGGGGTGCCAAAAGGATCGTGGCCACGGACGTGAACCCGCGTGCCTGCGCCTGCGCCCGCGAGAACCTCGACCGCCTCGGTCACCGCGTCGAAGTGCTGGAACAGGATCTTTTCCCGCCCGGGCAGGCGGATCTGGTGGTCTGCAACCCGCCGTGGGTACCCGGCCGCGCGCATTCCGCACTGGAACTCGGCATCTTCGACAGCGACGTGCTGGACCGCTTCCTCGCCCGGCTGACCGAGCACCTGACCCCGGCCGGAGAAGGCTGGCTCATCCTCTCCGACCTGGCCGAACTCCTTGGCCTGCGCACCCGCGAAGAGTTGCACGGGAAAATGAGGAGCGGTGGCCTCGAAGTCGTGGACCGGCTGGACACCCGGCCCCGGCACCGGCGCGCCCGTGCCGGCGAGACCACCTCGCTGTGGCGGCTTCAGATGGCCCGTTCGCGACCGGCCCAGTAGGGGTCGCGCAGCTTCCGCTTGTACAGCTTGCCGTTCGGGTCACGCGGCAGCTCCGGCAGGTAGTCCACGCTCTTCGGCAGCTTGAACTTCGCCAGCCGGGCCGCGGCGAACTCCAGCAGTTCGGCGGTCAGCGCCGGATCACCGGAGACGCCGTCGGCGGGCTGCACGACGGCCTTGATTTCCTCACCCCAGTCGTCGTGCGGCACGCCGAACACCGCCACGTCCGCCACCTTCGGGTGCATCACCAGCTCACCCTCGATCTCGGCCGGGTAGATGTTCACCCCGCCGGAGATGATCATGTCGTTGCGGCGGTCGTGCAGGTACAGGTAGCCGTCCTCGTCCAGGTGCCCCACGTCGCCGAGGGTGAACAGGTCGCCGACCCGCGCGCGCTCGGTCTTCTCGCGGTCCCCGTGGTACTCGAACTTCGAGTCGCCCATGCGCAGGTAGACGGTGCCGATCCCACCCGTGGGCAGCTCCTCACCGTTCTCGCCGAGCACCTTGATCGTCGAACCCGGCCACGGTTTGCCCACCGAACCCGGTTTGCGCAGCCACTCCTCACCGCTGATCGCGGTGCCGCCGCCCTCGGTGGCCGCGTAGTACTCGGTGACCACCGGCCCCCACCAGTCCAGCATCCGCCGCTTGACCTCCGGCGGGCACGGCGCGGCGCCGTGGATCATGCACCGCAGCGAGGAGACGTCGTACTCCTCGTGGCCGGGCAGCGCCAGCAGGCGCCGGAACTGCGTCGGCACCATGTGGCTGTGCGTGACCCGGTACCGCTCGACCAGCCGCAGCATCTCGGCCGGGTCCCAGCGGTCCATCAGCACCGCGGAATGGCCCAGCTGCAAGGAGATCGCCACGAAGTTGAGCACCGCGGTGTGGTAGAGCGGCGAACCGCACAGGTGCACGTGCCCGTCCCCCGGCTTCAGCCCGAAGATGCCGAAGAACCAGGTGGACGCCGCCGGCACCTCGTCGGGGTCGGCGCCGGTCAGCGGGCGCCGAACGCCCTTGGGCCGTCCCGTGGTGCCGGAGGTGTAGAGCATCGGCGAGCCGGCCGTGCGCACCGCGGGCCGTTCGGCCGAGGCGGCGAGGTCGCCGATCGGGCGGAACCCGGCGACCGGACCGACCGCGAACCGCGCCTCCGCCGGGATGCCCGCTTCGTCGGCCGCCGCGACGGCCACCTCGCCGAACCGCTCGTGCGCGAGGAACGCCTTGGCCCCGCTGTCGGACAGGATGTAGGCGACCTCGGGACCGACCAGGTGCCAGTTGACCACCACGACGTAGAGGCCGGTCTGGATGGCGGCGAAGTAGGCGGCCACCAGCTCGGCGCCGTTGGGTTGCAGCACCACGACCGCGTCACCGGTGCCGAGCCCCAGCTCGCGCAGGCCGTTGGCGTAGGCGTTCGCCTTCGCGGCCAGCTCGCCGTAGGTGATCTCGGTGCCGTCCGGCTCGACCACCGCCGTGCGCTCGCCCTCGGCACCGGCGATGTTCCACAGACCCAGGCTCATATCCCGAATCTAGAACCTGTTCCACTTGCGGGCAAGTGCCCCGTTGCCGAGTTTTCGAGAACGTGTTTCACTTCTGCTCGTGAGCCTGAGCGAAGCCCCGCTGTCGGCCCCGATGAACATCGGGTTCGACTACACCCGTTCGGTCGGCCCGGTGCTCGGCCGGTTCGTCAACGGCCTCGCGGCGCACCGGATCGAAGGCGTCCGGGGCAGCGACGGCCGGGTCCACGTGCCGCCGGTCGAGTACGACCCGCACACGGCCGAAGCGCTGTCCGAGTTCGTCGAAGTCGGCGACGAGGGCACGGTGAGGTCGTGGACCTGGATGGCCGAACCGCTGGACGGCCAGCCGCTGACCCGCCCGTTCGCCTGGGCGCTGGTCCAGCTCGACGGTGCCGGCACCGCGATGCTGCACGCCGTGGACGTGCCCGGCCCGGAGCACATGCGCACCGGGATGCGGGTGAAGGTCCGCTGGGCGGACGAGACGGTCGGGCACATCCGCGACATCGCCTACTTCCGGCCCGTCGGAGCCGGGGAACCCGACGCCGGGCCGACTTCGCCGCCGCCGCCGGTCGCCGAGCGCGAGGAAGGCGACCCGGTCGCCGTGGTGATCACCCCCGTGCACCTGGAGTACCGGCACTCGGCCTCCCCCGAGGAAAGCCGCTACCTGCGCGGGCTCGCCGAGGGCAGGCTGCTCGGCCAGCGCTGCCCGGTGTGCCGCAAGGTCTACCTGCCCCCGCGTGGTGCCTGCCCGACCGACGGCGTGCCGACCACCGACGAGGTGGAACTGCCCGACACCGGCATCATCACCACCTTCTGCGTGGTGAACGTGCCGTTCCTCGGCCAGCGCATCAAACCGCCGTACGTCACCGCCTACGTGCTGATCGACGGCGCCGACATCGCCTTCCTGCACCTGATCCTCGGCTGCGACGCCGCCGACGTGCGGATGGGCATGCGGGTGCGGGCGTCCTGGCGGCCGCGCGAGGAGTGGACCACCTCGCTGGAGAACATCGCGCACTTCGAGCCGACCGGGGAACCGGACGCGCCGTACGAATCCTTCGCCCACCACCTGTAGGGACGCGCACATGCCAGATGTCGCCGTGATCGGCTTCGCCCAGGCGCCGAACGTGGCCGAAACGCCGGGCACCACCAACGGGGTGGAGATGCTGGTGCCGCTGCTCGCCGAGGCCTACCAGCAAACCGGTTTGTCCAAACAGGACATCGGGTTCTGGTGCTCCGGTTCCTCGGACTACCTGGCGGGCCGCGCCTTCTCGTTCATCGCCGCGGTGGACGCGATCGGCGCCTTCCCACCGATCCACGAATCGCACGTGGAGATGGACGCGGCGTGGGCGTTCTACGAGGCCTGGGTGAAGGTCAGAATGGGCGAGGTGGACACCGCGCTGGTCTACGGCTTCGGCAAGTCCTCGGCCGGGCAGCTGCGCCGGGTGCTCGCCCTCCAGCTCGACCCGTACTTCACCGCGCCGCTGTGGCCGGACTCGATCAGCATCGCCGCCTTGCAGGCCAGAGCCGGGATCGAGGCCGGGCTGTGGTCCGAGGCGGACCTGGCCGAGGTCGCCGTGCGCAGCCGGGCCGACGCGGCGGGCAACCCGTTCGCCCAGTTCTCCGGCTCGGCGGGGGTGGCCGAACTGCTGGACGGGCCGATGGTGGCCGACCCGCTGCGGCGCCACGACATCGCGCCGGTCACCGACGGGGCCGCGGTGGTGGTGCTGGCCGCCGAGGACCGCGCCCGTGACCTGGTCGAACGACCGGCCGTGATCAGCGGGATCGAGCACCGGGTGGATTCGCCGGTGCTCGGCGCCCGCGACCTGACCCGCTCCCCCAGCACCGCGGCGGCCGGGGCGGCGGCGGGCACCGACGGGGTGGAGGTGGCCGAACTGCACGCGCCGTTCACCCACCAGGAACTGATCCTCCGCACCGAACTCGGCCTGGGCGCCGGCGTCCGGATCAATCCCTCCGGCGGGGTGCTCACCGGGAACCCGATGTTCGCCGCCGGGCTGGCCCGGATCGGCGAAGCGGCCAAGCGCATCCTCTCCGGCACCGCCCGGCGGGCGCTCGCGCACGCCACCAGCGGGCCCGCGTTGCAGCAGAACCTGGTCGCCGTGCTGGAAAGGCGGGACTGATGGGCAAGAGGCCGGCCGCGGTGCTCGGCACCGGGCAGACGCACCACCGCGCCAAGCGCACCGACGTGTCCATGCCGGGCCTGCTGCGTGAGGCGATCGACCGCGCGATGGCCGACGCCGGCGTCGGCTGGGACGACATCGACGCGGTGGTGCTCGGCAAGGCCCCCGACCTGTTCGAGGGCGTGATGATGCCCGAGCTGTTCCTGGCCGATGCGCTGGGGGCGAATGGGAAGCCGCTGCTGCGCGTGCACACCGCCGGTTCGGTCGGCGGGTCCACCGCACTGGTGGCGGCCAGCCTGGTGCAGGCCGGGGTGCACCGGCGGGTGCTCACCGTGGCCTTCGAGAAGCAGTCCGAATCCAACGCCATGTGGGGGCTGTCGATCGTGCCGCCGTTCCAGATGCCGGTGGGGGCCGGGGCGGGCGGGTACTTCGCGCCGCACGTGCGCTCCTACATCCGGCGTTCGGGCGCCCCCGAGGAGGTCGGCGCCATCGTGGCGGTGAAGGACCGCCGCAACGGCGCGCTGAACCCGCACGCGCACCTGCGGCAGCCGGACATCACCGTGGAGTCGGTGCGGGCGTCGAAGGTGCTCTGGGACCCGATCCGCTACGACGAGACCTGCCCGTCCTCCGACGGGGCCTGCGCGATGGTCATCGGCGACGAGGCCGCCGGTGACGCGGTGCCCGGCGGGGCCGCCTGGATCCACGCCACCGCCATGCGCACCGAGCCGACCACCTTCGCCGGCCGCGACCAGGTCAGCCCCCGGGCCGGGCGGGACGCGGCGGCGGCGTTGTGGCGCGACGCCGGGATCACCGATCCGCTGTCCGAAGTGGACGCCGCGGAGATCTACGTGCCGTTCTCCTGGTTCGAGCCGATGTGGCTGGAGAACCTGGGCTTCGCCGAGGCGGGCGAGGGCTGGAAGCTGACCGAGGCCGGGGAGACCGCGATCGGCGGGCGGTTGCCGGTGAACCCGTCCGGTGGGGTGCTTTCGTCCAATCCCATCGGGGCGTCGGGCATGCTGCGCTTCGCCGAGGCCGCCAGGCAGGTGCTGGGCCGGGCCGGGGACCACCAGGTCGACGGCGCGCGGATCGCCCTCGGCCACGCCTACGGCGGCGGCTCGCAATATTTCTCCATGTGGGTGGTGGGTTCGGCCAAGCCGGGTGACTAATCTGCGAGCGTGAGCGAGCAGCGCGACAGGATCGGCCGGGTGCCGCAGTACGAGGAGTTCGCGGACGAGTTCGCCGAGCACGCCGAGCACGGCGCGTTCAACGCGCTCTACGACCGGCCCGCCATGCTGGGCCTGCTGGGGGAGGTCAGCGGGGCCAAGGTGCTGGACGCGGCGTGCGGGCCCGGCCTCTACGCCAGGGAACTCGTCGCCCGCGGGGCCGAGGTGGTCGGCATGGACCAGAGCCCGCGCATGGTGGAGCTGGCCGCGGCCAGGGTGCCGGAGGCGGAGTTCCGCGTGCACGACCTGCACGACCCGTTCGACTGGCTGCCCAGCGGCACCTTCGACGTGGCGCTGCTCGCGCTGGCCATCCACCACCTGGACGACCGGGTGCCCGCGTTGCGCGAACTGCACCGCGTGCTCGCCCCGCACGGCAGGCTGCTGGTCTCCACCGGCCACCCCAGCGCGGACTGGCTGCGCAACGGCGGCGACTACTTCGAGACCGAGCTGGTCACCGAGACCTGGACGAAGGGCTGGCGCGTGAGCTTCTGGCGCCAGCCCCTGTCCGCGGTCTGCGCGGAGTTCTCCGCGGCCGGTTTTGTCATCGACGAACTGGTGGAACCGCGGCCGGCCGAGCAGATGGCGCAGCACTACCCCGACGCCTACGCCCAGCTGAGCAAGATCCCCGCGTTCCTCGCCTTCCGGCTGACCAAGCGCGGTCAGCCGTAGGCGACCTCGTAGTGCTTGATCGCGTTCAGCCAGCCCGAGCGCAACCGCGCCGGCGGTGAGAGCTCGCGGATGCCCGGCATCTCGTCGGCGATCGCCTTGAAGATCAGGTCGATCTCCAGCCGGGCCAGGTTCGCCCCGATGCAGTAGTGGGCGCCGGTGCCGCCGAAGCCGACGTGCGGGTTGTCCTGGCGCAGGATGTCGAAGCGCTCCGGGTGCTCGAACGCGTCCGGGTCGAAGTTCGCCGAGCCGTAGAACAGCCCGACGCGGTCGCCCTTGCGGATCTGCTGGCCGCCGAGTTCGGTGTCCTCCATCGCGGTCCGCTGGAACGCGGTCACCGGCGTCGCCCAGCGCACGATCTCGTCCGGGGCGGTGTCCGGCCGCTGCTCGCGGAAGATCTCCCACTGGCCGGGGTGGTCGATGAACGCCTTCATCCCGTGCGTGATGGCGTTGCGCGTGGTTTCGTTGCCCGCCACGGCCAGCAGCAGCACGAAGAAGCCGAACTCGTCCGACGCCAGCGCCTCACCGTCGACGTCGGCGTCGATCAGTTTGGTGACGATGTCGTCCATCGGGCACCTGCGGCGCTCCTCGGCCATGTTCCAGGCGTAGCCGATCAGCTCGGCGGAGGCGGCCACCGGCTCGATCTCGTACTCGGGGTCGTCGTAGGCGATCATCTGGTTGGACCAGTCGAAGATCTTCAGCCGGTCCTGCTGCGGGATGCCGATCAGCTCGGCGATGGCCTGCAGCGGCAGTTCGCAGGCCACGTCGGTGACGAAGTCGCCGGAGCCCTTCTTCTTCGCCTCGGCCACGATCCGCTGGGCGCGGTCGCGCAGCGCGTCCTCCAGCTTCGCGATCGACCGCGGGGTGAAGCCCTTCTGCACGATGCGCCGGAGCTTGGTGTGCTGCGGGGCGTCCATGTTCAGCAGCACCAGGCGGTTCGCCTCGATGGTCTCCTGGGTCATCGACTCGTCGAAGCGGATGATCGCGGTCTTCTCCCGTGACGAGAAGACCTTGTCGTTGCGGGAGACCGTTTTCACGTCCTCCAGCCGGCTCACCACCCAGTAGCCGTCGTCGGAGAAGCCCGCCAGGTTGTGCGGCTGCGCGTTCCACCAGACCGGCGCGGTCCGGCGCAGCGCGGCGAACTCCTCCAACGGCACTCTCTCGGCGTAGAGATCCGGATCCGTGAAGTCGAAACCAGCGGGGATCCCGGGAGCGGCCACGGTAGCCTCCAGCGCGAACTCGGCGGTGAAACGCGTTCTATTTCGCGATTGAAGCACAGCTGCTCCGCCGAGTGAAGGGCTACTGGTGAAACCCGTTAACTTGCGGACTGAACTCCCCGAACGGCCGACGGCCGAGCCGCGGTTCCGCGGGCTTCAGCTTGCCTTGAATGAGAACGCGTTCTAGTTTGACGGTATCGAGCGAAGGAGCGGCCCATGCCGGAACCGGTGATCGTGGCGGCCGCGCGCACCCCGATCGGCAGGCGGCGCGGCCGGCTGTCCGGGCTGCACGCGGCCGAACTGCTCGGCGTGGCGCAGCAGGCCGTGCTCGACCGCGCCGGGCTGGACCCGGACCTGGTCGAGCAGGTGATCGGCGGTGCGGTCACCCAGGCGGGTGAGCAAGCCGGGAACGTCACGCGCACGGCCTGGCTGCACGCCGGGCTGCCGCGGGGTTGCGGGGCCACCACGATCGACGCGCAGTGCGGTTCGGCGCAGCAGGCGGCGCACCTGGTCGCCGGGCTGGTCGCGGCCGGAGCGATCTCGGCCGGGGTCGCCTGCGGGGTGGAGTCGATGTCCCGGGTGCCGCTCGGCGCGAACGCCGGCACCGGCGTGGGCAGGCCGAAACCCGATTCGTGGGCGATCGACCTGCCCAACCAGTTCGGTGCGGCCGAGCGCATCGCCGTCCGCCGGGGCATCACCCGCCGGGACGTCGACCGGTTCGGCGCCGACTCCCAGCGCAAGGCCGCCGCCGCGTGGGCGGAGGGCCGGTTCGAGCGGGAAGTGGTGCCGGTCGAGGCCGGCGAACTGGTCACCAGGGACGAGGGCCTGCGGGACACCACCGCCGAGGCGCTCGCCGGGCTGAAGCCGGTGCTCGACGGCGGTGTGCACACCGCGGGCAACTCGTCCCAGATCTCCGACGGCGCCGCCGCCCTGCTGATCGTGGACGCCGCCGTGGCCAGGGCGCTGGGCCTGGCGCCGCGGGCGCGCATCCGGGCGCAGGCACTGGTCGGCGCGGAACCGTACTACCACCTCGACGGCCCGGTCCAGGCCACCACGCGGGTGCTGGAACGGGCCGGGATGTCCATCGGCGACCCGGACATCTTCGAGGTCAACGAGGCTTTCGCGGCGGTGGTGCTGTCCTGGCAGCAGGTGCACCAGCCGGACCCGGACCGCGTCAACGTCAACGGTGGCGCGATCGCCCTCGGCCACCCCGTCGGCAGCACCGGCGCCCGCCTGCTGACCAGCGCCCTGCACGAACTGGAACGCCGGGACGCCGCCACCGCCCTGATCACCATGTGCGCCGGCGGCGCCATGTCCACCGCGACCATCCTGGAACGGATCTAGAGCTCGTACCGGATGGCGGGGCCGTTCTCCGGGCGTTCGAAGCGGACGCGCGGGCGGCCCGGCCACCACGTCTCCACCTTCAGCGTGTTGCCCTCCACCCAGGTCATCGACGCGTCGGTCAGGGACAGGCGGAACAGGTGCGTGTTCTCCCCGGCCGGCACCTCCTCCGCCACGCCCGAGACCTTCGCGTCCCCGCCCGCTTCCGGGTCGCCGGGGTGGGCGTGGATGGCGCACCGGCCGTCCCGCCGCAGGTCGCGGGCCTTCACCGCGTCCAGCATCGAACCGAGCATCAGCTCGCCGTCACGGAAATCGACCTCGGTGCCGTTCACCCGCGGTGAGCCGTCCCGCCGGAGCGTGGCCAGGACGTGCGACTTCTCCGCGGTGAACCGCGCGTGCACCCGCTTCGCGAGTTCGGGTGCCTCCGCTTCGAACTGCTTCCAGGAACTCCTCATGCGCCCAGCATCGGCCCGAACCCCGACAGAACCTGTCATGGTTTCTCAGGCGCCGTAGACCGGCTCCGGTTCGGGGGCCTCGGCCAGCAGTTCGGCCACCACCGGGCCCAGCTCGGCCGGCTCCCAGCGGGCGCCCTTGTCGCGTTGCGGGCCGTGCCGCCAGCCGGTGGCCACCGACACCCGCCCACCGTCCACTTCGAACACCCGGCCGGTCACCCCGGCCGACTCCGCGCTGCCCAGCCAGACCACCAGCGGGGAGACGTTCTCCGGCGCCATCGCGTCGAACCCGTCGCCCGCCGCCATCATCTCGGCGAACACCTCCTCGGTCATCCGCGTCCGCGCGGCCGGGGCGATCGCGTTCACCGTGACGCCGTACCGGGCCAGTTCGGCCGCCGCCACCACGGTCAGCCCGGCGATGCCCGCCTTGGCGGCGGAGTAGTTGCCCTGCCCGACGCTGCCGAGCAGGCCCGCACCGGAACTGGTGTTGATCACCCGCGCCGACGGCGTCCGGCCGGCCTTGGCCTCGGCCCGCCAGTGCACCGCGGCGTGGTGCAGCGGCGCGAAGTGGCCCTTGAGGTGCACCCGGACGACCGCGTCCCACTCCTGTTCGCCGAGCGTGACCAGCATCCGGTCCCGCACGAAGCCGGCGTTGTTGACCAGCACGTCCAACCGGCCGAACCGCTCCAGCGCGGTGCCGATGAGCCGTTTCGCACCCGCCCAGTCGGCCACGTCGCCGGTGTTCGCGACGGCCTGCCCGCCCAGCGCCTCGATCTCGGCGACCACCTGCGCGGCGGGCCCGTCCGAGGGGCCGCTGCCGTCGGCGGCCACCCCGGCGTCGTTCACCACGACCGAAGCGCCCTCCGCCGCGAACGCCAGCGCGTGCGCGCGGCCGATGCCCCGGCCCGCTCCGGTCACCACGACCACCCGGCCGTCCACGATCATGCCCGCTCCTCGGATTGTGCGTTGCTCGCCGCCAGGAACGCCGGTACCTCGCCCCCGCCGTGCACGGTCAGCGTGGTCCCGCTGATGTAGGCGGCCTTCGACGAGGCGAGGAAAACCGCGCACGAACCGATTTCCGCCGGTTCCGCGAGCCGTCCCAGCGGCACCGTGCGGCCCGCCGCCGCGACCCCAGCCTCGTCGCCGTAGTGCAGGTGGGCCTGTTCGGTGCGCACCAGGCCCGCCGCGATCGCCACCACCCGGACCTTCGGCGCCCATTCCACCGCGAGGCTGGCGGTGAGGTTCGCCAGCCCGGCCTTGGCGGCGCCGTAGGAAGCCGTGCCGGGGGACGCCCGGCCACCGCTCACGCTGCCGACGTTGACGATCACCCCGCCGGAGTCCTGCTGCCGCATCACCGAATTCGCGCACCGCGCGACGGTCAGCGGCGCCAGCAGGTTCAGCGCGACCACCTTCTCGTGGAACCGCGGCGACGCCCGCGCGGCCTCGGCGTACGGTGCCCCACCGGCGTTGTTGACCACCACGTCGAGCCGCCCGTACCGCTCGGTGATCCGCTCGACGAGCCGTTCGACCTGCTCCGGTTCACACACGTCGCACGGCAGGAAATCCGCGCCCGGCAAGGCATCCGGTGCCTTCCGCCCGCAGACCACCACGCGGGCGCCGACCTCGGTGAAGGCCGCGGTGATCCCGGCGCCGACCCCTCGCGCACCACCGGTGACCAGCACGACGGCACCGCCGAGGCCGAGTTCCCAGGTGGTCATGGCCTGCCCTTCCGACGGCTGCCCTGCTAACGTACCAAGCAAGTGCTAGGTTTGGCGAGAGGCCCACATGCCCATCACCACCGAACGTCCAGAGCCGGGCATCGCCGTGGTCACGGTGAACGCACCCCCGGTCAACGCCCTGCCCGTGCGGGGCTGGTTCGACCTCGCGGGCGCCGTCCGCGCCGCCGGGGCCGACGGCAGCTGCCACGTCGTGGTGCTCCGCGCCGAAGGCCGGGGCTTCAACGCCGGGGTCGACATCAAGGAGATCCAGGCCGATTCCGGGTACACCGCGCTGATCGGCGCCAACCAGGGCTGCGCGGCGGCGTTCGCCGCGGTCTACGACTGCGCGGTGCCGGTGATCGCCGCCGTGCAGGGCTTCTGCCTCGGCGGCGGCATCGGCCTCGTCGGCAACGCCGATGTGGTGATCGCCAGTGAGGACGCCAGTTTCGGCCTGCCCGAAGTGGACCGCGGCGCGCTCGGCGCGGCCACGCACCTGGCCAGGCTGGTGCCCCAGCACCTGATGCGCACGCTGTACTTCACCGCGAGCACCATCGACGCGCACCAGCTCCACCACCACGGGTCGGTCTACTCCGTGGTGCCGCGGCAGGAACTGGACGAGTCCGCGCTGGCGCTGGCCCGCACGATCGCGGCCAAGGACACGCGGGTGATCCGCGCGGCGAAGCAGGCGCTCAACGGGATCGACCCGCAGCACGTGCACCGCAGCTACCGCTTCGAACAGGGCTTCACCTTCGAACTGAACCTCGCGGGCGTTTCGGACGAAGCCCGGCAGCAGTTCCTGGACAGGGGGAAGAATGCCGGATAAGCGAACGACCCCGGACGAGATCGTCGCCGAACTGCGGGACGGGATGACCGTCGGCATCGGCGGCTGGGGGTCCCGGCGCAAGCCGATGGCGCTGGTCCGCGCGCTGCTGCGGTCGCCGGTCAAGGACCTGACCGTGGTTTCCTACGGCGGTCCGGACGTGGGCCTGCTGGCGTCGGCGGGCAAGATCCGGCGGCTGGTGTTCGGTTTTGTCACGCTCGACTCGATCCCGTTCGACCCCTGGTTCGGCCGGGTGCGCGAACGGGGCGCGATCGAGGTCACCGAGTACGACGAGGGTGCGCTCGGCACCGCGCTTTCCGCTGCCGCACAACGACTTCCGTTCCTGCCGACGCGGGCCGGACTGGGCTCGGCGGTGCTGGACGTCAATCCGCACCTGCACACCATCCGCTCGCCGTACGAGGACGGTGAGGAACTGCTCGCCGTGCCGGCGTTGGAGCTGGACGCGGCGCTGATCCACCTGAACCGCGCCGACGCCCGCGGCAACGCCCAGTACCTCGGCCCGGATCCGTACTTCGACGAGCTGTTCGCCTTGGCCGCCGCACGCACCTTCGTCAGCGTCGAGAAGATCGTCGGCACCGCCGAACTGCTGGCGGGCGGACCGGTGCAAAGCCTGCTGCTGAACCGGAGTGCGGTCGACGGCGTGGCGGAAACCCCGCGTGGCGCGCACTTCACCACGGCCGCGCCCGACTACGGCCGGGACGAACGGTTCCAGCGCCACTACGCCGAATCCGCCAGGGACCCGGACCGGTGGCCCGCGTTCGCCGACCGCTTCCTCAGCGGCGACGAGCAGCGGTACCAGGACGAGGTCGCGAAGTTCACCGAGGAGACCGCATGAGCGCCACCCGAGCCGAGGTGGCCGCGGTCGCCTGCGCGGAGTTGTTCCGCGGTGACGGCGAAATCCTGGTCAGCCCGATGGGCCTGCTGCCGTCGATCGGCGCGCGGCTGGCCCGGCTCACCTTCGAACCCGACCTGCTGCTGAGCAACGGCGAGGCGTACCTGGTCGACGCCGAGGGCGTGGTCGAGGGCTGGCAGCCGTTCCGCAGGGTGCTCGACACCGTGGTGCCGCACGGGAAACGCCACGTGGTGATGGGCGCGAACCAGGTCAGCCGCTACGGCGACCAGAACATCTCAGCGATCGGCGAGCACGCCCGCCCGGTCAAGCAGCTGCTCGGCGTGCGCGGCGGGCCGGGGAACACGGTCAACCACCGCACCAGCTACTGGGTGCCCCGGCACGGCAAGCGGGTGTTCGTGGCCGAAGTGGACGTGGTGTCCGGCGTCGGTTACCAGCGGGCCAGGGGTTTCCCGTTCCACGACGTGCACCGCGTGGTCACCAACCTGGCCGTGCTCGACTTCGGCGGGCCGGGCCGCAGCATGCGGCTGGTGTCCACGCACCCCGGTGTCTCGGTCGACGAGGTCTGCGCGAACACCTCGTTCGAGCTGCACACCGAGGGCGTCACCGAGACCAGGGAACCGACCGGCGAGGAGCTGCGGCTGCTCCGGGAGGTCGTGGACCCGAAGGGCCGCCGGGACCGCGAGGTGCCGTCGTGAGGACCGCGCTGACCGAGCTGACCGGGGTCCGGCACCCGGTGGTCCAGACCGGGATGGGCTGGGTGGCCGGGCCGCGGCTGGTGTCCGCCACCGCCGAGGGCGGCGGGCTCGGCATCCTCGCGTCGGCGACGATGACCTACGAGGAACTCGCCACCGCGCTCAAGGAAACCAAGCTGCGCACGGCGGCGCCGTTCGGCGTCAACTTGCGGGCCGACACCGGGGACGCGGGGGCCCGGGTCGACCTGCTCATCGCCGAAGGCGTCAAGGTCGCCTCGTTCGCGCTGGCCCCCGAGCCGGACATGATCGCCAAGCTCAAGGACCACGGCGTGGTGGTCATCCCGTCCGTCGGGGCCGCGCGGCACGCCGAGAAGGTGGCGAACTGGGGTGCCGACGCGGTCATCGTGCAGGGCGGCGAGGGCGGCGGGCACACCGGCGGGGTGGCCACCACGCTGCTGCTGCCGTCGGTGCTGGACGCGGTGGACATCCCGGTGGTGGCGGCGGGCGGCTTCTTCGACGGGCGGGGCCTGGCCGCCGCGCTGGCCTACGGCGCGGCCGGGGTGGCGATGGGCACCCGGTTCCTGCTCACCCGCGAGAGCACCGTGCCGGACGCGGTCAAGCACGCGTACCTGGCGCGCGGCCTCGGGGACACCGTGGTGACCCGCAAGGTCGACGGCCTGCCGCACCGCGTGCTGCGCACCGGGCTGGTCGACGCGCTGGAGCGGTCCGGGCGGCTCACCGGCTTCGCCAGGGCCGTGGCCAACGCCGCGCGGTTCCGCCGGATCACCGGGCTGAGCTGGCGGTCCATGCTGCGTGAGGGCGTCGCGATGAAGCGCGGCGGCGATCGTGACTGGGCGCAGGTGCTGATGGCGGCGAACACCCCGATGCTGCTGCGCGCCGGGCTGGTCGGCGGCGACCCCGAGGCGGGTGTGCTGGCGTCCGGGCAGGTGGTTGGCCTGCTCGAGGACCTGCCGCCGGTGGCCGCGCTGATCGAGCAGATCGTGGGCGACGCGGAGCGGATCCTTCGGCGTCTCGGCCGGGGTTGGTGTGCTTGACTTCGGGGCATGATCTCCCAGCGTTGCCCGGTCGTCGACGGTGAGCTGCAGGTCGAGTCCACCGGCGAGGGCCCGCCGCTGCTGATGATCGCCGGCGGGCTGGGTTCCGGGGAGAGCTACCGGGCCCTGGCCAAGCGGCTGAGCAGCGACTACACCGTGCTGACCTACGACCGGCGCGGGCACTTCCGCAGCACCGACCGCACCACCGGCCCGATCCCGGTGAGCCTGCAGGCCGACGACGCGCGGGCGGTGGCCGAGCACGCCGGGCTCGGCCGGGTGACCGTGTTCGGCACCAGCGCGGGGGCGTTGATCGGGCTGGACCTGGCCGCGCGGCACCCGGAGGTGCTGACCGGGCTGATCGCCCACGAACCACCGCTGATCAGCCTGCTGCCGGACGCCTGCGAGTGGATGGAGTTCGCCGAGGCGCAGGTCACCGCGTGCGAGAAGGGGGACCTGATCGGCGCGTTCACCCAGTTCGTCGGCTCGCTCGCCGGGGCGGGGCTGCCGGAGCTGAAGATGGTCCGCCTGCCGAACGAGGACGAGTGGAACTTCCTGTTCACCAGGGAGATCCGGCAGTTCTACGGCTACGAACCCGATCTGGTGGCGCTGCGGCGGTCGCGGGTGGAGATCACCCCGATCGCGGGCCGCGAGAGCCGGGGCTACTACCACTACCGGCCGGCGAAAACGCTCGCGCTGGAACTGGGCCAGCCGTTCGCCGAGGTCCCCGGCGCGCACCTGGCCCCGCAACGCAACCCGAGGGCCTTCGAAGCCGCCCTGCGGGAGCTGCTCGCCGAGCTCACAGCGACCGGATGACCCTCGCCGGGTTGCCCGCGGCGAACACCTTGCCCGGCAGGTCCCTGGTCACCACACTGCCCGCCCCCACCACGGTGTCGTCCCCCACGGTCACCCCGGCGCAGACGGTCACCCCGCCGCCGAACCAGACGTTGTCGCCGATGGTGATGGGCGCCGCGCTCTCCCACCGCTGACGGCGGGCCTCGTGGTCCTCCATCGGGTGCAGGGCGGTCAGCAGTTGCGCCCTGGGCCCGATCGACACGTCGTCCCCGATGCGGATGGGAGCGCAGTCCAGGAGGATCGCGTCGTAGTTGAGGAACGAGTTGGCGCCGATTTCGATCAGGTAGCCGTAGTCGCACTGGAAGCGGGGCATGATCCAGGAGCCCTCGCCGAACTCGCCGAGCAGTTCGCGGAGCAACTCTTCCCTGCGTTGCCCGGCCTCCGGCTCGGTCGCGTTGAACTCGGTGCACAAGCGCTGCGCCCGATACCGCTCGGCGACCAGCTCGGGATCGTTGTCACGGTACAACTCGCCGCGCAACATGCGCTCCTTGTGCTCACCCATGAGATGAGGCTAGATCAACTCGCCGCGTCGGAGCCATGGCTCCAATCGATCAGCCGCGACCCACCACTCGAGCCAGGAGGAGGCTCGGCAAGAGCCGCCGGGTCACAGGCGTTCGATGATGGTCACGTTCGCCGTTCCGCCGCCTTCGCACATGGTTTGCAGGCCGTACCGGGCTTCCCGCCGGTCCAGTTCGTGGAGCAGGGTGGCGAACAGCTTCGTGCCGGTGGCGCCGATCGGGTGACCCAGGGCGATGCCGCCGCCGTTGACGTTGACCCGGGCCGGGTCGGCGCCCGTTTCGTCCAGCCACGCCAGGACGACGCTGGCGAAAGCCTCGTTCACCTCGAACAGGTCGATGTCGCCGATGGACAGCCCCGTGCGGCGCAGGGCGTGCGCGGTCGCCGGGATGGGACCCGTCAGCATCCACACCGGGTCCGCGGCGCGCACGGACAGGTGGTGGATGCGTGCCCGCGGCCGGAGACCGTGCTCCTGCACAAAAGCCGCGGAAGCGATCAGCGTCGCGGAAGCGCCGTCCGAGATCTGGCTCGCCACGGCGGCGGTCAGCTCCGAACCCGGGCTCAGCGGCTTCAGCGAGGCCATCCGCTCCAGCGAGGTGTCCCGCCGCGGTCCCTCGTCCCGGCGGAAGTCGCCGAACGGCACGAGTTCGGCGTCGAACCGGCCCGAGTCGATGGCGGCGAGCGCCCGCTGGTGGCTGGTGAACGCGTACTCCTCCAGCTGCGCGCGCGGGAAACCCCAGTGCGAAGCGATCATCTCCGCCGCGTGGAACTGCGAGACCGCCGCGGCGCCGTAGCGTTCCTGCCAGCCCTTCGACCCGGAGAACGGGTCCTCGAACCCGTGCTCCCGCCCGGCCAGCACGGCCGCGCTGATCGGGATCTGGCTCATGTTCTGCACCCCGCCCGCCAGCACCAGGTCCATCGTGCCGCTGAGCACCGCCTGCGCGGCGAAGTGCACCGCCTGCTGGCTGGACCCGCACTGCCGGTCCACGGTGACCCCCGGCACGTGGTGCGGGAACCCCGCCGCCAGCCACGCCGTCCTGGCGATGTTGCCCGCCTGCGGCCCGAGCGTGTCCGTGCAGCCGAGGATCACGTCGTCGACCAGCGACGGCTCCACCCCGGCGCGCCCGACCACCGCCTCGATCACGTGAGCGGCGAGATCGGCGGGGTGCACGGTGCTCAGCGCACCACCCCGCCTGCCCACCGGGGTGCGCACGGCGTCGAGCACGTAGGCCTCGGCCATCACGTCTCCTTCTTCACGCGGCGCCGCTTCGTCGCGATGCCGTCGAGCAGGATGCCGAGGTACTGCGCGGCCACGTCGGCCGCGGACAGCGTGCCCTCGGGGTTGTACCACCGCACGGCCACCCAGACGGTGTCGCGGACGAACCGGTAGACCAGTTCGATGTCCAGGTCGGCGCGGAACTCACCGGTGCTGATGCCCTCGGCGAGCAGGTCGTGCCACAGCTCGCGGAACTCGGCGTTGCGCGTGCCGAGGTAGGCGAAGCGCGGGAACTTGGCCAGGTGCTTGGCCTCGTTCTGGTAGATCTCCACCTCCGCCGGGTGCCGGTGGATGGCGTCGAACGACGCCGCCACCACCGCTTCCAGCGTCTTGCGCGGCCCCAGCCGGGATTCGACGATCTCGGTGTAGGTGCCGAACAGCTCGTCGAGGAAGCCGGTGAGGATCTCGTCGGCGATCTGCTCCTTGGAGTCGAAGTGGTGGTACAGGCTGCCGGAGAGGATGCCCGCGGCGTCGGCGATGTCGCGCACGGTGGTGGAGACGAACCCGCGCTCGGCGAACAACCCGGCGGCGATGCCCAGCAGTTCGGCCCGGCGGCCGGAGTTCGGTCCTGGCTTGCTCATCGGCTTCCCTCACGCGTGCTGGCTGGAAACGGAGACCACCTCGCCGGTCAGGTACGAGGCGTAGTCACTGGCGAGGAACACCATCACATTCGCCACCTCCCACGGTTCGGCCGCCCTGCCGGAAACCTCCCGCGCGGTCAGCTCGGCCAGCGTCTCCTCGCTGGTCACCTTGGCCAGGAACGGGTGCATGGCCAGGCTCGGCGCCACCGCGTTGACCCGGATGCCGTGCGCGGCGACGTCGACCGCGGCGCACCGGGTCAGCGCCATCACCCCGGCCTTCGCCGCGGCGTAGTGCGCCTGCCCCGCCTGGGCCCGCCAGCCGAGCACCGAGGCGTTGTTCACCACCGCTCCCCCGCCGCCCTGCTCGACGAACCGCCGCAGCGCGGCCCTGGTCACCCGGAAGGTGCTGTGCAGCGTCACCTCCAGCACCGCCGACCACTCGTCGTCCGTCATGTCCAGAATGGACTTGCTGCCGCCGAGCCCGGCGTTGTTGATCAGCACGTCGATCCGGCCGTGGTGCGCGACCGCCCCGTCGATCAGGGCCTGGACCTGCGAGCCGTCGGTGACGTCGCACGGGATCGCCGGCACCCCGAGTTCCGCCGCCTTCTCGGCCAGCCTGCGTTCGTGCCGGTCGCTGAGCACCACCCTGGCGCCCTCCGCCAGGCAGCGCTTCGCCACCGCGGACCCGATCCCGGTGCCCGCCGCGGCGGTGATCACCACCACCTTGTCCCGCAGCAGGTCACGGCCTTCCGGGTAGTTCGGCACGGGGATCAAGGACGGGCCTCCCTGGGCAGGCCGAGCACCCGCTCGGCGATCACGTTGCGCTGGACCTCGTTGGAGCCGCCGTAGATGGTGTCGGCGCGGGTGAACAGGTAGAGCCGCTGCCACTCGTCCAGTTCGCCGGCGAGCACGGATTCCCGGCCGCGCACCAGCATCGCCAGCTCCCCGAGCGAGCGGTGCCAGTTCGCCCAGACCAGTTTGGCCACTTCGGGCACCCCCGGCGAGCTGTCGCCGAGCGTGCGCCGGGCGTGCGCGTTCATCACTTCGAGGCCGACCCTGGCACGCGCCAGCCGTTCGGCGACGTACGGGTCCTCCGCCGAACCGTTGCGCTCGGCCAGCTCCGTCAGCGCCCGCAGCTCACGCCGGAAGCCGACCTGCTGCCCGAGTGTGGCGACCCCGCGTTCGAAGCCGAGCGTGGCCATCGCGACCCGCCAGCCGTCACCCGGCTCGCCGACCACCAGGTCACGGGCGGTGCGGGCACCGTCGAAGAACACCTCGTTGAACTCCGAGGTGCCGGTCAGCTGCACGATCGGCCGGACCTCGACACCCGGCTGCCGCATCGGCACCAGCAGGTAGGACAGTCCCCTGTGGCGCTTCGAACCCGGTTCGGTGCGGGCCAGCACGAAGCACCAGCCGGCCTGCTGCGCCAGCGAGGTCCACACCTTCTGCCCGTGCAGCACCCATTCGTCCCCGTCGAGCACGGCGGTGGTCGACACCGCGGCCAGGTCCGACCCGGCTCCCGGCTCGGAGTAACCCTGGCACCAGAGTTCCTCGACGGCGGCGATCCCGGGCAGGAACCTCCGCTGCTGCGCCGGGGTGCCGAACTCGATCAGCGTCGGCCCGAGCAGCTGCTCGCCGAGGTGCCCGACCTTCGCCGGCGCGTTCGCCCTGGCGTACTCCTCGTGGAAGATCACCTGCTCGTCCAGGGTGGCGCCGCGGCCGCCGTGCTCCCGCGGCCAGCCGAGGCAGGTCCAGCCGCCGGCGGCGAGCCGCCGTTCCCAGGCCAGCCGCTGCTCGAACGCCTCGTGCTCGCGGCCGGGACCGCCGAGCCCGCGCACCGCGGCGAACTCACCGGCCAGGTTCTCGGCCAGCCAGTCGCGCACCCGTTCCCGGAACTCGGTCACGCTGCTACCCTACCAAGCACTTGCTAGGGAGCGAAGACCTTGAACCGTCCGGACACGATTCCCGCCGCACTGGCCGCCACGGCCGCCCGGCTGCCCCGTGGTGAAGCGCTCGTGGACGGCGAGGTGCGACTCGACTGGACGCGGTTGCACGAGCAGGTGCTCGGCCGGGCGGCGTGGTTCGCCGAGCGCGGGGTCCGCCCCGGTGACCGGGTGGCGTTGTGCGCGCCCAACACGCACCACTGGGTGATCGCGGCGCTGGGCGCGCTGACCGCCGGGGCGGTGCTCATCCCGATCAACACCCGGTTCACCGGCCCGGAGATGCGTGACGTGATCACCCGCGGGGCGGCGAAGGCGCTGGTGGTCACCGACGACTTCCTCGACCGCGACCGGCTGGCCGAGATCGGTGACGCCCGGCCGGAGGTGGTCCTGCGGGTGCCGGCCGACTGGACCGAAACCACCTCCACGGCGTTCGACCGGCCGGTCGGGCCGGACGACCTCGCCGACATCCTGTTCACCTCGGGCACCACCGGCCGCAGCAAGGGCGCGATGACCAGCCACCGCCGGTCGCTCGGTGTGGCCGCGGCCTGGGCCGAGCGCGCCGGGCTCACCCCGGACGACCGCTACCTGGTGCTCAACCCGTTCTTCCACACCTTCGGCTACAAGGCCGGTCTGCTCGCGGCGGTGCTGCGGGGCAGCACGATCGTGCCGCAGGCCACCTTCGACCCCGTCCGCACGATGCGGTTGGTCGAAACCGAGCGGATCACCGTGCTGCCCGGCGCGCCGACGGTCTTCCAGGTGCTGCTGGACCACCCGGACCGGCCGTCGCACGACCTGTCGTCCCTGCGGCTCGCGGTGACCGGCGCGGCCACCGTGCCGGTGCCGCTGATCGAGCGCATGCGCACCGACCTGGGCTTCGGCACCGTGCTCACCGCCTACGGGCTGACCGAAGCCGTGGTGGCCACGATGTGCCGCCCCGGCGACGACCCGGTCACCGTGGCCACCACCTGCGGCACCGCGGCGGCCGGGTTCGAGGTGCGGATCGCCGGTTCCGGCGAAGTGCTGCTGCGCGGCCCGAACACCATGCTCGGCTACCTCGACGACCCGGCGGCCACCGCCGAGGCCATCGACGCCGACGGCTGGCTGCACACCGGGGACGCCGGTGCGCTCGACGAACGCGGCTACCTGCGGATCACCGACCGCATCAAGGACGTGTACATCTGCGGCGGCTTCAACGTCTACCCCGCCGAGGTGGAACAGGCGCTCGCGCGCTTGCCCGGGGTGACCGAATCGGCGGTGATCGGCGTGCCGGACGAGCGCCTCGGTGAGGTCGGCGCGGCGTACGTCGTCGGCCATGGACTGTCCGAAGAGGACGTTATACAGCACTGCGAGGCGAACCTGGCCAACTACAAGCGGCCGCGGCGGGTGGTCTTCGTCGGAGCACTGCCGCGCAACGCATCCGGGAAAGTACTCAAACGCGAACTCCGGGAGACCCCATGACGGTGCGGTACGAGCAACACGACGCGGTCGCCGTGGTGACGATGGACCGCCCCGGCTACCGGAACGCGCAGAACTCGGCGATGACCTACGCGCTGGACGACGCCTTCTCCCGGGCGGTGGACGACGATTCGGTCAAGGTGGTCGTGCTCGCCGGGGCGGGCGAGCACTTCTCGGCCGGGCACGACATCGGCTCACCGGGCCGCGACGCGGACACCTCCTTCGACCGCCGTTCGGTGCTGTGGTGGGACCACACCACCCGGTCCGGCGGCGACCGGCGGTTCGCCCGCGAATCAGAGGTCTACCTGGGCATGTGCCGCCGCTGGCGGGAGATCCCGAAGCCGATGATCGCCAGCGTGCAGGGGGCCTGCATCGCCGGTGGGCTGATGCTGGCCTGGTCGTGCGACCTGATCGTGGCCTCGGAGGACGCGTTCTTCGCCGATCCCGTGGTGCGCATGGGCATCCCGGGGGTCGAGTACTTCGCCCACCCGTGGGTGCTCGGACCGCGTGCGGCCAAGGAGGTGCTGTTCACCGGCGAACGGTTCACCGCCGTGCAGGCGAAGGAATGGGGCATGCTGAACCGGGTCGTGCCCCGCGAGGACCTGGAAGCGGAGACGCTGGCGCTCGCCGGGAAGATCGCCGCCATGCCCGCGTTCGGCCTGGCGCTGGCCAAGAAGGCGGTGAACCAGGCGGAGGACCTGATGGGCCTGCGCGCGGGCATGGACTCCGTGTTCGGCCTGCACCACTTCGCGCACGCGCACAACGCCGAGGTCGCCGGGGGTGACTCGCTCGGCGGTCAGGACGCCCGCTCGATGCGGGACGCGGGGCAGTCCTGATGGACCTGGACCTGCCCGAATCGACGCTGGCGTTCCGCACCGAGGTGCGTGACTGGCTGGCCGAGCACGTCGTGACGCTGCCGTCCTTCGACACGGCCGAAGGTTTCGCGCTGCACCGGGAATGGGAAGCCGAACTCGCTGACGCGCGGCTGTCCGCGGTCTCCTGGCCGGTGGAGTTCGGCGGCCGTGACGTGTCCCTCCTGGACTGGCTGGTCTTCGAGGAGGAGTACTACGCGGCGGGCGCTCCCGGCCGGGTCAACCAGAACGGCCTGTTCATGCTCGCGCCCACGTTGTTCTCCCACGGCACCCCCGGGCAGCGCGCCCGCGTCCTGCCGAAGATGGCGCGTGCCGAGGAGGTCTGGGCGCAGGCGTGGTCGGAACCCGAGGCCGGCAGCGACATCGCGGCCCTGCGCAGCACCGCCACGCGCACCACCGGCGGCTGGCTGCTGTCCGGGCAGAAGACGTGGAGCTCCCGCGCCGCCTTCGCGGACAAGGCGTTCGGGTTGTTCCGCAGCGACCCGTCGGCCGTCCGGCACCGCGGGCTCACCTACTTCATGGTCGACCTGCGGGCCGATGGTGTGCGGGTGCGGCCGATCGCCCAGCTCGACGGTGAGCCGGGCTTCGCGGAGCTGTTCTTCGACGAGGTCTTCGTGCCGGAGGAGGACGTGATCGGTGAACCCGGCGAGGGCTGGCGCGTGGCGATGACCACGGCGAACAACGAACGCGGGCTGTCGCTGCGCAGCCCCGGCCGGTTCCTGGCCACGGCCGAGCGCCTGGTCCGGTTGTGGTCCGAAACGCGTGACCCGGCAATGGCCGATCGGGTCGCCGACGCCTGGATCGGCGCCCGTGCCTACCAGCTCCACACGTTCGGCACCGCCACCCGGCTCGCCGAGGGCGCCGCGCTGGGGCCGGAATCCAGTGTGAACAAGCTCTTCTGGTCGCAGTTGGACGTGTCGATGCACGAGACCGCGCTGGACCTGCTGGGGCCGTCGGCCGAGGTGGCCGGGGACTGGCCGGATGGCTGGCTGTTCTCCCTGGCCGGGCCCATCTACGGCGGAACCGACCAGATCCAGCGCAACATCGTCGCCGAGCGGCTGCTCGGCCTGCCGCGAGGTGATCGATGAAGTTCGCGTTGTCCGCCGAGCAGGCCGATTTCGCCGCCGCCGTCGACGGCTACCTGTCCAGATCGGACTGCGCTGCCGCTGCCCGCGCCTGGGCGGCGGACGACCTCGGGCCGGGCATGAAGCTGTGGCACGGCCTCGGCTCACTGGGGCTGACCGGCCTGCTGGACTCCGGCGGCTCGCTGGTCGATCTCGTGGTCGCGGTCGAACGGCTCGGGTACCACGCGGTGCCGGGGCCGTGGGTCGAGACGGCGGCCGTGCTGCCCGCGCTGGCGATCGAAGCCGGCGGGCGGCTGGCATCGGTGGTGCTGCCACCACACGTGCCGCATGGGCTGGACGCCGATGTCGCCGACGTCCGCCTCCTGCTCACGCCCGACGGCGTGCACGGGTTCGAGCCCGGGGAACGACTGCGTTCGGTCGACCGGGCGCGCCGGTTGTTCAAGCCGGAGCCCGGCGCACGCCTCGGTGACGCCGTGCCGCTCGCCTTCGAGCACGGTGCGCTGGCCACGGCGGCGCAGCTGCTCGGCGCCGGGCAGTGGCTGCTGGACACGTCGGTGGCGTATGCGAAGCAGCGCAAGCAGTACGGCCGGGAGATCGGGAGCTACCAGGCGATCAAGCACCTGCTGGCGGACACCGCCACCGCGCTGGAACTGGCGCGGCCGCTGCTGCACGCCGCCGCGCTGACCACCGCGGCCCGAGATGTCTCGGCGGCCAAGGTCGCCGCTGGTCAGGCCGCCTCGCTGGCCGCGCGGACCGGGCTCCAGGTGCACGGCGCGATCGGCTACACCGCCGAACACGACCTCGGCCTGCGGCTGACGAAGGTGCGGGCGCTGGCCGGGGTGTGGGGCACGCCCGCCTTCCACCGCGGCCGGGTGCTGGCGTGAGCACGGCGGAGGAACTCGGCGCCCTGCGTGATTCGGTGCGCACCGCGTTGTCCCGCGGGGCGTCCTGGGAAGTGCTGTGCGAGCAGATCGGGGTCGCCGCGCTGGCCGTGCCGGAGGAGCACGGCGGCCTGGGTGCCGGTCTGCCCGAGCTGGCCGTGGTCGCGTCGGAGTTCGGCCGGGTGCTCTCGCCGCTGCCGTTCCTCTCGACGTCCATCGCCGCACTGGCACTGGCGCGTCCGCTGACCACCGGCACCATTGCTTGGTCGGGCTTCACCGCGTCGGGGTCCGTGGTGGACGGTTGTGACCGGTACGTGCTCGACGGCGACTCGGCCGAGCTGCTGCTCGTGGTGGCCGACGCGTTGTACGCGGTGCCGACCGACCAGCCGGGCGTCCGGCGCGTGCCCTCCCCCACCATGGACGAGACCCGCCGGCTGGCGACCGTGGAACTCCACCAGGCGCACGCCGACCGCCTCGGTGAGCTCGATCCGGCGTTGTTCGACCAGGCGTGCGTGCTGCTGGCGGCCGAGCAGACCGGGGCGATGGCGCGGGCGTTCGAGATCACGCTCGAGTACACGAAGCAGCGGCGGCAGTTCGGCCGGGCGATCGGGAGCTTCCAGGCGATCAAGCACCGGCTCGCCGACCTGTACGTGCTGGTGGAAACCTCGCGGTCGTGCGTGGAGGCAGCCGCCGCCGACCTCTCGCTGGCGCCGGTGGCGAAGGTGCACTGCTCGGAGGCGTTCAGCGCGGTCGCCGCGGAGATGATCCAGTTGCACGGTGGTATCGGCATCACCTGGGAGCACCCGGCGCACCGGTACTTCAAGCGCGCGCACGGCAGCGGCGAGCTCTTCGGGCCGCCGCGGGAACACCTGCGGCGGGTGGGGCCAGCCCTACCCCCGGCCGGGGTGCGGACCGGCTACCGGCCCGGGGCGGCGATCAGCAGACTCGACGCGTGACCACACAGCCCCTCACCCGAGCCACGGAGACCGGCAGCGATTTCGCCCGGCTGTCGCGGCGGATCAACCAGGCCGGCCTGCTGGACCGGCGCCCCGGCTACTACGCGCTGCGGATCGGCGTGGTGACCGCGTTGTCCGCCGCGACCTGGACCCTGTTCGCCCTGCTCGGCGATTCGTGGGCGACGCTGCTCGCCGCCGTGCTGCTGGCCGTGTTGTTCGGCCAGATCGCGTTGCTCTCGCACGACCTCGCGCACCGCCAGGTCTTCCGCACGCGGCGGCCGAGCGAGGTCGCCGGGCGGCTGGCGGGCAACCTCGGCATCGGCATGAGCTACGGGTGGTGGATGGACAAGCACACCCGGCACCACGCGAACCCGAACCACGAGGAACTCGACCCGGACGTGGACCCGGACGTGCTGGTCTGGTCGAAGGACCAGGCGCGGGCGGCCAAGGGCATCCCGCGGTTCATCGGGCGGTACCAGGCCCACCTGTTCTTCCCGCTGCTCACGCTGGAGGGGCTGAACCTGCACTGGTCGGGCATCCGGGCGGTGCTGAAGCCGGGGCTCAGGCGGCGTGGCCTGGAGGCGGGCCTGCTCTTCGCCCACTTCGCCCTGTACCTCGGCGCGGTGTTCCTGGTGCTCTCCCCGGTCAAGGCCCTCGTGTTCATCGCCGTGCACCAGGGGCTCTGGGGTGTCTACATGGGATCGATCTTCGCGCCGAACCACAAGGGCATGCCCACCCTGACCGGGAACGACCGCCCCGACTTCCTGCGGCGGCAGGTGCTCACCTCACGCAACGTGCGTGGTGGCTGGTTCGTCGACACCGCCATGGGCGGGTTGAACTACCAGATCGAGCACCACCTGTTCCCGAGCATGCCGACCCCGCACCTGCGGCGCGCGCAGCCGATCGTGCGCGACTACTGCGCCGAAATCGGGGTCCCGTACCACGAAACCGGCCTGATCGACTCCTACGCCCAAGCCCTGCGCCACCTCCACGAAGCCGGTTCCCCCATCCGCGCCTGACGTCGAACCCCGGGGTCAGGCGCGGGCGAGGAGCCGGATGGCGGCGGAGCGGTCCGGTGCTCCCAGATCTCCCGCAGCAGTGGGCTACAGCCAATCGTCCGGGCGGGGCCAGTCGAACAGTTTGTCGATTTCCGTCCGCGCCCGCTTCGCCGCATACTGGCCACGGTAGAAAAGCAGGGGCGCACCGGAATCCTCGGCTTCGGCACCCAAAGCGCGCACCCGGCCGATGACGACGTAGTGGTCTCCGGCCTGGTGCACGGTTTCCACCGAGCAGTCGAGCCAGGTGAGCGCCCCGTCCAGCAAGGGCGAACCGGACGGGGCCGGGTGCCACGCCACCGAGGCGAACTTGTCGGCCCCCCGCGCCCCGAAAACCGCGGAAAGCTCCTGCTGTTCCTCCGAAAGCACGTTCACCGCGAAGGAACCGCTGCGCGCGATGACCGGCCAAGAACCCGAATTGACGGAAACGCAGAAGAGGACCAGCGGCGGATCGAGGGAAAGAGCCGCGAAGGACTGGCAGGCGAAACCCACCGGCGAAGCACCGTCGTGCCCCGTCACCACCGCGACACCGGTGCAGAAGTGCCCCAGCACCGCGCGGAACCGCGCCGCCTCGATCGCCGCCGCGGCCGTCACCGCTCTTGCGCCCCGATCGAGAAGTCGTGCCCCCACAACGACACGGCGGTGCTCTCGCGCGCCATCCAGTTGTCGTCGTCGACCTGACGGCCCTCGCAGCCGAATTCGATGTCGAACCCGCCGGGCGTCTTCATGTAGAACGACAGCATCAGGTCGTTGACGTGCCTGCCCAGCGTCGCCGACATCGGCACCTTCCGCCGCAGCGCGCGGTCCAGGCACAGGCCCACGTCGTCGGTGTTCTCCACCTCGACCATCAGGTGCACGATGCCGCTCGGCACCGGCATCGGCAGGAACGCCAGGCTGTGGTGCCGCGGGTTGCAGCCGAAGAACCGCAGCCAGGCAGGCTCGCCGCCGGCGGGCCTGCCGACGAACTGCGGGGGCAACCGCATCGAATCCCGCAGCCGGAAGCCCAGCACGTCCCGGTAGAACCGCAGGGCCGCGCCGTCGTCGTGGGTGGACAGCACCACGTGCCCGAGGCCCTGTTCCTCGGTGACGAACCGGTGCCCGTACGGGCTGACCACCCGCCGGTGCTGCAGCGCGATGCCGTGGAACACCTCCTGGGTGTTGCCGGACGGGTCCTCGAAGGTGATCATCTCGACCACGTGCCGGTCGGCCAGCTGCTCCGCGGTGCCCTCCTTGAACGGCACCTCGTGCGCGGCCAGGCTCTGGCGCACCTCCTCCAGCTCGGCGGCGTTCGCCACCTCCCACCCGGCCTGCGCCAGGCGGTCCGCCGAGCCGGGCACGATCACCAGCCGCGCCGGGAAGTCGTCCATCCGCAGGTACAGCGCCTCCGGATCGGTGCCCTCGCCCTCGACCATGCCGAGCACCTTGAGCCCGTATTCGCGCCACGCGGGCACGTCCGTGGCCTCGATGCGCAGATAACCCAGCGATCGGATGCCCATCAGTTCACCCCTCCGCCGAGGAATTCGATGGCGAGCCGGTTGAACTCGTCGAACTTCTCCACCTGCGCCCAGTGCCCGCAGCGCCCGAACACGTGCAGCTCGGCCCGCGGAATGGTCTTCAACGCCACCAGCGCGCCGTCGAGCGGGTTCACCCGGTCTTCCCGGCCCCAGACCAGCAGCACGCGCTGGCGCAGCCGGTGCACCTCACGCCACAGCATGCCCTGCTCGAAGCTGTCGGGACGCATGAACGACGCGCCCATCGCCCGCATCGCGGCCAGCGACTCCGGCGTGCTCGCCAGCGCGAACCGCTCGTCGATCAGCTCGTCGGTGATCAGCGACTGGTCGTGCACCATCACCCGGAGGAAGGCTTCCATGCGCTCCCGGGTCGGCTTCGCCCCGAACGCGCCGAGCTTGCCCACCCCCTCGGTCGGGTCCGGCGCGAACACGTTCACGCTCACCCCGCCGGGCCCCATCAGCACCAGCCGCCCCGCGCGGCCACCGTGGTCCAGCGCGAGCCGGACCGCCGCGCCCCCGCCGAGGGAGTTGCCGACCAGGTGCGCGCGCTCGATCCCGAGGTGGTCCATCAGCGCCACCACGGCGTTCGCGCTGTGCGTGAAGTACTGCGGGTGCTCGGTGGGCTTGCCGGAGCGGCCGAAGCCCGGCTGGTCCACCGCGATGGTGCGGAAGGACTTGCCGAACACCGGCAGGTTGCGGCCGAAGTTGCTCCACGCCGAGGCGCCGGGCCCGCCGCCGTGCAGCAGGATCACCGCCTCCTCGTGCTCGGCCCCGGTTTCGTGGTAGTGCAGCCGGAGGTCCGGCGTCACCTGGGCGTACTGGCCTTCGGTCACGGTCACACCATCCCGTTCTCCACCGGCAGCCCGAACTCGCCGGTGCCGTACATGACGTAGGCGCGTTCCGGGTCGTTGGCCGCGTGCACCCGGCCGGCGTGCGCGTCCCGCCAGAAGCGCTGGATCGGCGTGCCGGAGCGCAGCGCGCGGCCGCCGGAGTTCTCGAAGAGGCGGTCGATCGCGGCGATCGCGCGTTCGGTGCCGCGCACCTGGTCGCGCCGGACCCGCAGCCGGGTGGCGAACGGCAGCTTCTCCCCCGCGCACGCCAGCCGGTACAGCTCGTCGATGTTGTGCGTCAGCTGGAGCCAGGCGGCGTCGATCTCGCTGGCCGCCTCGGCGATCCGCACCTTGGCGAACGGGTCCTCTTTGGACTGCTCACCGGCGTAGGCGGCCCGCACGCGACCGCGCTGGAACTCCACGTGCGCGTCGTAGGCGCCCTGCGCCATGCCGATGATCGGCGCGGTGATGGTCGACGGGTGCACCGAGCCGTAGGGCAGCCGGTAGAGCGGGCCGGGATTGACGGCCTGGCCGGGGGTCTTGCACTTCGAGGTGGCGACGAAGCTGAGCGCCCGGTGCGACGGCACGAACACGTCTTCGACGATGACGTCGTTGCTGCCGGTGCCCCGCAGCCCCACGGTGTCCCAGACGTCTTCGATGGTGTAGTCGGCGATCGGCAGCAGGTAGGTGCAGAAGTCGACCGGCTTGCCCCCGGCGTCGAACGCGGGCGCCCCCAGCAGCACCCAGGTGGCGTGGTCACACCCGGAGGAGAAGCTCCAGCGCCCGCTGAGCCGGTAACCGCCGTCGACCGCGGTGGCCTTGCCCATCGGCGCGTACGAGGAGGACAGCCGGACCTCGTGGTCGGCGCTCCAGACGTCTTCCTGTGCCTGCGCGTCGAACAACGCCAGGTGCCAGGGGTGCACCCCGAGGATGGAGGCCACCCAGCCGGTGGACCCGCAGGCGCTCGCGATGTGCTTCACCGCGGTGTAGAAGGAAACCGGGTCGGCTTCGTAGCCGCCGTACGGCTTGGGTTGCAGCAGCTTGAAGAACCCGGTCTCCTGCAACGCCTTGATCGACTCTTCGGGAATGCGGCGGGCGTCCTCGGCCTCCTGCGCCCGCTCCCGCAACACGGGGAGCAGCTCGGAGACCCCGGCGAGCACACCGCCGACACTCGGCTCTGTCATGCGCCCAAGACTAGAACACGTTCTCGTTTTTGTCGAGTTCCCGCAGCGTCCGCCCACTGTGCTTCCCGGCGCGACGACCGGAAAACACGCAGTCGGCCAGCGACAGGCCGCTCACGTAGGAACGAGAACAGATTCCCACCGCGGTGCGCCCGGCCGCGTACAGACCGGGGATCGGCCGCCGCCGCTCGTCGAGCACCTGACCGCTGTCCTCGGCCACCACCAGGCCGCCGAGGGTGAGCATCGGGCACGGGAAGGCCAGGCTCGGCCGGATCGACACGTCGACCAGTGAATACGGCGAGTTGCCGAACCGGTGGGTGAAAGCGGCGGGCTTGCCCATCGGATCGGGTTCGGCGGCCGCGGCCGCCACGGTCGCGGCCAGCCCGTCCGGATCGATCCCGGCCCGCCGCGCCACCTCGGCGAGCGTGCCACCGCTCACCCGCCCGCGCTTGAGCAGGTACCGCGTCTGCAACCACTGGAACCACTGCACGTCGCGCTGGGCCCGGGCCCGCCGGATCAGCTCGTCGTCGAGCAGGAGCCAGCCCTTGCCGCCGTGCCGCCGGATCAGCTCCTCCCCGACGGCGGCGCCGTACCGGGATTCGTCGATCACCCGCTGCCCCTGCTCGTCGACCAGCAGGCCGCCGAGGAACGCGCTCGGCGGGGTCAGGAAGCGCCACGCGGACACGCGCCCGAGTTCCGCCGTGGCACCACCGGCCGAGGTGCCCAGCTCGATGCCCGAACCGTCGTCGCCGGCGGTGCCGAGTTGCAGGCCGCGGCGGTAGGCGGGGGCGTGCGCGCGCACCCACTCGCGGTTGGCGATGAACCCACCGGCCGCGAGGATCACGCTGCGTGCCGAGATCTCCACCTCCCGCCCGAACCGCCGCTCGATCGCCACCACCCGCCGGTGCAGCGGTTTCCGCAGCGCGGGCACGTAGATGCCGGGTTTCGCTGACCACCGGCCGAGTCGCCGGTGCAGCAGCCGCGCCCACGCCGGTGCGTCACGCAGCGTTGTCGCGAGCACCCCGGTCACCGTGCCGTCGCTCGCCTGGACCAGGCGCCGGACCCGGGTCTGCGGCCACACCGCGGCCCGGCGGCGGACCTGGGCGGCGAGCGGCTCGAACAGGGCTTTCCCCGAGGTCCCCCGGCCCTTCGCGCGATGTCCGCGTGGTGCGGGCGCGGCGACGTCGCGGAAGCCGCCGGACGATTCGCTGCCGGAGTAGTACAGGTAGTGGCGGTTGCCCGGGTACGACGTCTTGTCCGGGCACAGGCTGCCCTCGAACGGCACCCCGTGGCGTTCGAGCCAGCGCACCATCTCGGCGCTGCCCTCGCAGAACGCCCGCAGGGTCCGCTCGCTCACCACGTCCCCGGCCTCCAGCCGGAGGTAGGCGTGCATGGCGTCGACCGAATCGGTGACACCCGCGTCCCGCTGTTGCGCGGTGCCCCCGCCCGCGTAGACGATGCCGCCGCTGAGCGCGGTCGCCCCGCCGCCGTGGAAGCGGTCGAGCACCAGCACGTCCGCCCCGGCTTCGGCGGCTTCCAGCGCGGCACACGCCCCCGCCGCCCCGAACCCGACCACCAGCACCCCGGTTTGCACAGCTCGGCTCACGTCCGCCAGCCTAGAACTGAAACACGTTCTCGTCTATGGTGGCCGATAGCGCAAGCACCAGCAGCTCATTTTCTATAACGCGTTCCAGTAACACGGGAGGCACGGATGCCCGACGAGTTCGACGTCGTCGTGGTCGGCAGCGGGGCCGCCGGCATGACCGCCGCACTCGCCGCCGCCCGGCACGGGCTGAGCGTCGTGGTGCTGGAGAAGGCGGCCAAGTACGGCGGCTCCACCGCGCGCTCCGGTGGCGGGGTGTGGATCCCCGGCAACGAGGCCCTGCGCGCGGCCGGGATCGACGAACCACCCGACCGGGCGCGTGAGTACCTCGAAGCCATCGTCGGCGACGTGGTGCCGGCGGAGCGCCGGAACACCTACCTCGACCGCGGTCCCGAGGTGGTCGAGTTCCTCCACCGCGAAACGCCGCTGCGGCTGCGCTGGGTGCCGGGCTACTCCGACTACCACCCCGAAGCACCCGGCGGCCGGTCCGGCGGGCGGTCCGCCGAGCCGGAGCCACTGGACGCCCGGGTGCTCGGCGCCGAGTTGGGCAACCTCGAACCGCCGTACAGCGCCCCGCCCGCCGGGGTGCCGCTGATGCAGGCCGACTACCGCTGGCTGAGTCTGCTCGCCCGGCACCCGCGTGGTCTCCTGCGGGTGCTCCGCCTCGGCGGGCGCTGGCTGGCAGGCCGGGTCACCGGCAAACGCCTGCTGGCCATGGGCCAGGCGCTCTCCGCCGGGCTGCGGGCCGGGCTGCTGCGGGCCGAAGTGCCGGTCCGGCTGAACACCCCGCTGACCGAGCTGCGCACCGAAGGCGATCGGGTCACCGGTGTGCTGGTGGGCGACGGCACCGAGATCCGGGCCCGGCTCGGCGTGGTGCTGGCCTGCGGCGGGTTCGAGCGCAACGCCGAGCTGCGCGCCAAGTACCAGCGCCCGCCGATCGGTACGGAGTGGACGGTCGGGGCGGAGGCCAACACCGGCGACGGCATCCTCGCCGGGCTGAAGCTGGGCGCGGCCACCGACCTGATGGACGACGCGTGGTGGGGGCCGTCCATTCCGCTGACCGGCGGCCCGTGGTTCGCGCTGGCCGAGCGCTCGCGCCCCGGCTGCCTGCTGGTCAACGAACGCGGCGAGCGGTTCGTCAACGAGTCCGCGCCCTACGTCGAAGCCGTGCACGCGATGTACGGCGGCCAGTACGGGCAGGGCGACGGCCCCGGCGAGAACGTGCCCGCCTGGCTCGTCTTCGACCAGCGCAACCGCAACCGGTACATGTTCACCGGGCTCGGCCCGCGCCAGCCGCTGCCCGGCCGCTGGTTCCAGGCCGGCATCGCGGCCAAGGCCGCCACCCTCGGCGAACTGGCCGAAGCGATCGGCCTGCCCGCCGGTCGCCTCGAAGCCACGGTGACCCGCTTCAACGGCTTCGCGCGCGACGGTGTGGACCGGGACTTCGGCCGGGGCGCGAGCGCCTACGACCACTACTACGGCGACCCGCGGAACAAGCCCAACCCGAGCCTCGGCCCGGTGGCGCAGGCGCCGTTCTACGCGGTCCGCGTGGTGCCCGGGGACCTGGGCACCAAGGGCGGCCTGCTGACCGACACCCGCGCCAGGGTGCTGCGCGCGGACGGCTCGGTGATCGACGGGCTGTACGCGGCGGGCAACACCAGCGCCGCGGTGATGGGCCACACCTACGCGGGACCGGGCGCGACCATCGGGCCGGCGATGGTCTTCGGCTACCTTGCGGCCGAGGACCTCGCGGCCAAGAATCGAACCGGAGGTACGCGATGACCGAGAGCTACCGCACGATCGACGCAGGCCAGCCACCGACCCGCTTCGCGCGCGGCTGGCACTGCCTCGGCCTCGCCGATTCGTTCCGCGACGGGAAACCGCACGCCATCAACGCCTTCGGCACCAAGCTGGTGGTCTTCCAGTCCGGCGACGGCAAGCTCAACGTGCTCGACGGCTACTGCCGCCACATGGGCGGTGACCTGACCCGGGGCACGGTCAAGGGTGCGGAGATCGCCTGCCCGTTCCACGACTGGCGCTGGGGCGGGGACGGCAGGTGCAAGTCGATCCCCTACGCCAAGCGGGTGCCGCTGCGGGCCCGCACCCGGGCGTGGACCACGCTGGAGGAGAACAAGCAGCTGTTCGTCTGGCACGACCCGGAGGGCAACCCGCCACCGGCGGAGCTGGCGATCCCGCGCATCGACGGCATCTTCAGCGGCCAGTGGAGCAACTGGACCTGGGACTCGGTGCTGATCGAGAACTCCAACTGCCGCGAGATCATCGACAACATGGTCGACATGGCCCACTTCTTCTACATCCACTACGCGTTCCCGACCTACTTCAAGAACGTGTTCGAGGGCCACATCGCCACCCAGTACCTGAACACCAAGGGCCGCCCGGACGTGGGCATGGCTTCGAACTACGGCGGCGAGGAGAACCTGCTGCGCTCCGCAGCCTCCTACTACGGCCCGTCCTACATGATCAACACCCTGCTCAACACCTACCAGGGCTTCGAGGTCGAGAACGTGCTGATCAACTGCCACTACCCGGTCACGGAGAACTCGTTCGTGCTGCAGTGGGGCGTCAGCGTGAAGAAGCTGCCCGGGGTGGACGACGAGCAGGCGGACAAGATCGCCGGCAAGTTCGCCAAGAGCATCGGCGTGGGTTTCCTGCAGGACGTGGAGATCTGGCGGAACAAGTCGCGGATCGACAACCCGCTGCTGTGCGAAGAGGACGGTCCGGTCTACCAGCTGCGGCGCTGGTACGAGCAGTTCTACGTCGACGTCGCCGACGTCACCCCGGAGATGACCCGGCGGTTCGAGTTCGAAGTGGACACCACGCGGGCGAACGAGGTGTGGGCGGTGGAGGTCCAGGAGAACCTGGCCAGGCAGGCCGCCGAGGCGGAGGTCTGAGGTGGCCGCTCCCCACACCGCGTTCGGCACCCCGGTCACCTCGGCCGAGGAAACCCGCGATTTCCTCAGCGGCGGCCTGGTCCCGGTCAGGTGCCGCACCTGCGCGGTCCGCGTGCTGGTGAAGAAGAACAGCCCCAAGCACACCAGCATCCAGTGGACCTCGGACAGCGTGGCGTGCCCGGTGCACGCGGCTTCGGACCGCCCGCCCGCGTTGCAGGACACCTGCCCGGAGTTGCAGCGCAGCATCGACGAAGACGTGCGGGCCGGGGTGCTGGGAGTGGCCGGTGGGTGACGTCCGGCGCCTGCGGGTGGCGGACGTGATCACCGAAACCGCCGACGCGCACTCGCTGGTGTTCGAACCGGCACCCGGCATGGACTACCGGCCCGGCCAGTTCCTGACCCTGCGCGTGCCCAGCGATCGCTGCGGTTCGGTGGCGCGCTGCTACTCGCTGTCCAGTTCCCCGCACACCGGCGATCCGCTGACGGTGACGGTGAAGCGGACCGGGTACGCGTCCAACTGGCTCTGCGACAACATCCGGCCGGGCGCGGAGCTCGACGTGCTGCCGCCGTCCGGGGTGTTCTGCCCGCCCGACCTCGACGCCGACCTGCTGCTGTTCGCCGCGGGCAGCGGCATCACCCCGGTGCTGTCCATCGTGAAGTCGGTGCTGGCCAAGGGCACCGGCCGGCTGGTGCTGGTGTACGCCAACCGGGACGAGCAGTCGGTCATCTTCGCGCGGGAGCTGCGTGAGCTGTCCGCGGCGTCCCCCGACCGGCTCACCGTGGTGCACTGGCTGGAATCGGTGCAGGGACTGCCCTCGGTCGAGCAGTTGCAGGCGCTGGCGGCGGCCTTCCCCGGCCGCCCCGCCTTCCTGTGCGGCCCCAAGCCGTTCATGGAGGTCGCGCAGACCGGGCTGAAAGCGCTCGGCTGGGACCGCAAGCTGATCCACCTCGAAAAGTTCCTTTCCCTGGACGGGAACCCGTTCGAGGAAGCGGCCGAGGTGGTGGCGGAGTCGGCCGAACCACCCGCCACGGTGCACGTCGACCTCGACGGTGAGCAGCGTTCGCTGCCGTGGCCCCGGGAACGCAAGCTGCTCGACCTGCTGCTGGACGCCGGGTTCGACGCGCCCTACTCCTGTCGTGCCGGGCAGTGCAGTGCCTGCGCCTGCCGGCTGGTCTCCGGTGAGGTCAGGATGCTCAACAACGAAGTACTCGATTCCGACGACCTCGGCGAGGGCATCGTGCTGGCGTGCCAGTCGGTTCCGCTCACCGACGAGGTCTCGGTCACCTACGAATGAGTGGTGCGCATGCCCATCGACCCGGCTGTCGCGATCGGCGCGGAAATCGCGGAGGAGCAGTTCTCCTGGACCTCTTCGGACGTGCAGCTCTACCACCTCGCGCTCGGTGCGGGGGCCGATCCGGGTGATCCGCGCGAACTGCGTTACGTGCTGGAAAACGATTTGCGCGTGCTGCCCACCTTCGCCACCGTCGCGGCCTCGTTCCACTGGACCGAGCCGCCCACGGTGTCCTTTCCCGGGGTGTCGATCGACCTGACCCGCGTGGTGCACGGTACCCAGGAGGTCGTCGCGCACCGGCCGCTGCCGGTGGCGGGCAAGGCCACCGCGCGCACGAAGGTGGTCGACGTGCTGGACAAGGGCAAGGCCGCGGTGATCATCCGCGAGACGGCCGCCTCCGACGAGCACGGTAGTCCATTGTGGACTGCCCGGTCGAGCATCTTCGCCAGGGGCGAGGGCGGCTTCGGCGGGCACCGCGGCAGCACGGCGAAGGTCGAGCCGCCGGACCGGGAGCCGGACGTGGTGCTCGACACGCCGACCCTGCCGCAGCAGGCGTTGCTGTACCGGCTGTGCGGTGACCGGAACCCGCTGCACGCCGATCCGGCGTTCGCCGCGCGGGCCGGGTACGACCGGCCGATCCTGCACGGCCTGTGCACCTACGGCATCGTGGCCAAGGCCGTGACCGACGCCGTGCTCGACGGGGACGCCGCCGCGGTCGGTTCGTGGTCGGCCAAGTTCGCCGGGGTGGTTTTCCCCGGCGAAACCCTGCGCAGTTCGATCTGGCGTGAGAACGGCCGGTGCCTCGTGGTCGCCACGGTGCCCGAGCGGGGCAGCACCGTGGTGCTTTCCGAAGGTGTGTTCATGCCACTGTGAATACCCGGTGGGTCCCTTTCCGCGTGTGGAATTCTCGACTTCGTCCACACGACGAAAACTGGGGTGAGCATGTTCGGAAAGATCGCCAGGACCATCGCGCTCGGTGCCGGTGCCGCGGCCGTTTCCCTCGGCGCGCTGGCCGCGCCCGCGCTGGCCACCGAGGCAGCCGAACCGGCGCTGGTCGGCCTGTACGACCTGCCCGGCTACGGCGGCGAGGGGCAGACGCAGTTGATCCACGGCAGCGGCGAGTTCTGCCTGCAGTTGGGCGCGCTGGACGACCGCGTGTCGTCGATCCGGCTGTCGGGCCCGGTGAAGGTGCAGGTGTTCAAGGGCTGGGGCTGCTTCGGCGAAGCGCGCGAACTGACCCAGAGCGTGCCCGACCTGGGCCTGATCGGCTGGGACAACCAGATCTCGTCGGTCCGGATCACCGCCTGATCACGAGGTGAGCACGAGGGCACTGGTCGGCACCCCGGTGCCCGCCGTGACCAGCACGCGGCCGGCGCCGTCGACCTGGTTGACCGCCGTGCCGCGGAGCTGGCGCACGCCTTCGGCGATGCCGTTCATGCCGTGGATGTAGGCCTCGCCCAGCTGCCCGCCGTGCGGGTTCAGCGGCAGCGAGCCGTCCAGTTCCAGGTGCCCGTCGGCGATGAAGTCCTTCGCCTCGCCCCGGCCGCAGAAACCCAGTTGCTCCAGCTGCATGAGCACGTACGGGGTGAAGTGGTCGTAGAGCACACCGACGTCCATCTCGGCCGGTGAGAGCCCGGACTGCGCCCACAACTGCCTGGCCACCACGCCCATTTCCGGCAGGGCGGCCAGGTCGTCGCGGTAGTAGCTGGTCATCACGTACTGGTCGGTGCCGCTGCCCTGGGCCGCCGCGGCGATCACCGCGGGCGGGTGCGGCAGGTCGCGGGCGCGGTCCACGCCGGTGATCACCAGCGCCACCCCGCCGTCGCTCTCCTGGCAGCAGTCGAGCAGCCGCAGCGGTTCGGCGATCCAGCGGGACGCCTGGTGCTGCTCCAGCGTGATCGGCTTGCCGTGGAACCAGGCGTGCGGGTTCGTCGCCGCGTGCTTGCGGTCGAGCACCGCCACCCGGCCGAAGTCCGCGCTGGTGGCGCCGTATTCGTGCTGGTAGCGCCTGGCCAGCACGGCCACCGTCGCGGCCGGGGTGGCGATGCCCATCGGGTGGTGGAAGCTGTTGTCCACGCCCGAGGAGTTCACCTGCTGCGCCGCCGCCGCGGACACCCGGCCGAAGCGGTGTCCCGAGCGCTCGTTGAACGCCCGGTAGGCCACCACCACGTCGGCCACCCCGGTGCTCACCGCCATCGCCGCCTGCTGCACGGTGGCCGCCGCCGCGCCCCCGCCGTAGTGGATGCGGCTGAAGAAGGTCAGTTCACCGATGCCCAGTTCCCTGGCCACCGAGATCTCGCTGCTGGCGTCCATGGTGAAGCTGACCAGTCCGTCCACATCGGACAATTCCAGCCCGGCGTCCAGCACGGCCGCCCGCACGCATTCCGCGGCCAGCCGGAGTTCGCTGCGGCCGGAGTCCTTGGAGAACTCGGTGGCGCCGATGCCGGCGATGGCGGCGCCGCCCTTCACGCGGCACCTCCGGGCAGGGCGACCCGCACGGTGCCGGTCAGGTGGTCACCCAGCGCACCGCGGGCGCTCACTTCGACGGTGATCTCGTCACCCTCCTGTTCGGACACCCGCCCGGCGAGAACGAGCGTGTCGTGGGCGTAGCACGGCACGCCGAGCCGGATCTTGATCGAGCGGATCAGCGCTTCGGGACCCGCCCAGCCGGAGACGAACCGCTGCACCAAGCCGTTGTCGGTGAGGATGTTGACGAAGATGTCCTTCGAACCGCGGGCGATCGCAGCGTCCCGGTCGTGGTGCACGTCCTGGAAGTCGCGGGTGGCGATCGCCGAGCTGATCACGAACGTCGGCGTCACCTCGACCTTCAGCTCGGGCAGTTCGGTGCCCACCAGCGCGGTCACGACACCACCCGCCAGGCCGGCAGGGTCAGCTCGTCGTCGATCCGGAGGAAGGCCACTTCCACTGCCTGTCCTATGTGGACGCTATTGGGAGCGGCGTCCAGCAGTTCCCCGAGCACCCGCACGCCCTCCTCCAGTTCGACCAGCGCGACCACGAACGGCAGTTCCTTGCCCGGCACCGGCGGGTGGTGGTGCACCACGTAGCTGTAGACCGTGCCGCGGCCGGAGGCGACCACGTGGTCCGGCACCGCGCCGGGATCGCCGTCCGGTGGCATCGGGCCCGGCGGGTGCCGCAGCACCCCACCCCAGCGCTGGATGCGCAGTTCACCGACCCGGGTGCCCTCCCAGAAGAACGCCGTGTCCGGGCTGATCACCGGACGCAGCACGGCGGTCCCCGGTGGCGCCTCGACGATCTTCGCCGGTTCGCGCGGGCGGAACTTGAGCAACCGGAACACCATGTCCGCCACCAGTTCGTCACCCACGTACCAGTTCGTCCTGGTGGTGACGAACCAGCCCTCGCCGAGGGCGGTCTTCTTGGGCCCGGCAACGCCTTCGAGCAGCGTGGTGGCCGAGACGTGCTCCCCCGGCCGCAGGTAGCGGTGGTAGTTCTGGTCCGAGTCGGTCGCCACCACCGAGGTGTAACCCGCCTCGTCCAGCACGGACATCATCGCCCCCAGCGGGTCGTCCTCGGCCCGGGTGCCGTGCAGGCCGGTCATCGTCCACACCTGCGCCATCGCCGGTGGGGCCACCAGCCCGCCGTGCACCGACCGCCCGGCGAACTCCTCGTCCACGTACACCGGGTTCGCGTCGCCGATCGCCTCGACCCAGTTGTGCACCATCGCCCGGTTCACCGGGTCGCGGGCGAACCGCCTGCCGGACTCACCCCGCGCGGCGATGCGCTCGGCCGCCGCCTCGATCCCCACCCCCGTCATCGCGGCACCCTCGGCAGGTTCAGCCCGGCGGTGGCGATCAGTTCGCGCTGGACCTCGTTCACCCCACCGCCGAAGGTCAGCACCAGGTTCCGCTTGGCCAGCCGGTCGAGCAGCTCGGCCAGCTCGGCGGTCTCCGGATCGGCCGGGTCCCCGTGCCGCCCGAGCACCTCCTCGGCGAGCCTGCCGATCCGCTGCACCCGCTCCGAGCCGAGCACCTTGGTCGCGGAGGCGTCCGCGATGTCCACCCCGGACGGTTTGGCCACGCTCGCCACCTGCCAGTTGAGCAGTTCGTTCACCCTGGTCACCGCCCGGGTCTCGGCCAGCACCGCCCGCACGTCGGGCAGGTCCAGCAACGGGGTGCCGTCCGGGGTGGAGCGCTTCCCCGCCCACGCCCGGACCCGGTCGTGCAGGCCGCCGAGGCGCCCGGCCGGGCCGAGCATCACGCGCTCGTGGTTGAGCTGCGTGGTGATCAGCCGCCACCCGGCGTTCTCCTCGCCGACCAGCCGGTTGGCCGGGACCCGGACGCCGGTGTAGTAGGTGGCGTTGGTGTGGTGCGCGCCGTCGCAGGTGATGATCGGCGTCCAGCGGTAGCCGGGATCGGTGGTGTCGACGATCAGGATCGAGATGCCCTTGTGCTTGGGCGCGCCGGGATCGGTGCGCACGGCGAGCCAGACGTAGTCGGCGTCGTGGCCGCCGGTGGTGAACACCTTCTGGCCGTTGACCACGTATTCGTCGCCCCGGCGCACGGCGGTGGTGCGCAGCGAGGCGAGGTCGGTGCCCGCTTCCGGTTCGGTGTAGCCGATCGCGAAGTGCAGCTCGCCGTCGAGGATCCTGGGCAGGAAGAAGGTCTTCTGCTCCTCGGTGCCGAACGCCTGCAGCGTGGGGCCGACGGTCTGCAGGGTCACCGAGGGCAGCTGCACCTCGGCGCGTGCCGCTTCGTCGGCGAAGATGTGCTGCTCCAGTTCGCCGAACCCGCGGCCGCCGTACTCCTCCGGCCAGCCGACGCCGAGCCAGCGGTCACGGCCCATGCGCCGGACGATCTCCCGGTACACCTCGCCGTGGCGGTCGCGCACCATGGCCCGGCGTTCCTCCGCGGACACCAGCCCGGCGAAGTAGGCCCGCAGTTCGTCGCGGAGCTGCTGCTGCTCGGCGGTCAGTTCGAGGTGCATCAGGCCCTCCCCGCCAGTTCGCCGAGCCGGTGCGCGTGGCCGCCGAGGAACCGCACGAGGTCCTTGGCGGCGGCCGAGTAGCGGTGCAGCGGGTAGCTGGTGTCGACGCCGAGCCCGCCGTGCAGGTGGTGGCAGGTGCCCATGGCGAGCGGCACCTGTTCGGCTGCCCAGTAGGCGGCGATGCCGAGTTCCTCGTCGGCGTCGCGATCGGTGGCCAGGCGCCAGATCGCCGAGGTGGTGGACAGGTGCACGGTCCGCGAGGCGATGTAGACGTCGGCGATCTGCTGCGCGACGGCCTGGAAGGCGGCCAGCGGCCTGCCGAACTGGACGCGCGTCCCCACGTGCTCGGTGGTCAGCTCGAGCGCCCCGGCGAGCAGGCCGTCGAGCACCGCCAGCGCACCGGCCAGCGCGAACCGGTGCACGCCGTCGATCGCGCCGCCGAGCAGATCGCCTTCGCCGACCGGAGTTTCCGAAAGGGTCACCCGGTGCTCGGGGGTGGTGCCGGACCGGTACGACTCCTCGACGGTCACGCCGGGCGCGTCCGGGCTGACCAGGAACACCCCGGTGCCGACCGGCAGGGACGCCGGAACCAGGATGCGGGTGGCCCCGGCCGCCCGGGGCACCGCGGTCTTCACCCCGTCGAGCAGCCAGCCGCCGCTGACCGGCCGCGCGCTGGTGGACGGCCGGCGCGGGAACGGCGCCGACGGTTCGTGCAGCGCGGCGGTGACCACCTCGGTGCCGTCACCGAGGCCCGGCAGGAACGCCGCCCGCTGCTCGGGGCTGCCGAACGCCTCCACGGGCAACGCGCCCAGCGCGAGCGACGGCCACGCCGGGACGTCGGCGGCGACGCGGCCGACCTCGGTGAGCAGCGCGGCCACTTCCGCGACACCGAGCCCGTCCCCGCCCAGCTCGGCGGGCAGCGGCAACGCGAGCAGGCCCGCCTTGGCCAGCTCGGGCCAGGAATCGGTTTCACCGCGCAGGATCTGCGCCGCCAACTCGGTGACCGCGGCCTGCTGCGCACCGGGGGTGAAGTCCACTCGGGCCTCCTGTCGCCTCGCGGCTAGAACCTGTTCTAGTTCTAGCCCGGATCGGCGATCACGGCAAGCCCCCGCGGAAGGTCGCCCGGTAACTGCTCGGCGAGACCCCCAGCGCGGCCTGGAGGTGCTGGCGCAGCGAGGAGGCCGTGCCGAAGCCCGCCTTCTCGGCGACGCGGTCCACCGGGAGATCGGTCTCCTCCAGCAGCTGGCGGGCCCGTTCCACGCGTTGCTGGGTGAGCCAGCGCGCGGGCGACGTACCGACCTCCTCGTGGAACCGCCGGGTGAAGGTGCGCACGCTCATCGCGGCCCGTTCGGCCAGGTCGTGGCGGGTGAGCGGGCGGTCGAGGTGCGCCAGCGCCCACGCCCTGGCCTCCCCGGTCGACGAGGCGCGGTGCTCGGGCACGGGCCGCGGGATGTACTGGGCCTGGCCGCCCTCGCGGTGCGGGGGCACCACGGTGGTCCTGGCCACTTCGTTGGCCACCGCGACGCCGTGGTCGCAGCGGATCATGTGCAGGCACAGGTCGATGCTGGCGGCCTCCCCGGCGGAGGTCAGCACGTCGCCGTTGTCGGTGTAGAGCACGTCCGGATCGAGGTCGACGCGCGGGTAGAGGCGGCGGAACTCGGCGGCGGACTTCCAGTGGGTGGTCGCGCGCCTGCCGTCGAGCAGCCCGGCGGCGGCGAGCGCGAAGGCACCGGTGCAGATGGAGGCGATGCGGGTGCCGGGCCGGATGCGGGCGAACGCGTCGGCGAGGCCGGCGGGCAGGCGGCCCTCGGTTTCGGTCTCGTCGAGTTCGTGGGAGGCGAGCACGAGCACCGTGTCGGCCTCGGCCAGCACCTCCGGCCCGGCGCCGACGTGGATCGGGAAGTCGGCGTCGGTGCGGACCTCGCCGGGGGTGAGCGCGCAGGTGACGATGTCGTACAGGCGTTCCCCGCCGGGGGCGGTGGCGCGCCCGAAGAGCTGGTGCACGATGCCCAGCTCCAACGGCATCACCCCGTGACGAACGAAGGCGGCGACGAGTGACATGGCCCAATTCTGGCACATGTTGTCCTTTGGGCCACTGGTGTGCGTCGGCCGGCGGGCGCAGCATCGGGGTCATGAAGGTGCTTTGGGTATTCGCGCATCCGGAACAGGCTTCGCTCAGCGGTCTCCTGCGGGACGAGGGTGTGGCCGCGCTCACCGAACACGGGCACGAGGTGCAGGTTTCGGACCTCTACGCGATGAAGTGGAAGGCCGTCGTCGACCGGGACGACTTCCCGGAGGAGGAACCGGGCAGGCTGGCCGTCGCTCCGGCGTCGAAGCGGGCTTACGAGGCGGGGACGCTGAGCGCGGACATCCGGGCCGAGCAGTCGAAGCTGCGGTGGGCGGACACCGTGGTGCTGCAGTTCCCGCTGTGGTGGTACAGCGTGCCGGCGATCCTGAAGGGGTGGGTGGACCGGGTTTTCGTGAAGGGCTTCGCCTACGGGGTGCAGGCGCCGGATGGGCGGACGCTGCGGTACGGGGAGGGCACGCTCGCCGGGAAGCGGGCGCTGGTGGTGCTGACCGCGGGGAGCCGGGGCCCGGCGTTCGGCCCGCGGGGCATCAACGGGGAGCTGGAGCAGGTGCTGTTCCCCCTGCTGCACGGCACCTTGTGGTACACCGGCATGTCGGTGTTGCCACCGGTCGCCGTCTACGGTGCGGACCGGGTTTCCGCCGAGGAGCGGGCCGCTGCTGTCGCCTTGATCCGGGAAAAGGCCCTGTCCGCCGAACACGACGCCCCCTTGCCCTACCGCCTCCAGAACAGCGGCGATTACGACTCGGATCTGGTGTTGCGCCCGTCCCACCACCCTGGGCAGACCGGACTCGCCGTCCACTACACCTAGGTCGGCCGTACCACACGCCGACACCTCCTGCGCCGCAGTTCGGCCTCTGTCTGGCAAGGTTCTCACCAGAGGAGAGGAGACTGCCGTGGCGATGACTCTGAGTTCGCCCCTCAACACGACGACCATCGATGTTGAGTCGCTGGTGGACATGGCCTGGAGCGGTCAGATCCGAGTACCGAGTTTCCAGCGGGACTTCCGCTGGCACTGGGAAGACGTACGCAGGCTCTTCGACAGCATCGTCCGAGGTTACCCGGTCGGGAGCTTGCTGCTCTGGGTCAGGCAAGCAGACCAGCAACACCTTCACCTGGGAAAGCTCCACATCGAAGCCCCGGCCAGCACCGAGGCACTATGGGTGGTCGACGGCCAGCAACGCATCACCAGTCTCGCGAACTCACTGCACGCTGAAGGAGCAAAAGAACCGACCTTCGCATTGGCGTACGATCTCCGGAGCGACGATTTCGTCCGCCCACCGAAGATCGAAGACCCGATGGTCATACCATTGCCAGTTCTGTTCGATCTTCAGAAAATCCTCCTGTGGTTCAACGCACATCCGGAAATTTCCGAGTATTTGGACAAGGCCAGTCGAATAACTCGGACATTGCGACAGTTCGGAATCCCCGCCTATCAGGTCCGCCAAGAGGACCCCAAAGTACTGCAAGACATCTTCGACCGAATGAACAACTACGGCAAGCGACTCACCCGAGCCGAGATCTTCTCAGCCCTGAACGACCAAGAGGTCGAAGGGCAACTGACCATCGACCTCGTCGCCGAACACATCGCCGCCGATCAGAATTTCGGCTCCATCGACGGCAACACCGTACTGCAAAGTGTACTCGCTCCACGCGGAAGCGATGTCAAGCGAGACATCCGAGATGAGTTCACAACCGACGAGGAGAGTCGCGACGAGGCATTCCGAAAAGGAGAGGAAGCAATACGGCGAGCAGTCGAATTCCTGCAAAACGAAGCACAAGTTCCGCATTTTTCCATGCTTGCCTACCATTACCTGCTGCCACCCCTGGTTCGCCTTTTCGCCCACCACCCCGACCCGGACCAGCGAAACAGGAGGCTACTCCGCCGCTGGTACTGGCGAGCAGCCATTGCCGGGCCGCAGCAGTTCAAGGCCGGCACGGGGGACGCGGCCAGGATGTTGTGCTCACGGGTGTACGAGAACAGTCTCAACAACTCCGTCCGCGACCTCCTCGAACTGGTTGAGCGGACCGACAGGACCACACTCGACCTGGGCAGCTTTGCCACCAATCAAGCAGCAACGAAGATAGTTCTCTGCTCCTGGTGGGCGAACAAGCCGCGCCATCCAGACACCCTGGAACCCTATGAGGTGTCCGACCTGTCGAACTGCCTGACGGATCGCCGTACCGCAAGAGAGGCAGTGCGCTACCTCGCTCCGAAAAGGTCCGTCCCCAGGAGCTACCGGCAATGGGCAGCGAACCGGGTTCTCATGCCAACGCTCGACGTGGACTCCGAAGAGGTCGGCATACAGCTCGCCGGCAAGCCCAACCCGGACGACGAGACCTCATGGAATGAATTCCTTCGATCCCACATACTCTCCGAAGAGATAGTTTTCATGATCGGCAACGGCCAGCCAGCGAAAGCGCTGGAGTTGCGCCACGAGTTACTCAAAGAAAACTTGGAAAATTTCCTTCAAATGATGTGCGAGTGGGGATTCGAAGACACGCCACCATTATCCTACCTCATTGTCGACGACGAGAGCTAGCGATGCCCACAGCCGAGAAAAACCACGGTGTATGGCTCAGCAGGAAACGCGTCGGCACGCTACATCAACGCGGCGACTACACATGGTTTTCATTCTCCGAGGAATACTTGTCCGAACCGGGAAGACCGGTACTCGGCCTAATCTTCGAGCAGGATCTCACCGCTCGACACGCGAGTGCCCTGCGCTTGCCTCCCTGGTTCTCGAACCTTCTCCCCGAAGGACCATTACGCAAGTGGATAGCTGCAGATCGAAAAGTTTCGACCGATCGCGAAATGGAGCTGCTGGCCCAGGTCGGACACGACCTTCCCGGCGCCGTGCGCGTCTTCCCCGAGGAAGTCACGTCAAGTGACGGCTGGATCCCCGCCGACCCAGCGGTGACCGGAACAGTGACCGAGGAAGCCCCCGAGGGGTGGAGATTCTCCCTAGCTGGGGTCGGCTTGAAGTTTTCGATGATCCGACACGATGACCGCCTGACATTACCAGCCCACGGGGAAGGTGGCGACTGGATCGTCAAACTTCCGGACCGCGTCTACTCGGATGTGCCACTCAACGAGTACACGATGATGTCATTGGCAGCCGCTTCAGGCATCGAGGTACCCGAAGTACTGCTCGTGCATCGGGACAACCTGGACAACCTACCGGCCAACATCTGGCCAGAAAATGAGGACTGGGCATACGCCGTTCGGCGGTTCGACCGCGACACGCACCGGCAACCGGTACACATTGAAGACCTTGCCCAAGTTCGCAACGTATACCCTGATCACAAATACCAAGGAAACTTCGAAACTGTCGCGTCTCTGATCTACCGACGCCGGGACGTGCGGTCATTGCGCGAATTCGTCCGACGACTGACCTTCAACACCCTCATATCCAACGGCGACGCGCACCTCAAGAACTGGTCACTGATCTATCTCAACGAACGCATTCCCGCCCTCTCCCCCGCTTACGACCTGGTGAGCACCGCGCCGTATCGCGCCGACGAACCCGAGGACCTCGGCCTCAAGCTACGCGGTAGCCGAGATTTCGCCCGAGTCAACCTTCAGTCCTTCTCTTATCTGGAGAAGCGCCTTGAAGCCACCGGAGCCGATCTTGCCGAAGTTGCCGCCGAAACGATCGAGAGAGCCGTCGAGTCATGGCCCGAGCATGCCGACTTGCTTGAATCAAACAAAACACTCCAGGCCAGCGTGGACACCAGCATCCGGATGCATCGGCAAAGCCTGTTGCGGAATCAGCACCACTGATATCCTTGATTCCAACTCGACCTCCTGTCGTTGCTTTGTCTCGCTGATCGGGCCGTTGTTGCCCAGGGTCGAGCGTCGGTTCCGCATCCCGGCGGCTGGACGACCGTCAGGCGTTGTGCGGACTCTGGACCGAGGCTGGAGGGTGGCAGCAACTACACGAGTTGCTGCCGGCCAGGCTGAATAGCGCCACGCTGACCGGCGGGAATCGCAGCAACATCACCCAGCTCGTGCCGTTGCTCGAGGCCATCCTACCCGTGCACGGGCGACGTGGACGGCCACGACTGCGCCCGGGCACGCTCTACGCCGACCGCGCCTACGACTTCGACAAGCACCGCGTCGCCTACGCGCCAAGGGCATCGCCCCCGAAGTTCGCTCCTACGGCTCCGCGAACACGGGTCGGCCTCGGGAACTACCGCTGGGTCGTCGAGCGCACCATCTCCCTGCAGGAGTTCCACCGCCTGCGCGCTCGCTGGGCATTCCGCGACGACCTCCACGAAGTCTCCCTCAGCATCATTTGCTGGAGGCAGGAGGTCAAAATCAGCGAGTCAAGTTCACCAGGGCGGTCAGCTCGGCGTCGTCGAGGCTGGTCAGCCAGTCTTCGCCGGTGCCGATGATGGTGTTGGCGAGGGTGCGCTTGCGGGCCAGCATGGTGCCGACGCGTTCTTCGACGGTGCCTTCGGTGATCAGGCGGTGCACCTGCACCGGGCGGTCCTGGCCGATGCGGTGTGCCCGGTCGGTGGCCTGGTCCTCCACGGCCGGGTTCCACCAGCGGTCGTAGTGGATGACCTGCGTGGCTCGCGTCAGGTTGAGGCCGACACCACCGGCTTTCAGCGACAGCAGGAACACCGGCACCTCCCCGGCCTGGAACCGCCGCACCATTCGCTCCCGCTCCCCCACCGGCACCGAGCCCGACAGCAGTTGCACCGGCAGCCCCCGCGTGGTCAGCCAGCCCTCCAGCAATCGGCACATGCTCACGTACTGGCTGAACACCAGCACGTTCTCCCCCGCCTCCAGCATCACCTCCAGCAACTCCTCGAACGCCGCGAGCTTTCCCGACCGCCCGTCCAGCGGCCCCGGCTCCTTCAGGTACTGCGCCGGGTGGTTGCAGATCTGCTTCAGCTCGGTCAGCAGCTTCAGCACCTGCGCCCGCCGCTGGATGCCCTCGGTGCCCCTGATCTCGGCCAGGTTCTCCCGCACCACCGCCTCGTACAGTGTCACCTGCTCGCGGGTCAGCGGCACATGCAGGTCGGTCTCGGTCTTGGCGGGCAGTTCGGGGGCGACGTCCGGATCGGACTTCCGCCGTCGCAGCAGGAACGGGCGCACGACGGCGGCCAGCCGGTTGGTCACCGCCTCGTCGGCGTGGCGTTCGATCGGGCGGGCGAACCGGCGGCGGAATCCCTCGCTGGTGCCGAGCAGCCCGGGCGTGGTCCAGTCCAGAATGGACCACAGTTCGGCGAGCCGGTTCTCCATCGGCGTGCCGGTGAGCGCGATCCGCGCGGCCGCCGGGATCTTCCGCAGCTCCCTGGCCGTCTTCGACAACGCGTTCTTCACCTGCTGCGCCTCGTCGGCGGCGATCAACCCCCAGTCCACGGTGGCCAGCACCGGACGGTCCCGCAGCAGCACCCCGTACGTGGCCAGCACCACCTCGTCCGCGGCGAGCCGGTCGAGGCTGCGCTTCCCGCCGTGGAACCGGCGCACCGGCACCGACGGCGCGAACCGGGCGATCTCCCGTTCCCAGTTGCCGAGCAGCGACGCCGGGCACAGCACCAGCGTGGGACCGGCCCGCCGGGACCGGCGGTGCAGGTGCAGGGCGATCAGCTGGATCGTCTTGCCGAGGCCCATGTCGTCGGCCAGGCAGCCGCCGAGGCCCAGATCGGTCATCATCACGAGCCACGCGAGCCCGGTGCGCTGGTACGGGCGGAGCGTGGCGTGCAACCCGTCCGGCGGCGGCACCACCTCGCGCGGGGCGTCGCGGATCCGGGTGACCAAGCCGTCGAGCACGGACGGCGCCACGAACTCCTCGGTCTCCCCACCCAGCTCGATTTTCCCGGTGAGCGCGGCGGCCAGCGCTTCGGCCTCGGTCACCGGCCCCGGGGCCGCACGCAGTTTCGCCAGCAGCAGCGAATCCGCGCGCACCCAGCGCCCGCGCAACCGCACCAGTGGCCGCTTCGCCTCGGCCAGCGCGGCGACCTCGGCGTCGGTCAGTTCCTCCTCCCCCACGCTCACCTGCCACCGGAAGTCGAGCAGACCGCTCAGCGTCAACTGCGGCGGCGACTCCGACGGCACCTCGACCGACGCCCGGACCTTCGGCACCCCGTCGAACAGGTCCGCCGGCCACAGCACCTCGACACCCGCCGCACCCAGCCGGGCCGCGCCATCCCGCAGCAGCTCGGCGACCTCGTGATCGGCCAGCTCGACCACCCCGCCCGCCACCCGGCCCAGCGGCGGCCACACCACGGCCGCGCGCCGCAGGGCGAGCGCCAGCCGCACCTGGACGTGCTCGCCGAACAGCGACCGCACCACCTCGGGCGCGTCCCCGAACGCGGCCACGTCCAGCAGCACCCCCGGATCGCTCGCCCCGCGCACCGCGACCACCCCGGCGAAGCGCTCCCCGAGTTCGACGCGCACCACCAGCCGCACGGCGGACCCCCCGGCCAGCAGATCCGCGATCGCGTCCCACAACGCCCGCACGAGCGACTCCGGCGAATGCAGCCGAACCCGTTTCAACCCGGACAGCGGCAACGCCAGCGCCTCCGGCGGCAGCGCGCCGGCCAGTTCGGTGAGGCACACCGCATCGTCCACTTCGAGCGGCCCGGCCCGCCAGCCGGTGCCGTCCGGCTCGACGCGGCCGCGGGCGACCAGGCTCAGCCCGGCCGCCACCACCTCCGCCCAGGCCGCGATGGTGGCGCTGGTGTGCTCACCGGCGGCGAGCAGCACGCGGACCGCCTCGGCGACGGGCAGCACCGAGGCGGCCACCCGGGTGCGCCGGAACGCCTGCTCCCTGGGCAGGACCAGGTCGATCGGCGTGTCTCCGCCGCCGTGCCCCCACAGGGCGAGCACACCGTCGCGAGGTGGGTCGGACGGGACGAAGAGGGCTTGGGTTCCTGGGGCCAGCTCCATGGCGGTCACCGTAGGACGCACCCCCGACAATCACGCGCGAGGGAGCCCCAGCAACCGTTCGGCGGCCACGTTCAGCAGTACCTGGGTGGTGCCGCCGGCGATGCTCAGGCACCGCGACAGCAGGAACTCGTGTGCCGCTTCTCCCTGCGGGCCAACGACTTCCACGGCGAACTCGGCGACGGCCTGCCGGTGCCGGACACCGATCAGCTTGCGCACACTGGATTCCGGCCCGGGGTCCTGCCCGGCCAGCCGCCGCAGCGTGCCGCGCAACCCCAGCAGCGAACCGGCGGAACCCTCGGCGACCAACGCGCCGAGCCGGTCCAGCAGCAGCGGATCCGCCGTGCCGCCCAGTTCCCCGACGAGTCGTTCCACACCTTCCCCGACCAGCGTGCCCGAGCCCATCGCGACGCGTTCGCTGGCCAGTGTGGTGCGCGCGAGCCGCCAGCCCCCGTTGACCTCGCCGACGACCTGTTCGTCCGGCACGAACACCTCTTCGAGGAACACCTCGTTGAACCGCGCTTCGCCGGTGATCTCCCGCAACGGCCGGATTTCGATGCCCTCGGCACGCATGTCCACCAGGAAGTAGGTGATGCCGCGGTGCTGCGGGGCGGCCGGATCGGTGCGGGCCAGGCAGATCGCCCAGTCCGCTTCGCCGGCGAGCGAGGTCCACACCTTCTGCCCCGAGATGCGCCAGCCGCCGTCGACCCGGATCGCCTTGGTGCGCAACGAAGCCAGGTCCGATCCGGCGCCCGGTTCGCTGAACAGCTGGCACCAGGTGATCTCCCCGCGCAGGGTCGGCCCGACGTACTTCTCGCGCTGGGCGCCGGTGCCGTGCGCCAGGATGGTCGGGGCCGCCCACGCCCCGATGACCAGTTCCGGCCGGGTGATCCCGGCGCGGTCGAGTTCGGCGTCGATGACCAGTTGCCGGGCGGCGGACGCCCCGAGGCCGTACGGCTCCGGCCAGTGCGGGGTGAGCAGCCCGGTCTCGGCCAGCCTCGGCCGCTGTTCGTCAGCGGGCAGCGCGGCGATCTCCTCGGCCAGCGCCCGGATCTCCGGATCCGACCCGGTGGTGGTGTCCCCTCGGCGGCGGACACCGGCGAGCGCGAGTTCCGCCGCCCGGCGCCGCCAGTGCGCCCCGCCGCCGAGCAACTGCCGCAGGGTCACCGCGCGCCGCAGGTACAGGTGGGCGTCGTGGTCCCAGGTGAACCCGATGCCGCCGAGCACCTGGATGCAGTCCTTCGCGTTTTCCACCGCGGCGTCGAGCGCGAAGCCCGCGGCGGTCGCGGCGGTGAACTCCGGCTGGTCACCGCCGGGTTCGCCGGCCGCACGCGCCGCGTCCCACGCCAGCGCCGCGACGGCTTCGGCCCGGCAGAGCATCTCCGCGCACAGGTGCTTGATCGCCTGGAAGGCGCCGATGGGCCTGCCGAACTGCTCGCGGACCTTGGCGTGGTCGACGGCGGTGCGCAGGCACCACTGCGCGATCCCGGCGGCTTCGGCGGTGGCCAGCGTGGCCGCGAGCGCGTGCACGTCACCCGCCACGGGTACCAGGGCGTCGGCGGGCACGGCGACGCCGGTCAGCCGGATCGTGCCGAGCGTGCGGGACAGGTCCATCGATTCGACGGCGGTGACCACCACACCGGGGAAGCCGGGCGGCAGCAGGAACCACCGGTCCCCGGCGCGGAGCAGCAGGTGCGCGGCCTCATCGGCGTCCAGCACCGGCCCGGTCTCGCCGGTGACCAGCAGGCCGCCGCCGGCACCGGGCCGCGCGCCGAGGGCGGTCCAGGAGACGGCCGCGGTGGCCGAACCGTCGGCGAGCGCGGGCACGAGTTCCTTGGCCGCCGGGGTGCCGGGAGCGCGCCCGAGCACCAGCGCGGCGAGCAGGCCGCTGAACACCGGCCCCGGCACCATGGCCTCGGCGGTGGCCTCCAGCCCGGAGACCGCGTCGGCCACCGTGGCCCCCGCGCCGCCCAGCGCCTCCGGCACGGCCACCGCGAACAGGCCGATGCGGGCGAGCGGGGCCAGGCAGCTCCGGCGGTCGCGACCGGCGCGGAGGGCGTCCACCGGCCGGTCCTTCGCCGCCCACGCCCGGACGGAGTCCGCCAGCGCCCGCTGCTCCTCGGTGATCGCGATCGGCACGGTCCACCTCCAGCTCCATTAGTAGAACGTGTTTCACTTTAGGTGGTCCGGGCCCCTGGTTTGAACCCCCGGTCAGGTTAGGTATTCTCCAGGGAAGAACTGGAACAAGTTTCGACCTGACCGGGGGACCGTCCGATGAGCAAGCAGAAGGCCCCCATGGGCACGCTGAACGGGGACGAACTGGGCTCGGCGGCCCAGCGCGACCGCCGCAAGCGGATCGTCGACGCCACGCTGGCACTGGCCTCCAAGGGCGGTTACGACGCCGTGCAGATGCGGGCCGTCGCCGAACGCGCCGACGTGGCGCTCGGCACCCTGTACCGGTACTTCCCGTCGAAGATCCACCTGCTGGTGTCCGGGCTGGCCAGGGAGTTCGAGCGCGCGCAGGAGAAGCTGCAGCGCGGCGCCATCCCCGGCGACACCCCGACCGAGCGGCTGCTGTTCGTGCTCGGCCGCAACACCCGGCTGATGCAGCGCGACCCGCACCTGACCGAGGCGATGGTGCGCGCGTTCATGTTCGCCGACACCACCGCGGCCACCGAGGTCGAGCACGTCGGGCGGCTGATGGAGAACATGTTCGCCACCGCGATGGGCATCGACGAGCCGACCGAGGCCGACCGGGACATCTTCCACGTGATCGCCGACGTCTGGATGGCGAACCTGGTCGCCTGGGTGACCCGGCGCGCCTCCGCCGCGGACGTGGCGAACCGGCTGGAACTGTCGGTCCACCTGCTCCTGGACAAGTGAGACCGGTTCAGCTCAGCCCGACAGTTCGCCGAATAGAACGCTCGTTCCAGAGCCGTGCCGGCCTCCGTTCTGAGCGGAACGTTCGTTTCAAGGAGGTGGCCTGCGCAAGGCGGTGACGGTGCTCGGTCTCGGCCCGATGGGCCAGGCGATGGCCACCGTGTTCCTGACCAATAGGTACGAGGTCCACGTCCGGAACCGGACCTCGGAGAAGGCCGACGCCCTCGTGGCGGGAGGTGCCGTCCCGACGCCACGGTCGCCGATGCGGTGAAGGCGGGTGAGCTGACCATCCTCAGCCTGACCGACTACGACGCCGTGTACGCGGTCCCCGAGCAGGCGAAGGACGATCTGGCCGGCCGGACTTCGTCAACCTGGGTTCAGCCACCCCCGCCGAGGCCCGCCGGGCGACGGAGTGGCTGGCGGACCGGGGAGCCGGGGCCGGTGACCTTGTACAGCGGTTCGCGCGAGGTGCTCGGAGCCCATCGGGCGAACGGCATCTCCGCGAAGAGCTCTTGGACACCGCGTCGAAGACGTTCGCGGACATGGGGCAGTTCTTCGAGTTCTACGCTCCAGCGGTGAGGAACGGGTAAGGGGCGTCCCCGCGGGGACGCCCCTTACCGTCGCACTCAGGCGTGCAGCTTCGGCAGCACCTCGCGGCCGAAGACCTCGATCCACTCCTTCTGGTTCCGGCCCACGTTGTGCACGTAGATCCGGTTGAACCCGGCGTCGACGAACTTCTGCAGCGAAGCCCGGTGCACGTCCGGGTCGGACGAGATGACCATGCGGCCCTCGAAGTCCTCCGGGCGGACCAGCTTCGCCATCTGCTCGAAGTCGAACGGCGAGCGCACGTCGGCCTTCGGGAACTTCATGCCGCCGTTGGGCCACTGCTCCATCGCGTTGCTCAGCGCCTCCTCCTCGGTCGGCGCCCAGGACAGGTGGACCTGCAGCAGCTTCGGCATCGCGTCCGGGTCCTTGCCCGCCTTCTTCGCGCCCTTGCCGAAGTTGTCCAGGATGCCCGCCAGCTTCTCCAGCGAAGCACCCGGCGTGATCAGGCCGTCGGCCAGCTCACCGGTCTTGCGCGAGGTGTACGGCCCGGCCGAAGCGATGTAGATCGGCGGCGGCGCCTCCGGCAGGGTCCACAGCCGCGTGGTGTGCAGCTTGAAGAACTCCCCGCTGTGCTTGACGTCCTGCCCGCTGAACAGCTTCTTGATGATCTCCAGCGCCTCGAACATCCGGCGCACCCGCTCCGGTGCCTCCGGCCAGTACCCGGCGATGATGTGCTCGTTGAGCGACTCGCCGGAGCCGATGCCCAGCCAGGTCCGGCCCGGGTAGGTGGCCTCCAGCGTCGCCGCGGCCTGCGCCACGATCGCCGGGTGCAGCCGGAACGACGGGCAGGTCACGCCGGGGCCGAGGTCGCCGGTGGTGTTCTCGGCCAGCGAGGCCAGCACGCTCCACACGAACGAGGCCTCGCCCTGCGCCGGCACCCACGGCTGGAAATGGTCGGCGGCCATCTGCCCGGAGAACCCGTGCTGCTCGGCCAGTGCGGCCAGCTCGATGGACTCCCGCGGCGAGAACTGCTCCAGCGCCGCCGCGATTCCGATCTGGACTTCACTCACGAACTCTTACCCCTTCTCACCCGTGGTCCTCGCTCCGCCAACCTACTCCGCTCACCGGAAATCGCCCGCGAAGGCGGCGAACTCGTCGAGTTTGCGCAAGGTCTCCGCCTCGGGCAGCGTCGGCAGCATGAAGGTCAGCCGGTCGACCCCGGCTTCGGCCAGCGCGGCCACCTCGTCCGGCTCGGCCGGGGCACCGAAGATGGTCGCCGGCACGTTGTCGCGGCCCTGCTCGGCGAGCCAGCGCTTCACCCGGCGGATCTCCTCCGGCGGGGTGCCGGGGCGCGGCAGCCAGGCGTCGCCGTACTTCGCCAGCCGGTTCAGCGCGTGCTCGCTCTCCCCGCCGATGTAGATCGGCGGGTGCGGCCGCTGCACCGGCTTCGGCCACGAGAACACCGGGTCGAAGTCGACGTGCTTGCCGTGGAATTCGGCCTGTTCCTCGGTCCAGAGCAGCTTGAGCGCCTGCAGCTGCTCGTCCATCAGCGCACCGCGGGTGCGCGGGTCGGTGCCGTGGTTGCGCATCTCCTCGCGGTTCCAGCCGACGCCCACCCCGAACAGCACGCGGCCGCCGGAGATCAGGTCGAGGCTGGCCACCTCCTTGGCGGTGTGGAACACGTCGCGCTGGATGAGCAGGGTGATGCCGGTGCCGAGCAGCAGGTTCGAGGTCGTCTCGGCGATCGCGGCCAGTGCGACGAACGGGTCGAGCGTGCGGTAGTAGATCCGCGGCAGGTCTCCGCCCGGCGGGTAGGGCGTTTCACGGCTCGCCGGGATGTGGGAGTGCTCGGCGAGGAAGAGCGAGTCGAACCCGCGTTCTTCCAGTGCCCGGCCGAGCGCGCCGGGGCGGATGCCCTCGTCGGTCACGAACGTGGAGATACCGAAGTCCATGTTCGTGGCGAACCAGGACCGCCCCGGCGGTTATTCCCGTCAGCGGGTCCGCAGGTCCCAGCGGCGGTGCTTCGGGGTGCTGATCGGCGCGGTCACCGGTTCGTGGCGAGCGGTGTCGTCGGTCACCGGTGCGCGGGTCTCACCGGTGGTCTCGGCCGGGGTCTCCGCCGGGACCTCGGTGTGCACCACCTTGCGGGCGGGCAGCACGGCCATCACCAGGCCGAGCAGGGCCAGCCCACCGTGCAGCCAGTTGTCGGCGGCGTTGATGTGCAGCGGGTCGCCCATGCCCGAGACCGGGTTGGTGGCGATCACGCCGGTGATCATCAGGCCCCAGACGAACACGGCGCCGTAGGCGATCAGCAGGATCCAGCCGTACATCCTGGCCAGCCCGGAGGCGGTGGCCATCAGCACGCCGAGCAGACCGCTGAGGATGTGCAGCACGTTGTGGAACGGGTTGATGGCGAAGCCGAGCAGCGTACCGTGGGAGTGACCGGCGAAGTCGCCGAACCCGGTGCGGACCAGGCCGACCACACCGAACACCAGGAACGCCAACCCGACCAGCCCGGCGAGGAGCTGCACCGGCTGGAGACCGGCGCGGTGCGGGCGCAGGGTTTTCGCGGTCGTCGCGCGAGTCATTGTCGTTCTCCCATCTCGGAGTCGATGGGCCCGATTACCCCCGGCACCCGGCGAGCAAACCAGTAGGGTGAGACCATGCCCGCCGATCTGGAACTGCTCCGCCGGCTCGCGCTCGACGAGCACGGTCTGGCCACCGTTTCCACCGTTCGTGCCAACGGCACCGTTCACTCTTCGGTGGTGAACGCGGGCTTGATCGACGACCCCGTCAGCGGGGTGCCGTCGGTCGGGTTCGTCGCCCGCGGGGACGCGCTGAAGCTGCGGCTGCTGCGTTCGGCCGGGCACGCCACCATCGTCTTCCGCCGGGGCTGGAACTGGGCGGGCGCCGCCGGTCCGGTGCGGATCATCGGCCCGGACGACACCGACTCCGGCTTCGCCCCGGACGGCCTCCCCGCACTGCTGCGGGACGTCTTCCGCGCGGCCACCGGCACGCACGACGACTGGGCCGAATACGACCGCGTCATGGCGGAGGAACGGCGAGCCGCGGTGTTCATCGCCGCGGAAAAGCTCACGGGGAACGGCTGAACCGGGCCTCCACCAGGTCGGCGACCTGCTCGGCGTCACGCGTACCGTCCACTTCGATCACCACGGCGCACCACGTCCTCGCGACCACGCGCGAGCCGGTTGGGGATCGCTGACCGCCACGCCGGGCGAGCCCGCCCGCGGCAGCTCGCGGACCTGGCGTCCCCGGACCGCTTCGGTGGGCACCACGCCGACCAAGCGCTCGCTCCTGCCGAAAACCCCGGTCGCCAGTTCCGGCCGCAGCACCCAGCCCTCCACCGGTACCGGCCCCGGCGAGGCCAGCGAGCGCAGTCGTCGAGCGTCCACTCGAAACGGCGGTCAGGCCGTGCCGATCCACAGCGCGCTGCCCAGCGCGCCGCACGGGTCCGGGATCACACGTTCCGCCGGTACTGGCCACCCACCTCGAAGAACGCCTCGGTGATCTGGCCGAGCGAGCACACCCGCGCCGCGTCCATCAGCACGCCGAACAGGTTCTCGTCGCCCCGGGTGGCCGCCTCGCGCAGGGTGCGCAGCGCCTGCTCGGCGTCGGTGGCGTGCCGCTGCTGGAAGTCGGCCAGGCGGGTCAGCTGCGACTGCTTCTCGTCCTCGGTCGCCCGCGCGAGTTCGACCTCGGCCTCGTCCTCCTCCGGGCGCGGGTTCCGGAAGGTGTTCACCCCGATGATCGGCAGCGTGCCCTCGTGCTTGAGCCGCTCGTACAGGATCGACTCGTCCTGGATGCGGCCCCGCTGGTAGCCGGTCTCCATCGCGCCGAGCACCCCGCCGCGCTCCGAGATGCGGTCGAACTCGGCCAGCACGGCCTCCTCGACCAGGTCGGTCAGCTCGTCGATGATGAACGCGCCCTGCAGCGGGTTCTCGTTCTTCGACAGCCCCCACTCCTTGTTGATGATCATCTGGATGGCCATCGCCCGGCGCACCGAACTCTCCGACGGCGTGGTGATCGCCTCGTCGAAGGCGTTGGTGTGCAACGAGTTCGCGTTGTCGTAAAGCGCGCACAGCGCCTGCAGGGTGGTGCGGATGTCGTTGAAGCTCATCTCCTGCGCGTGCAGCGACCGGCCCGAGGTCTGCACGTGGTACTTGAGCTTCTGCGACCGCTCGTTCGCGCCGTAGCGCTCCCGCATGGCCACCGCCCAGATCCGCCGCGCCACCCGGCCGAGCACCGAGTACTCCGCGTCCATGCCGTTGGAGAAGAAGAACGACAGGTTCGGCGCGAAGTCGTCGATGTCCATGCCGCGCGCCAGGTACGACTCGACGTAGGTGAAGCCGTTGGACAGGGTGAAGGCCAGCTGCGAGATCGGGTTCGCCCCGGCCTCGGCGATGTGGTAGCCGGAGATCGACACCGAGTAGAAGTTCCGCACCCCGTGCTCGATGAACCACTCCTGGATGTCGGCCATCATCCGCAGGCTGAACTCGGTGGAGAAGATGCAGGTGTTCTGCCCCTGGTCCTCCTTGAGGATGTCGGCCTGCACGGTGCCGCGGACGTTGCGCAGCGCCCACTCCCGCAGCTGCGCGGCCTCCTCCTCGGACGGCTTGCGCCCGTGCTCGGCCTCGAACGCGTCCATCCGCTGGTCGATCGCGGTGTTCAGGAAGAACGCCAGGATGGTCGGCGCCGGGCCGTTGATCGTCATCGACACCGAGGTGCTCGGCGCGGTGAGGTCGAACCCGTCGTAGAGCGCCTTCATGTCCTCGAGCGTGGCGATGGAGACACCGGAGGTGCCGACCTTGCCGTAGATGTCCGGGCGGGTGTCGGGGTCGTGCCCGTACAGCGTCACCGAGTCGAAGGCGGTGGACAGCCGCTTGGCCTCGGAGTCCGCGGACAGGTACTTGAACCGGCGGTTGGTGCGGAACGCGTCGCCCTCGCCGGCGAACATGCGCGCCGGGTCCTCGCCCTCCCGCTTGAACGGGAAAACGCCCGCGGTGTAGGGGAAGTAGCCGGGCAGGTGCTCGCGGCGCAGGAACGAGAGCAGCTCACCGGTCTCGGTGTAGCGCGGCAGCGCCACACGCGGGATCTTGCTGCCGGACAGGGTTTCCCGCCACAGCTGGGTGCGCAGCTCCTTGTCGCGGATCTTCACCACCAGCTCTTCGGCGCGGTAGGACTCGGCCAGCTCGGCCCAGTGCTCCAGCAGGCGGCGGACGTCGGGGTCCACCGCGTCGGCCGCCCGCTCGGCCAGCTCCTCGATGGCCGCCACCTCGTCACCCGCCTCGGCCAGCTCCTCGATGGCCGCCACCTCGTCACCCGCCTCGGCCAGCGCCTCGCGCGCCGCCTCCAGGTGCTCACGCCGGCGCACCGCGGCGACCTGGTCGATGGTGCGCTGGTGGTAGCCGCGCACCGCGTCGGCGATGTCGGACAGGTAGCGGGCGCGGGAGGGCGGGATGATCGTGCTGGCGTCGGTGGACACCTTGCCGTCGACCTTCGGCAGCACCCCGGCCGAGACCGACAGGCCCTTCTCCGCCAGTTCGTCCCGCAGGTGCTGGTACAACGCGGTGACGCCGTCGTCGTTGAACTTCGCCGCCGACGTGCCGAACACCGGCATGTCCTCGGGCGCGGCCCCGAACGCCTCGCGGTTGCGCACCAGCTGGCGCGCCACGTCGCGGCGGGCGTCCTCGGCGCCGCGGCGCTCGAACTTGTTGATCGCCACCACGTCGGCGAAGTCGAGCATGTCGATCTTCTCCAGCTGCGACGCGGCGCCGAACTCCGGCGTCATCACGTACAGCGAGTGGTCCACGTGGTCGACGATGCCCGCGTCGCCCTGGCCGATGCCCGGGGTCTCCACGATCACCAGGTCGTACCCGGCCGCCTTGCAGGCCAGGATCGACTCGTCCAGCCCGGCCGGGATCTCCCCGCTGGTGGTGCGGGTGGCCAGCGAGCGGAAGAACACCGGTGAGCCGTCCAGGCAGTTCATCCGGATCCGATCACCGAGCAGCGCCCCGCCACCGCGCCGCCGCGACGGGTCCACCGCGAGCACCGCGATGCGCAGCTTGTCCTCCTGGTCGAGCCGGAACCGGCGGATCAGCTCGTCGGTCAGCGAGGACTTGCCGGAACCACCCGTTCCGGTGATACCGAGCACGGGGACCTGACGCGCCTTCGCGGCTTCGGTGATCGCGGTCAGGTGGTCCTCGGGCAGCGTGCCGAGCTGCAACCGGGTGATGGCGCGGGCCAGCGCGGGCACGTCGCCGGAGAGCAGCTTCTCCACCGAGGCCGCCGCGCCTTCGGACAGGTCCGTGTCGCACTCGCGGATCATCAGGTTGATCATGCCGGGCAGGCCGAGCTGCTGGCCGTCCTCCGGCGAGAAGATCCTGGCCACCCCGCGCGAGTGGAGCAGGTCGATCTCCTCGCGCACGATGACCCCGCCACCACCGCCGTAGACCCGGATGTGCCCGGCACCGCGCTCGTTCAGCAGCTCCACCAGGTAGCTGAAGTACTCGACGTGCCCGCCCTGGTAGGCGCTGATGGCCACGCCCTGCACGTCCTCGGAGATGGCCGCGGTGACCACCTCGTCCACCGAGCGGTTGTGCCCGAGGTGCACCACCTCGGCGCCCTGCGACTGCAGGATCCGCCGCATGATGTTGATCGACGCGTCGTGGCCGTCGAACAGGCTGGACGCGGTCACGAACCGGACGGGGTGCGCGGGCTGGTGCAGCTCGGTGCTCATCCCTCCAAAATACTTGGACTTCCTACTATTTTGAAGACCGCCACCACCGTGTGAGGGGAGTCACCAGTTTTTCGCTACCGCGCGCCGGCCGTCACGCCGCCGCGGCGGGCCAGCCACTGGCGCATGGCGTACTCCACCATGGTGATCAGCGTCTGCTTGGTGGACTCGCGGTCCCGGGCGTCGCACTTGACGATGGGGATGCTGGGGTCGATCGAGAGCGCTTCGCGCACGTCCTCGACGTCGTGCAGCAGCTCACCGTCGAAGCAGTTCAGCCCGATGATGTAGGGCAGGCCGCGGTCCTCGAAGAAGTCGACCGGCGCGAACGAGTCGGCCAGGCGGCGGGTGTCGGCCAGCACCACCGCGCCGATCGCGCCGCGGACCAGGTCGTCCCACATGAACCAGAAGCGCTGCTGCCCCGGCGTGCCGAACAGGTAGAGGATCAGGTCCGAATCCAGCGAGACGCGGCCGAAGTCCATCGCCACCGTGGTGGTGGCCTTGTTCGGCGTCGCACGCAGGTCGTCGACGCCGGTGCTGGCCTCGGTCATCATCGCTTCGGTGGTGAGCGGCACGATCTCCGACACCGACCCGACGAAGGTCGTCTTGCCGGCGGCGAAACCACCGGCGACCACGATCTTCGCCGAGGTCATGGTGCCCGGTGCGCTCTCCCGCGGAGCCTCAAAGCCGACGGAGTCCACTCAAAACCCTTTCCATCAAGATCAGATGTGCCTCGTCGTTCTCGCTGCCGGAGGCGGTCTTGTGCACGATGACCAGGCCGGCGTCCGCGGCATCACTGATCAGGACCCTGGCCACACCCAGCGGCACCCGCAACGCCGAGGCGATCTCCGCGACGGAACGGGGGGTCCGGCATTCTTCCACGATCGAGGTCTGCTCGATCTGCTCGGGGACGAAGGAGGCGGCCTCGTCGGTGTTCGCGGAGATCAGCGTCTCCAGTTCGAGCACGTGGTTGGCCCTGGTGCGCCCGCCGGTCAGCGCGTACGGCCGGACGATGGCGGTCTCCTCCAGCGCCGACGGCGGCTCGGGCACCGGCGGCGGCTGGTAGGCGGGCGCGGGGCGGTGGCCGGAGCGCGGCGGCCCGGTGTCGAACAGCGGGTTCGGCGGGGCGAGGATCTCGGCGACCGGCGCCGGTGGGGGCGTCATCGCGTCCCCCCGCGTTTCAGCCGCTGGTTCGTCAGGTGAAGCAACATGAGCGTGACCGTCCTTGTCCTTCTTGCGCTTGCGGCGTCCACGACCGGAGTCCAGGGTGAAACCGTTCAGGACGTCGGCGAAGGTGCCGTCGTCCCGATCCCCGTGCACCGGTCCCGTGCTCATCGGGTCATCATCCCACCGGCTCGCCGATCAGCGAACCGCCCGCTCCCTGCAACTGGGCGCGGAGCTCGGGGGTGAGGATCTGCCCGACCCGGTCGACCAGCATGGTCATCTCGTAGGCGACCTGGCCGATGTCGCAGTTCGGCGCGGCCAGCACGGCCAGGCACGAACCGTCGCTGATGGACATCAGCACCATGATGCCGAGTTCCATCTCCACCACCGTTTCGTTGACCGCGCCCGCCTCGAAGCAGCGCGCCGCGCCCTGGGTGAGGCTGACCAGGCCGGAGGCCACGGCGGCGAGCTGGTCGGCCCGGTCCAGCGGCAACCGGTTCGAGGCGGTCAGCAGCAGTCCGTCGGCCGAGACCACCACCGCGTGCGCGACGCCGGGGACCCGCTCGGCGAAGTCGTTGACCAGCCAGCCGAACTGGCTCTGGGGCTGGGCCGAACTAGGGGAAGTCATTCACCCTCCACTTTCTCTGTTTTCCCGTCCGCGGCGGCCTGCGCGTTGTGGTGCCGCCCGCGGCGGACGCCCTGCTGGAAACTGCTCAACCGGCCGCGCACATCATGCGGGTCACGACCCGGCCGCGGAACGGCGGCCGGGTTGGCGGGCGCGGCGCTGCCGGGCACCAGGTGCTCGCCCCTCCTCCGGCGGGGCAGCCCCGCCGCGGTGAAACTCGACGGCTCCAGCCCGGACACCGCTTCGGCCACCGCCCGCGCCGCCTGCCACCCCTCGTCGGAGCCGAACCCCTTGGGCGGGGTTGGCGGGGTGGCGGGTTGCGCGGTTGGTTCGGGTTGCGTGGTGGGCGCGGGTTGCGTGGTTGGGCTGGTCTCTGCTGTTGGCTCGGGTTGCGCGGTCGGCGCGGCTTTCGCGGTTCGGCTCGGCTCGGCGGTGGCCTCGGGTTTCGCGGTTCGGCCCGGCTCGGCGGCGGGTTTCGCGGCTCGGTCCGGCTCGGCGGCGGGTTTCACGGCTCGGTCCGGCTCTGCCGTTGGCCCGGGTTTCGCGGTTCGGCCCGGCTCGGCGGCGGGTTTCACGGCTCGGTCCGGCTCTGCCGTTGGCCCGGGTTTCGCGGTTCGGCCCGGCTCGGCGGCGGGTTTCACGGCTCGGTCC
>NZ_JBWKKF010000005.1:0-160475 GCF_056431745.1 Amycolatopsis sp. NPDC045836 | reverse complement strand
GGTCCGGCTCTGCCGTTGGCCCGGGTTTCGCGGTTCGGCCCGCCTCTGCAGTGGCCTCGGCTTTTGCGCTTCGGCTCGGCTCGGCGGTGGCCTCGGGTTTCGCGGCTCGGCCCAGCTCAGCGGTTGGCTTGAGCTCTGCGATCGACTCGGCCCCTGCACTTCGATCCAGCTCAGCGGTGGGCTCAGCTTTTGCGGTTCGGCCCGCCTCTGTAGTCGGCGCGGCTTTTGCCCTTCGGTTCCGCTCTGCGATGGCCTTGGGTTTCGCAGCTCGGCCCAGCTCAGCGGTTGGCTCCGGATTCAGGGCTCGGCCCGACTCTGCGGCTGGCGCGGCATTCAGGGCTCGGCCCGGCTCGGCGGTTGGCTTGAGAGCTGCGGTTGGCTCGGTCCCTGTGGTTCGGTCCAGCTCCGCGGTTTGGTCCAGCCCTGCGATCCGGCCCGACTTCGCGGTTCGGTCCGGCGTTGCGATGTGGTTGGCGCGGTCCGGTTTCGCGGTTTGAGCCGGGGTGGCTGGCTCCCCGGTCTGCTCGGGCTTCGCGGTTTGGGTCGATGTGGTCGGCTCCGTGGTTGGCTCAGGCTTCACGGCTGGCGCGGGCTCCGGCTTGGCGGGCTGCTCGGACTTCGCGGGCTCAGCGGACTCGGCGGGCCCGGCCTGACTCGGCTTTGCGGCCTGCTCGAGTTTCACGGCCTGCTCGGGTTGCGCGGCCTGCTCGAGTTTCGCAGCCTGCTCGGGTTTCGCAGCCTGCTCGAGTTTCGCAGTCTGCTCGGGTTTCACGGCCTGCTCGGGTTTCGCAGCCTGTTCCCGCTTCACAGCTTGGCCGGGCTTCGCCCGCTTGGGCAGCGCTGCTCGTTTCGGCTTCGCTGTCTGGCCGGGCACCGCGGCCTGACCGGTCGGCGTGGGCGACTCGGGCTGTGCGGCTGCCACAGGAAGTTCTGGCTTCGCGGCGGGCTTCGGCGTGGCGGCCTGGTCGGCTGGGGCGGTGCCATTCACCGGCGACTCGGGCTTCGAGGCCGCTGCCTGGCCGGGTTTCGTCCGCTTGGGCAGGGCGGCCGACGCGCCTGCCGCAGCCTGTTCCGGCTGAGCTTTCGGCTCGGTCCCGGGCTTCGCGGAGGCGCCGGGTTCCGGGGCGGGTGCCGGGCCGAGGGTGGACTGGACGGCGGCGGGCTCCCCCACCAGCCTCCCCGTTTCCTTCCGGCCCCGGTTCACGCCCTGCTGGAAGCTGCTCAACCGCCCGCGGATGTTCGCCGGGTCGCGGACCGGGAGGTCGGTGCCCTTGGCGACCGGCGCCGGCGCGGCCGCGGTCGCCGCGCTGCCCGGGAGCAGCTGCTCGCCCCGCCGCCGGCGCGGCAGGCCGGCCGCGGTGAAGCTCGACGGCTCCGATTTGGACACCGTCTCCACCGCCCGCCAGCTTTCGTCCGACGGGAAGTCCCAGTCCGGCTCCGACGCGGCTTCGGGCGCTTCCTCCGCCTCCGGCTCGCTCTTGCGGAACCAAGCCGAGAGCATCGCGTCGAAGATGGGGGTGTTTTCCGGCTCCGCCGGTTCGGGCTCCGGCGGCACCGCGGCGGACCACCAGTCGCTGAGCACGCCGCTGCTGCTGCCCACCTCAGAAGACGACACGAACAGCGCCTTCCCGGCGGGCAACGTCACTTCGGCCTCGCTCTCGGCGGGCTTCGGCTTCGAAGTCAGCGGAGCGGCAGGCGGTTCCGGCTCGGCGGTCGGCTCCTCGTACGGCGTGACCGGTTCGAACAACCCGGTCCCGGAAGACTCCTTCGGAGCGGGCACCTCCGCCCCGCTCAACCGCCGTTCCAGCGCACCGCCCTGGGCGGGCACGGACACCGGCAGCACCCCGGACCGGCTGACCCCGTTGGGCTTCCGCCGCGGCAGCGCCCCGGCCGGCTGGGTGGCCGGAGTGGACGTTGGCGCCAGCCGCGGCCGGGTGCCGGTGCCGGGCACCGCCTCCAGCACCAGTTCCGACGGCACGGTCACCGTCGCGCGCACCCCGACGATGTCGCGGCCGCCGTGCAGCAGCACGCCGATGCCGTGCCGCCCGGCCAGGCGCCCAACCACGAACAGGCCCATCCGCCGCGAAGTGGCCAGGTCGATCGAACCGGCTTCGGTCAGCCGCGTGTTGGCCTCGGCGACCTCGGCCTCGTTCATCCCGATGCCCTTGTCCAGGATGTCCACCGAGAGCACGCGGTCCTCCGACAACCGGGTCGCCACGGTCACCTGGGTTTCCGGCGCGGAGAACGCGGTGGCGTTGTCGAGCAGTTCGGCGATCAGGCGCATCAGGTCGCTGGCCGCGTACCCGACCACCCTGGCCGGTGGCGGCGGCTGCACGACCACCCGCTGGTACTGCTCGATCTCCGAGACCGCCGCACGCAGCATGTCCGCTGTGGACACCGGCTGCCCGGACCGCCGCGCGGGCTCGGCACCGGAGAGCACCATCAGGTTCTCGTTGTTGCGGCGCATCCGGGTGGCGAGGTGGTCGAGCTGGAACAGCGTGGCCAGCTGGTCGGCGTCCTCCTCGTCGCGCTCCAGCCGTTCGATCAGCTGCAGCTGCCGCTGCACCAGGCTCTGGCTGCGCCGCGACAGGTTGACGAAGACGCTGCTGTACCCGGTGCGCATCGCCGCCTGCTCGACCGCGAGCCGCAACGCCTGGCTGTGCACCGCGTCGAACGCGCGGGCGACCTCACCCACCTCGTCCTCGGCCGTCACCGGCACGGGCTGCACGTCGGTGCTCTGCGGACGGCCCTCCTGGATGTTCTCCACCGCCGCGGGCAGCTGCTTCTCGGCGATGTCCAGCGCACTGGCCCGCAGCACCCGCAGCGACCGCAGCAGCTGCCGGGTGATCAGGAACACCACCGCCGCGGCCAGCACCAGCGCGGCGAACAGCAGCACGGTGAGCACCCCGGCGCCGGTGCTGGCCCGGTCGGCCAGGGTCGCCGAGACCGAGCTCAGCCGGTCACCGAGCCTGCCGCTGACCTCGGAAAGCCTGCTGCCGACGGCGGTCGAACTGTCCGCCCACTGCTGTGCCGAGGTCTCGCGCAGCGCTTCCTCCGGCGACCGGCCCTGGTCCCCGAGCGCGGTGCGGACCAGGGTGTCCCTGGTCTCGAAACTGGGCCCGGCCACCGTGGTGTCGAAGTCCTGCCGCTGCTCCTGCGACGCCGCCGCGCGGAAGTCGGCCAGCCGGTCGGTCAGGCGCACCTCGGTGGTGCGCAACTGGTTCAGCTCGGCAGGCGAGAGCGTGCGCCGGGCGATGCCGTAGCCGACCAGCGCCTGCGCCTGCGACACCTGCTCCTTGGCCACCAGCAGGTCGTGCAGCGCGCTCGGGGTGCCGCCGACGGCGTCGTCGCTGATGCTCGCGGTCAGCGCGGTGTGCAGCTTGAGCAACCCCGTGGCCACGGCGGTGTACTCGGTGATCGCCTGCGCCGGTTCCAGGCCGCCGTCGTCCACCTGCTCGCGGATCTGGCCCAGCCGGGACAGCTGGTCGTCGGCCTCCCGCGCCGGGCTGACCACACCCTGGTCCAGCGCGGTGGCCCGCTCCACGGCGGCGTCCAGGCCGGGCAGCGCGCCGTCGGTGCGGGCCCGCAGGTCGGCCAGCTCCGGCGAGCCCGCCGCGGTGGTCTGCACCAGCAACTCGGCCGTGCGCACCCGCTCGGCCTGCAACTGTTCCAGCGTGGTGCGGAGCTGCCCGCCCAGCGCGACCAGCCGGTCCATCCGCTGGTAGCTGCTCGACCGCTCGACCTGGCTGCCGATGGTCAGCACGCCGAGCACGATGGCGAGCAGGATCGGCACCAGGGTCACCGCGGCCAGCTTCACCGGGAGGTTCCAGTCGCGCCACCGGGTCAGCGAACGCCACCTCGACGGCCGCCGGGGCGGCCTGCCGAGCAGCTTTCCAACAGGCACTTGGCCTTCTCCTGCACCGGTCACGAAAGTGACTCCCTGTTCGGCGTCGTCGCTGCTGTGGCGCGTGCATCGCCCCGCGCGGATGCACGGCACGACGCAACATGCCATCTGCACGTGCACGGGGACAACAGCAGCACCCAATCGATCACAAAGTCAGCGTGGTGCCGGAATCGTACACCAATAGTGTGATTGTTCGAACGCGTCAGCAAACACCTACTGACCTGCAAAAATGGTGCTCGTCGGGGGCCGGCGGCCAGGACGGGCGCACCCGGACGGGCGGCAGCGCCAATTCCGGTTACAGTCCTCGTCCTTTCCCCGAACGCCATGTCACCCACATAGCCCATCACCCGCCGTCACCGCCGGCAAACTCATACCTACCGTGCCACTGGAACCGGACTTGAGCTGCAATTTGTCCCCGAAGATGTGGTGTTGATCCTGGTTCAACGGAGATCGGGACCTTCTTTCCACCCACTGTCGCAAATGGAGAATCATTCCCTGCGGCCGTGCGGTAGCACCGGCGCCGCGGTACACACAACCACCATCACCTGTGGTGATCCAGCCGGGTGACACTTATCCGGAACAGCGCACAGATGCCGCAACGCGCCTCGAAGAATGGAACAGCCCGTCACCGGCGGACTCACTATTTCGTGTGACGAAGGCCATTCTTCTGCGCTTTCCCCGTCCGTAAAGATCGTTTCTCCGCTGCCTCGATTCAGCCCCGGTCGCTTTCCGGCCGCCGATTCGGCGTGGCTACGATGACCGCCGCCCCCGCTCGTGTAGGAGGAACGATGCCGGCCAACGAGCCCGATCCGAGGAACGCGCTGGAGGAGACCGGGCAGCTGCCGCTGATGTTCGGCGGGCCGGGGTCCTCGGCGGCGGCCGGTGCGCCCCGGCAGGCCGGCCCGGACTACCAGGCCATCCAGCGCAGCCCCGAGTTCACCGCGCTGCGCTCGCGGCTGCGGCGGTTCGTCTTCCCGATGAGCCTGCTCTTCTTCACCTGGTACCTGGGCTACGTGCTGCTCGCCGCCTACGCCCACGAGTTCATGAGCACCCCGGTCTTCGGCGCGGTGAACGTGGCCATGCTGCTCGGTCTGGCCCAGTTCGCCTCGACCGTACTGATCACCGCCGCCTACCTGCGCTTCGCCAGCCGGCGGGTGGACCCGCAGGTGGCCGCGCTGCGGCGGGGCCTCGGCCGGTGAACGCGCCCACCGAGAGCGACCCGGTGGTCAACATCGCGGTGTTCGCCCTGTTCGTCGCCATCACCCTGTTCGTGGTCTACCGCGCCAGCAGCCGCTCCTCGTCCACTTCGGACTACTACGCCGCGGGCAGCGCGTTCACCGGGCGGCAGAACGGGATCGCTCTTTCGGGTGACTTCCTGTCCGCCGCCTCGTTCCTCGGCATCGCCGGGGCCATCGCGATCCACGGCTACGACGGCTTCCTCTACTCGATCGGCTTCCTCGTCGCCTGGCTGGTCGACCTGCTGCTGATCGCCGAACTGCTGCGCAACACCGGCCGGTTCACCCTGGGCGACGTGCTCAGCTTCCGGATGCGCCAGCGCCCGGTGCGGGCCGCCGCGGCCACCTCCACGCTGGTCATCTCGCTGTTCTACATGCTGGCGCAGATGGCGGGCGCCGGCGGGCTGATCGCGTTGCTGCTGGACATCGACAGCGGCTTCGGCCAGGCGCTGGTGATCGGCGTGGTCGGCCTGGTGATGGTGCTCTACGTGCTGGTCGGCGGCATGAAGGGGACCACGTGGGTGCAGATCATCAAGGCGGCCGTGCTGATCCTGACCGTGGCGCTGATGACGGTGTTCCTGTTCGGCAAGTTCGGCTTCAGCTTCTCGGACCTGCTCTCCGCGGCCGCGGACAACAGCCCGCTCGGCGACCGGCTGCTCGAACCGGGTGGGCTCTACGGCGCCACCGGGACCAGCAAGCTCGACTTCGTCTCGCTCTCGGTCGCGCTGATCCTCGGCGCCGCCGCGCTGCCCCACGTGCTGATGCGCTTCTACACCGTGCCGAACTCGGCCGAGGCGCGCCGGTCGGTGGTCTGGGCGACCGGCTGCATGCTGGTCTTCTACCTGTGCACGCTGGTGCTCGGCTTCGGCGCGGCGGCGCTGGTCGACGCGGACGAGATCCTCGGCTCCCCCGGCGGCGAGAACTCGGCGGCGCCGCTGCTGGCCCTGCACATCGGCGGCACGCTGCTGCTCGGCGTGGTGGCCGCGGTGGCGTTCGCCACCATCCTCGCCGTGGTCGCCGGGCTGACCATCACCGCGTCGGCCTCGTTCGCGCACGACGTCTACGCCAACATCTTCAAGCGCGGCCGGGCCGAGCCCGCCGAGGAGGTGCGGGTGGCGCGGATCACCGCGGTGGTGATCGGCGCGCTGGCCATCGCCGGCGGCATCCTGGCCAACGGGCAGAACGTGGCCTTCCTGGTCGCGCTGGCCTTCGCGGTGGCGGCCTCGGCGAACCTGTCCACGCTGCTGTACTCGTTGTTCTGGAAGCGGTTCAACACCACCGGCACGCTGTGGGGCATCTACGGCGGGCTCGGCGCCTGCCTGGTGCTCGTGCTGTTCTCGCCGGTGGTCTCCGGCGCGCCGGACTCGCTGTTCCCGGGGGTGGACTTCAGCTGGTTCCCGCTGCGGAACCCGGGTCTGGTGTCCATTCCGTTCTCCTTCCTCTGCGGGTTCGCCGGTGCGCTGGCCGGTCGCCGGGAGGACCCGCGCAAGCAGGCCGAGATGGAGGTCCGCTCGATCACCGGCATCGGGGCCTGACCTACCCTCGATCGGGTGAGCGCTGAGCGGATCCGGGAGTTCCTGGCGCGGGTGGACCCGCCGACGCCGTGCCTGGTGGTCGACGTCGACGTGGTGCGGGCCCGCTATGACGAGCTGTCCGCCCTGTTCGACGGTGTCGCGCTGTACTACGCGGTCAAGGCGAACCCCGAGCCCGCCGTGGTCCGGGCGCTCGTCGCGGCCGGGTCGCGGTTCGACGTGGCCAGTCCCGCCGAGATCGAGCTGTGCCTGGCCTGCGGGGCGGCGCCGGGAGCACTGTCCTACGGCAACACGATCAAGAAGCCCGCCGACATCGCGAGCGCGTACGCGGCCGGTGTCCGGGACTACGTCTTCGACGCCGAAGAGGACCTCGAGAACCTGGCCGGGCACGCACCGGGAGCGTCGGTGTCGGTGCGGATCCTGGTGGACGGCCCGGCCTCGGTCACCCCGTTCGGCCGGAAGTTCGGCTGCGCTCCGGAACTGGCGCTCGTCCTGCTGCAACGGGCGGCCGAGCTGGGGCTCGACGCGGCCGGGGTGGCCTTCCACGTCGGCTCGCAGCAACTGGACCCGGATGCCTGGGACGCCGGGATCGCGGCGGCGGCGAAGATCGCGGCCGAGGTGCCGTTGCGGCGGCTCAACCTGGGCGGCGGCCTCGGCACCACCTATCGCGACGGGGCTCCGGCGCCCGCCGCGTACGCCGCCGCCATCTCCGGCTCGCTGCGGCGGCACTTCCCGGCCGGGGTGCCGGAGCTGCTGATGGAGCCGGGCCGGGCGCTGGTGGCCACCGCCGGGCTGATCCGGGCCGAGGTGGTGCTGACCGCCCGCAAGTCCACTGTGGATGCCCACCGCTGGGTCTACCTCGACGTGGGCCGGTACAACGGCCTCGCCGAGACGGAGAACGAGGCCATCGCCTACCGGTTCGAACCGGTGGGCGAGCACTCGGCGGAAACCGGGCCGGTGATCCTGGCCGGGCCGACCTGCGACGGCGACGACGTGCTCTACCAGCGCACGCCGTACGAGCTGCCGCTGTCGCTGCGCGGCGGTGACCGGCTGGACATCCTCGACGCCGGTGCGTACACCGCGAGCTACTCTTCGGTGGCCTTCAACGGGATCCCGCCGCTGCGCACGTATTGTCTCCGGACGGGGGTGGAGGATGACGGCTGAAGTCGGTTTGTTCGCGGGCAGGCACGTGCTCGCCGAACTGCACGGGGTGGCTCCGGCGCTGCTGGACGACGCGGCGTTCCTGCGGGCCACGCTGCGCGAGGTGATGGAGTCGGCGGGGGCGACGGTGGTCGGGCTGCAGGACCACCGGTTCGAACCGCAGGGTGTGACCGTGCTGGCCATGCTCGCCGAGTCCCACGCCTCCGTGCACACCTACCCGGAACTCGGCGCGGTGTTCGTCGACGTGTTCACCTGCGGGGAGCGCGCCGACCCGGAACTGGCCGTCCAACTGCTGGCCGAGGCGCTGGGCACGCGGTCGGTCATCTCGTCCACCGTCGACCGCGGGCACCGCGTGGTGCTGCCGCACAACAACTCCGGGAGCTGAAGTGCCGAGCATCGTCGAGCCGGTGGGGGCCGGGCTGAGCAGGGTGTGGGAGCTGGACGAGGTGCTGCTCGACACCCGCACCGACTACCAGCACCTGGTGATCGCGCGCACCGCGCAGGGCGTGTCCCTGTTCTGCGACGACGAACGGCAGAGCACGGAAGCCAGCCAGCTCGTCTACCACGAAGCGCTGATGGTGCCGCCGCTGCTGCTCGCGGACGGCCGGTCACGCGTGCTGGTGGTCGGGTCCAGCGAGGGGGTCGCCACGCAGATCGCGGTGGCCGCCGGTGCGTTCGTCGACCACGTCGACATCGACACCGAGGCCGTGCGCGCCTGCGCCGAGCACCTGCCCTACGGCTACTCCCCCGCCGAACTCACCGCGGCCGAGCGCGGCAGCGAGACCACGCGCGTGTGGTATCGGGACGGCTGGTCGTTCCTGGCCGAGACCGAGCACCGCTACGACCTGGTGGTGATCGACCTGCCGGACGAGAACACCGACCCGTCGGCCCAGCACAACCGCTTGTACAGCACGGATTTCCTGCGCCGGTGCACCAGGGTGCTCGCGCCCGGCGGGGTGGTCTGCTGCCAGGCGGGCTGCCCGACGCTGTGGCGCAACGAGACCCTGCTGGCGCTGCACCACCGGTTCACCGAGGTCTTCGGCACCACCGTCTACTTCGGATCCGACGAGCACGAGTGGGCGTTCCTGTCCGGGCGCGCGGACGTGCTCCCCGACCCGGAGGCGACGATGACCGCCCGGCTGGCCACCTTGGCCTACCGCCCGTCCTCCATGGACGAGGAGACGCTGCGCGGGGGCACCGTGCCGCCGTACTCGGTGCGCCACTCAGACCGGGCGTAACCCACTGACCAGGATCTCCAGCAAGCGCTCCGCCTCCTCCGGAGTCGCGCGCTCGGTCGCCACGCACAAACCGTGCCCCAGGCGCAGCAGGTCGATCCTGGTGACCTCGAGCCGGACCTGCCGTGCCGCCGCGGCGGCACCGCGCCGCCGTACTCGGTGCACGGGCGTAACCCACTGACCATGACCTCCAGTAGCCGCTCCGCCTCCTCGCCAGCGGCTCGCTTGGCCACGCACAAACCGCGCCCGGCGCAGCACACCCACATTGATGACCTCAGGGCGGACGTGCGGGACCGCGTACTCGGTGCGCCACTCAGACCGGGCGTAACCCACTGACCACGATCTCCAGCAAGCGCTCCGCCTCCTCCGGAGTCGCGCGCTCGGTCGCCACGCACAAACCGTGCCCCAGGCGCAGCAGGTCGATCCTGGTGACCTCGGGCCGCACGTGCGCCCCGGCCGCGGCCAGCACCTCGTCGGCGACCTCGTGCAGCACCGCGTGCGCCCACGAGAACACCTCGCACTCCTGGTCGAGCGACGCCTTGAGCGCCACCACCAGGCCCTTCTTGCGGGTGAGGAAGCGGACCTGCTCACGCAGCCAGAGCGGGATGACCTCACCGGGCGCCGCTTCCGCCGAGATCCGGCGGCCGTGGTCGGCCAGCGCCCCGATCTCCTCGCGGTAGACCGCTTCGACCAGCGAGTCCCGGTTCGGGAAGTGCCGGTAGAGCGTGCCCGCGCCGACCTCGGCCCGTCTGACCACCTCGTCGAGCGGTACCTCGGTGCCCTTCTCCGCGAACAGCTCCCGCGCGACGGCGACGATCCGCTCGTAGTTGCGGCGTGCGTCGGCGCGCATCGCGACCTCCTCGTCGAGCTAAGCGGACAGGTTCTCCGGTTGGACTTGCGTAACCGGAGACACTCTCCCTATGCTAACCCGCAGCTAACCGGACAATCTCTCCGCTTAGCCGTCCTGGGGTTCCCGCTGCTTTGGAGACAACTTCGTGTCCGCAACCACGCTTCCCGCACCACCTTCGGCCAGGCCGGGCCTGGCACTGGCCGCCGTGCTCACCGCCCAGCTCATGCTCGTCCTCGACGTCACCGTGATGAACGTGGCGCTGCCCGGCATCCAGGCCGAACTCGGCTTCACCCCGACCGGCCTGTCCTGGGTGATCACCGCCTACAGCCTGGTCTTCGGCGGCCTGCTGCTGCTCGGCGGCCGGGCGGGTGACCTGTTCGGCAGGCGGCGGCTGTTCCTGTCCGGCGTCGCCGTGTTCACCTTCGCCTCCCTGCTCGGCGGCCTCGCCGACTCGGCGTTCTGGCTGGTCGCGGCCAGGGTGCTGCAGGGCGTGGGGGCCGCGGCCGCCGGGCCGGGCACGCTGGCGCTGATCACCACCACCTTCCCCGAACCGGCCGCCCGCACCAGGGCGCTGGCCCTGTTCACCAGCGTGTCCAGCGGCGGGTTCGCGCTCGGCCTGCTGGTCGGCGGCCTGCTCACCGACTGGTTCTCCTGGCGGGCCACGTTGTTCATCAACGTGCCGTTCGGCATCGCGGTGTGCCTGCTCGCCAAGCGGTTCGTCGCCGAACCACCGCGTCACCGCGCCCGGCTGGACCTGCCAGGCGCGCTGCTGGCCACGATCGGCATCGCGGCGCTGGTCTACGGCTTCAACCACGCCGCGTCCGACGGCTGGGCCACCGCCGTCACCGTGCTCAGCCTGGCGGGCGGGGTGGTGCTGCTGGCGGTGTTCGCGGTGGTCGAACTGCGCACGCGCCAGCCGCTGATGCCGTTGACCCTGTTCGCCGACCGGAACCGCGCCGCGGCCTACCTCAACTTCTTCTTCGGGCCGATGGCGATGATGTCGATGTTCTACTTCCTCACCCAGTTCATGCAGGAGGTCGGCGGGTTCGGGCCGCTGGCCACCGGGGTCGCCTTCCTGCCGATGGCCGGCGCGGTTTTCGGGCTGAGCAGGCTGGTGCCGCGGCTGCTGCCCCGGTTCGGGCCGAAGGCGCTGGCGGTCACCGGGTGCCTGCTGATGGTGGCCGGGCTCGCCTGGCTCACCCAGCTGACCCCGGACACCGCCTACTTCCCCGGCCTGTTCGGCCCGATGCTGCTGATGGGGCTGGGCGCGGGAACCGCGTTCACCCCGCTCAACGTGATCATCATGGGCAGCGTGCACCCGCGGGACGCCGGGGCGGCGGGCGGGGTGCTGCAGACCATGCAGCAACTCGGAGCCACGGTGGGACTGGCCGTGCTGGTCACCGTGTTCGGCGTGGTGTCACGGGAGACGAGCGGGGAACCGGCCCGGGTGCTGACGGCGGGCATGACCGCGGCGTTCACCGCGGCGGCGGTCATCGCCGCCGGCACGCTGCTGGTGGCGCTGAGCTTCCGCGGCCGGGCGGCTACAGCCGCTCGCCCGCCTGCACCTTCGCGGTGACCTTGCGCTCGACCAGGAAGGAGACGAACGGGATGCACCCGGCCAGCAGCACCCCGGCCACCGCCTTCCACGACCAGCGGGCCTTGATCGCCAGGTCGATGGTGAGCGCGGCGTAGACCATGAAGACGACACCGTGGATCGGCGAGTACACCGCCGACGGGCCGGGGTTGTCGAAGACGTAGCGCCAGATCATCACCACGACCAGGCCCAGCAGGCCGACGCCGGTGACGTAGGCGGCCACGCGGAACCGGGTCAGCGGCCCGCTCAGGTTCGCGACGCGCTCTGTGCCGTCCTGGGTGCCCACCATCTGCTACTTCCTGCTTTCTTCGTCACGTGCCGCGAGTTCGGCGAGGTACGCGTTGTACGCCGCCAGCTCGGCGTCCTCGGGTTCGACCGGCACTTCCCTCGACACCCTCGGCGCGGGGAGCCGGAGCGGTTCCGGGACCGGCTCCCCGGCGGGTGCGGTTTCCGCCTGTGCCTCGGCGTTGAGCCGCAGGCGGCGGATGCGCCAGAACATGAAGGCCGGGAACAGGCCGAACAGCGGCCACTGCAGCACGTAACCGAGGTTCTGGAAGGTGCCGTTCGCCGAGGAGAACTTCTCCCACTGCCACCAGGCCAGGCCGCAGCAGAGCAGCAGGCTCAGCAAGCACACCCCGGCGATCGCCAGGCGCCGGACGACGGGGGACGTGGCCATGCCCCCGACGCTAGCACCCCCGCCCGGGTGATCCGTCTCCCACCCGAAATGCCCGGTTCCCCGGGTCAGCTGTCGCTCATCGTCCTGGCGGCCTTGGCGTAGCCGTCGGCCAGGCCGAAGACCTTCTGCGCGTACTCGATCGAGTTGTTGTACGACATGATCCCGGCCCACCACCCCTGCGCGGCGGCCATGTCCCGCGAACCGGCGCACAGGTAGCGGCCGGCGGCCAGTGCGGCGTCGTCGATCTGCTGGGGGTCGCCGATGCCGTCACCGTTGCCGTCGGAGTTGTACCTCGCCCAGGTGCCCGGGATGAACTGCATCGGGCCGACGGCGCGGTCGTGCGTGGAATCGCCGTCGAACCGGCCGCCGTCGGTGTCGCCGATGGCCTTCACCCCGGGTGAACCGTCCAGCGGCACCCCGATGATCGGCTTGGACGGCAGGCCGTCGGCACCCAGCGCCGCCCCGCCGTACCGGCCGTGGTTGGACTCGATCCGCCCGATTCCCGCCAGCGTCGCCCACGAGAGCTTGCAGCCGGGGATCTCCGCCCGCACCGCCAGTTCGGCGTGCCCGTACGCCTGCAGCGCCCGTGCCGGCACACCGACCACCGGCTCGGCCCGCTGCGCCCAGCCCGCCAGCAACTCCCGGGTGGACCGCTGCTGCTGCGGCTGGCCCTGCTGCTGCGCCCCGCCGACCGAGGCGCCCACCGGCGCCTGCGTGCCCGGCTCCACCGCCGCCGCCTGGATCTGCAACGCGGGGACTTCGGTGGTGATCGGACCGGCCTCGGGCACGCTGGCCGTGGCGACCACCCACACCCCCGCACCGGCCACCGCGAGCACCGCGGTCACGATTCCGGCTCGCCCGGCGACACCCGCGGCTCGGCCCTTGGTCAACTCGCGCACCCTCTCACCCGCACCGACTCCGTCAGGCTAACGACCCGGCGCGGGCCAGCGTTACGCGTCCCGGTTGGCGGAAGGGCGGTCAGCCCGCGTCGCGGCGCTGGCGGGCGAGCCGGGCCACGCACCACGCGGGCGCGCTGCCGCGGCGCAGGTGCTGCAGCACGGTCATCGGGCCGAGCCGCTTGCCGAGGTCGGCCGGGGTGAGCCCGGCCGCGCGGTAGTCGAGGGCGCGCTGGTCGAGCGGGCTGAGCCCGGCGTCCCACCACTTCTCCGCCTCGGCCACCGGGCCGATCATCTGCCACCAGCCGGCGGCCGCGCTGAGCAGGTCCACCGGCACGTCCGGCAGGCGGTCGCGCATGGCCTCCACGTAACCGGGGTCGGCCGCCTCCAGCGGCGCCCAGCCGGTCGAGCCGGTCCGCGCCCGCTGCCCGGGAATCCCCGGCGGGGCCTGTGGCATGTCGGCGAGCCACGCGGACGCGATCCGGTCCGCTTCGCGCTCCTCGGCGCTCTGCTCGCGCTCGGCCGCCCACTGCTGGATCAACGCGTCCACTCGGGGATCCCCGGTCATCCCTGCCTCCTTACCCATGCGCCGCGTTGGGTTCAGCCCGAGTCGAACAGCGAGGGGCTTTGTTCGAAACGAGGAACCGGACGCGGGTCCATGAGAACCAGACGATCACGCAATGTGAGCACCGTAGGGGGCCCGGGCCCGCTTACGCCAGTGTTTGCCGCGGATGAATCCGTCTACCAGTGCATTGAACGTCGATATCCACCCGGATGGTCGAGCGCCCCGCCCGGAATTTGGGAAAGGTGACTATGCGTGATTCGCCCGAATTCGGACACGCTCGCGGCCGGCCCCACCGGCACGGGCCGGGGCCGGCCGAAGTGGACGGTGCCGCCGATCAGGCGAACAGGCTCTTCACGAAGGTGACCAGGGCTTCCGCGCCGTCGCGGAGCCAGCCGAGGGCGGTCTGCACCGCCTCCGCGGACTGCGTTGGCTGGGTGATCAGCAGGAACAACACGAGCGCGACGACGCCGACGAGCAGAATCTTCTTGATTTGCGGCGACATGGCTCCATCCTGAAGTGCCCGGCGGCCACGCGCGGGGCGTCGCCGTAGTCGAAATCCAGCCTCGACCGTCATCCTGCACCCGCCCACCCGTTTCGAACAGGCTTTCACGCCAATGCGCGTAGCCGTGCACACCGAGTAGGTGACGATCTCCTACGCAGTGTAGAAGTCGGGGGCTCGATTACCCGGTCGGACACGCCCGGCACTCGATGGTGAACCGAGCTGACCGAGCGTGTTCCGAGCACGGAGGGTTACCGTACGTTAACTAATGGCTCCAGCGCTCCGAAGCCGGTCGACTTCCGCGCCGGCCAAGCCGAACTCGGCCAGCACCTCGTTCGTGTCCGCCCCTTTCTCGTGCGGCGGCTCCGGGGTGCCCGGCGGCGTCCGGTCGAACCGGGGGGCCGGCGCGGGCTGCACCACCCCGCCGATCTCGACGAAGGTGCCGCGGGCCCGGTTGTGCGGGTGCTCGGCCGCCTCCCACGGCGAAAGCACCGGGGTCAGGCAGGCGTCGGTGCCCTCGGCCATGGCCACCAGCTCGTCCCTGGTGTGCTTGCCGATGGCCTCGGTGAGGATCTCGCGCAGCCGCGGCCATTCGTTCTTGTCCAGGTGCACCGGCAGCTCCGCCGGGTCGAGGCCGAGCACCCGGACCAGATCCGCCCAGAAGCGCATCTCGATCGCGCCGACCGCGACGTACTTGCCGTCGGCGGTCTCGTAGGTGTCGTAGAACGGCGCGCCGCCGTCGAGCAGGTTCTCACCGCGTGCACCCGGCCACACCCCCGCCGCCCGCAGGCCGTGCAGGTGCGTGGTGAGCAGGGCCGCGCCGTCCACCATCGAGGCGTCGACCACCTGACCGCGCCCCGAGGACGTCCGCTCGTGCAACGCGGCCAGCACGCCCATCGCCAGCAGCAGGCCACCGCCGCCGAAGTCGCCGACCAGGTTCAGCGGCGGCACCGGCCGCTCACCGGCCCGGCCGATCGGCTCCAGCGCCCCGGCCAGGCCGACGTAGTTGATGTCGTGCCCGGCCGCCGGGGCCAGCGGGCCGTCCTGGCCCCAGCCGGTCATCCGGCCGTAGACCAGGCGCGCGTTGCGGGCGTGCACCCGCTCCGGGCCGAGACCCATGCGCTCGGCCACGCCCGGCCGGAAGCCCTCGATCAGCACGTCGGCGCGTTCGGCCAGCTTGAGCACCAGTTCCACGCCTTCGGGCGTTTTGGTGTTCACGCCGATCGAGCGCCTGCCGCGCATCAGCGGGTCGTACGCGAAGCCCAGCACGTCCTCGCCGGGCTTGGCGCGGTCCACCCGGATCACGTCGGCGCCGAGGTCGGCCAGGACCGTGCAGGCGAACGGGGCGGGCGCGAGCCCGGCCAGTTCGATCACCTTGAGCCCGGCGAGCGGGCCGGTTCCAGCCATGTCAGAGCGTCCTCGAGATGATTTCCTTCATGATCTCGCTGGTCCCGCCGAAGATCCGGGAGATCCGGATGTCCGCCCAGGCCCGCGCGATCGGGTACTCGGTCATGTAGCCGTATCCGCCGAAGAGCTGCAGGCAGTCGTCGACCACCCGGTTGATCCGCTCGGTGGTCCACAGCTTCGCCATCGCCGCGCCCTGCACGTCCAGCTCGCCCTTGAGGTGGCGCTCGATGCACTGGTCGAGGAAGGCACGGGCGACCGCGGCCTCGGTGGCCGCCTCGGCCAGCTTGAACTTGGTGTTCTGGAAGCCGAAGATCGGCCTGCCGAAGGCGGTGCGGTCCTTGGTGTAGGCGATGGTCTGGTCGATCGCCGCCTCCATGCCCGCCACCGCGGTCACCGCGATGATCAGCCGCTCCTGCGGCAGCTGCTGCATCAGCTGGATGAAGCCGTGCCCCTCTTCGCCGAGCAGGTTCGCCGCGGGCACGCGCACGTCGTCGAAGAACAGCTCGGCGGTGTCCTGGCCCTTCAGCCCCACCTTGTCCAGCACCCGGCCGCGCCGGAAGCCCGGCGTGCCGGTTTCCACCGCGATCAGCGAGACGCCCTGCGCACCGGCGTCGGGATCGGTCTTGCAGGCGACCACCACCAGGTCGGCGTGGTAGCCGTTGGTGATGAAGGTCTTGGCGCCGTTGAGCACGTACTCGTCGCCGTCGCGCACCGCGCGGGTCTTGATGTTCTGCAGGTCGGAGCCGGTGCCCGGCTCGGTCATCGCGACCGCGCCGACGAACTCGCCGGAGGCGAACTTCGGCAGCCACTCCCGCTTGCGCTCCTCGGTGGCGTAGTGGAGCAGGTAGTGCGCGACGATGCCGTTGTGCACCGTCACCCCCCAGGCGCCGTCCCCGCAGCGGGCCTGCTCCTCGTAGAGCACGGCCTCGTGGGCGAAGGTGCCGCCACCACCGCCGTACTCCTCCGGGATCGACAGCGCGAGCAGGCCGACCTCACCGGCCTTGGTCCACAGCTCGCGGTCGACCTTCTTCTCCGCCATCCAGCGTTCCTGGTTGGGCACCAGCTCCTTCTGGCAGAAGGTGCGGGCGAGGTCGCGGAAGTCCTCGAGATCGGGGTTGCTCCATGAGCTCTTCTGGATTTGCAGTGGCACGGCGGACCCTCCGGACTGGAAAACATGCCAATCGGAATGTAAGTTCTGCTCGGAATGTACATCTGGGGCCCAGGTCGGGTAAAGCCCACCGGAACGGGGTTTCGCTGTGACCGGCACAACACACCGCACCCAGGCGGAGCGGCGGGCGCACACGCGGGCCGCGCTGCTCGACGCGACCATCGACTGCCTGGTCGACCTCGGTTACGCCCGCACCTCGGTGCAGGAGATCTGCGCCCGCGCGGGGGTGTCGAAGGGCGCCGTGCAACACCACTTCTCGGCGAAGGCGGAGCTGATGGCCGCCGCCGTCGAGCACCTGACGAACCGGCTCAAGTCGGAACTGGCCGCCTCGCTGGAACGGCTGCCCTCCGGCGCGGACGGCATCCCCGCCGCGATCGACCTGCTCTGGGAGGGCTACTCCGGCACGCTGGCCACGGCCGTCACCGAGCTGTGGGTGGCCGCCCGCACCGACGACGAGCTGCGGGCGGCGATCCGGCCGGTCGACCGGGCGCTGGGCCGCTCCACCCTGGAGCAGATCTCGGTGGTGGCCGGTGAACTGCCGCGCGACCGCGCCGAAGTGCTGTTCTGGCTGACCGTCAACCTCACCCGCGGGCTGGCACTGGACGCCGAACTGGGCGGGGATCCCAAGCGGCGCAAGCAGTTGCTCGACGAGTGGAAGCGGATCGCGGTACTGCTCTACGGGCACGGTTAGGTCTCGAAGGTTGCGGTCCGGCTACGAACCGGGCCGGTTCCCGCGATGGTCAGGGCGTCCCCTTCCGGGCTGTGCACCGACAGGAGTCCTCCGATGACCGCAGGCGCGATGCCGCCGCCGCAGTTCCAGCCGTACCCGCAGCCCCTGCCCCCGCCGCCGCGGCGCGCCGGCGTGCACGGGTTCGCGGTGGCGGCCGCCGTGCTCGCCCTGGTGGCGGCCGGGCTGCTCATCTTCGGCAGTTTCCTGCCCTACACCGAGTACCTGGTGGTCTCCGACGGTGAGCAGAACTTCTCCCAGCAGACCACCGGCTGGGAATGGCTCGTCGAGGAGCAGGACGGCGACGGCCCGGCGTTCTTCGAGAACGAGGGCGCGCACCCGCCGCGGTACGGCATCGTGCTCACCGTCGCCGCGGCCGCGCTGCTGATCGGCGCGTTCGTCACCGCGGCGTCGGCCGGCAGGCAGACCGGCGCGGGCGTGCGCTCGACCTCGCGGCTGCTGCTGAGCACGGCCACCGCGGCCGCCGTGATCGCGGTGTGGATGGTGGTGCTCAACGCGTCGAGCGCGCAGAGCCTGGCCACGCCGGAGGATGCCGACGGGTACTCGTTCCGCACCGTGTACCACCTCGGCACCGGGTTGTGGGTGCTGGTCTGCGGTGGCGGGGTGGCGCTGCTCGGGTTGCTGGTCGCCTGGCTGCCCACGCCGCGGGCCACGGCGGTGCCGGGGCCGGGCGTGCAGGTGTACCTGGATCCGCGCACACCGGTACACGGGTTCCCGGTCCAGCACCAGCCGGTTCCGCCGCCCGCTCCCCCGGCGCCCGAGCCGTACATCTCGCCGTTCACCCAGGTCGCCACGACGGACTCGCTCACGGCGCGGCCCGAGGCGGAACCAGCGAAGACCGAGCCGGAACCAGAAGCGGAAACCGAGCAGAAGGCCGGACAGGAACCCGAGGCGAAGGCCGAGGGGAAGACCGAGCAGGAAGCCGGCGCGAAGGCCGAAGAGTCCGCCGAGCAGCTCGCGAAGAAGGAAGAACCACCGAAGTGACCCTCGCTGCCATGAACGGTCCCGGGGCGGACCGTTCATGGCACCCGCCGTTCAGGGTAACGTGAGCGGCTTTCGCATTGTATCCGCTGTTCGCGTACCGCCGGTATGCTGTACTGGCCGGTAACCTCGCGTTCAGAACGGAGCCGCTCATGACCAGCACCACCCCCGCGCAAACAGGCCAGCAGTTCTCCCGGCCGAGCACGGTGGGCGGGGTGGTCGGCGCACCGTCGGCCGCGCGGGCCGCCCAGCTGGTCCGCCGGGCCACCGGCGGGGCCGACCGCGCACCCGCCGAGATCACCTCGCCGTTCACCGGCCTGCCCACCGCCCACCTCCCCCAGGCAGGCGACGCCGAGGCCAGGGCCGCGTTCGCCGCGGCGCGGGAAGCACAGCGGGCGTGGGCGGCGGTGCCGGTGACCGAACGGCAGCGGATCCTGATCCGCCTGCACGACCTGCTGCTCGACCGCCAGGACGAGGTGCTCGACCTGGTCCAGGTCGAAGCGGGCAAGGCGAGGCTGGACGCCTTCGACGAGGTCAGCGGGTCCGCGCTGGTCGCCGCCTACTACGGCAGGCACAGCGCCCGCATCCTCGCGCCGCGCCGGGCCGCCGGGGTGATCCCGGTGCTGACCAGGGCCGGGGAGATCCGCCACCCGAAGGGCGTGATCGGCGTGATCACCCCGTGGAACTACCCGCTGGCGCTGACCGCGATGGACGTGCTGCCCGCGCTGGCGGCGGGCAACGCGGTGGTGCAGAAGCCGGACAACCAGACCGCGCTGTCCGCGCTGTGGCTGCACGAACTGGCCGAGGAAGCCGGGCTGCCCGCCGGGGTGTGGCAGGTGGTGCTCGGCCGCGGCTCGGCGATCGGGAACGCGCTGGCCGAGGAATCGGACTACCTCTGCTTCACCGGGTCCACGCCGACCGGCAAGCGGCTCGCCGAGCAGGTGGCAGGCCGGCTCACCGGGTACTCGCTCGAACTCGGCGGCAAGAACCCGATGATCGTGCTGCCGGACGCGAACCCGGCCAAGGCCGCCGCCGGTGCGGTCACCGCCTGCTTCTCCTCGGCGGGCCAGCTGTGCGTTTCGGTGGAGCGGATCTACGTCCACGAAAGCATTCGCGAGGAGTTCACCAGGGCCTTCGTGGCGAAGACGGAGGCGCTGCGGCTGGGCGCCAAGCTCGACCACTCCGCCGACATGGGCTCGCTGACCTCGGAGAGCCAGCTGGCGAACGTGTCGGCCCACGTCGACGACGCCCGGGAACACGGCGCGACCGTGCTCACCGGCGGGCACCCGCGACCCGACCTCGGGCCGCTGTTCTACGCCCCGACCGTGCTCACCGATGTTCCCCCGGCCGCGAAGGTGTTCGCCGAGGAGACCTTCGGCCCGGTGGTGTCGATCTACGGTTACACCGAGATCGACGACGCGGTGGCACGGGCGAACGACACCGAATACGGCCTCAACGCCAGCGTCTGGTGCCGCGACACCCGAGCCGGGGCCGCGGTCGCCGCGCGGCTGAAAGCGGGCACGGTCAACGTGAACGAGGGATACGCGGCCACGTTCGGCAGCGTCGGCGTGCCGATGGGTGGTATGAAGGAATCCGGCGTCGGCCGCCGCAACGGCGCCGAGGGCCTGCTGAAGTACACCGAAGCACAGGCGATCGCGGTGCAGCGCGGATTGAAGCTGCGCCCCTTCCGCGGCCTGCCGCCACGGCTCTGGGTGAAGGGCATGACCTCCAGCATGAAGGCCCTACGCCGCCTGCCGAGGTGATCCCCGGAGGAAACCCCGCCCCGACGCGGGGTTTCCTCCACTAGGCGGTCAGCAGACCGCGGTCCTTGGCGATCGCCACGGCTTCGGCGCGGCGGCTGGCGCCGAGCTTCGCCATCACCCGGGACAGGTGCACGCTCACCGTCTTCTCGCTGATGTACAGCTCTTCGCCGACCTGCCGGTTCGTCCGGCCCAGCGCCACCCGTTCCAGCACCGCGCGTTCGCGCTCGGTCAGCGGGTCCACCACGTCGCGCCGCGGCTGCTGGCCGGGCAGGTCGATGCGCGCGCGGTGCGCCAGGTCGCGAACGGCGTCGCCGAGCGGTTTCGCGCCGAGCCGCTCGGCCACCTCGTGCGCCCGCCGCAGTTCCGCCGCGGCGAGTTCGGCGTCGGCGGGCTCACCGGTGCCGAGCAACGCGGCTGCGTGCCGCTGGCGCGCGACGGCTTGCTCGTAAACCGCGCCATAACCGAACGCGTCCACGGTTTCCGCCCAGGTGGCCGGGTCGAACCCGCCGTGCAGCTCGGTGGCTTCGGCCGCCAGCCGCGCCTGCCACGCCCGGCCCTCCGGCCCCAGCGTGCCCGAACGCGGTTTCCCGTGTTCCAGGCAGGCCCGGCCGTGTGCCAGCAGCTCCTCGCCCTTGGCCACCGCCTCGGCCTCGGCTGCGGCGTCCCCGCGCACCCTGGCCGCCCTCGCCATCGCCGTGCACGAACGCAGGCCGAGCGCGACCATCCGGACCCCGCCGAGCAACCACCGCTCGAACTTCTCCAGCCGCTGGATCACCTCGTCGGTCCGGCGCACCGCTTCGGCGTGGTCCCCGCCCCAGTACGCCACCTCGATGCCGACCGCACCGGCGGCGATCGCGATCAGGATGTCCGCGCCCCATTCCGACCGCAGGCTCGCGACCATCTTCTCGGCCTCGGCGAGCCGCCCCCTGGCCGCCACGATGTACACCCACGACGCGGTCATCCTCGCCGCCACCGCACTGGACACCCCGCGCTGCGGGCGCCCGTCCTCGGTCGGCCAGTCCCCGCTGACGTAACGCAGGTACAGGTGCCGCGCCCGGGCTTCCAGCCCGAACGCGCTCCAGGTGAGCCCGTTCTCCTTGGCGTAGTGGGTGCTGTCCCGGTAGGCGGCGAGCGCGGAGTCCAGTTCGGACAGTTCCTCGTAACTGGAGGCGAGGAAGTACCTGGCCCGCAGCCCGACGTTCAGCGCACCCGCCTGCTCCGCCTTGAGCTGGGCCTGGCGCAGCAGGTCGTGGGACTCCTCGATGTTCCCGCCGGTCTCGGCGAGGACCGCCAGCGTGACCAGCGCGTCGGCCTCGGCCCCGTCGGCCCCCACCGCGCGGGCGTCGGCCACCGCGCTCCGCGCGCTCCACAGCGCTTCCTCGAGCTTGTCGTCACCGCGCTGGATGATCGCCCTGGTGGACAGCACCCAGGCCCGGGTGCGGGAGGCTTCGGCGTGCTCGACCAGTTCCCACGCCTTGGCGATCGCCCCCGCCGACTCGTCCCACGTGTCGTCCATCGCCCCGAGCGCCTGCGCCAGCCGCCGCCACAACGTCGCCGCGCGCTCGGCCGAGACGCCGTCGTGGATGGCCTTGACCGCACTGCGTGCGTAGGCGATCGCGCGTTCCGGCTCACCCGAGGTCCCGGCGAAGTAGGACGCCTCGCTGAGCAGCTTGATCTCGTCGACCCCTTCGGGCCGCTCGTTCTCCGGTACCGCGTCCCAGATCGCCAGCGCCTGCTCGATGTGCTTGAGCGCGGACGCCGGGGCGCCGATGCGCTCGGCCTCGGCCGCCGCGCGCTTGGACGCCGCCAGCGCGGTGGGCAGGTCGTTGCTCTCCAGGCTGTGGTAGGCCAGCAGCGCGTGCCCGCCGCGGGTTTCCGGGTTGTGCCGCAACCGGTCCGCGTACTTGGCGTGGGTCCTGGTGCGCTCGCCCGGCAGCAGGTCGCCGTAGACCGCCTCACGCAGCAGCGCGTGCCGGAACAGGTGGAAACCGTTGTCCACCACCAGGACGTGGTGCTGCACGGCTTCGCGCAACGCCTCGTCGAGCGCGAGTTCGTCCAATCCGGACAGGTCGTTCAGCACGGCGTGCGAGACACCGCCGTTGGCCACCGAGATCAGCCGCAGCACCCGCTGCGCGTCGGCGGAGAGCCGCTCCACCCTGGACAGCAGCACCTCGGCCAGCCCGGTCGGCAGGTCCGAGCCGTCGGTGCAGGAGGCGAGCAGCTCCTCCAGGAAGAACGGGTTGCCCTGCGACCGCTCGATCAGCCCGGTCAGCACCTCGGGGGCGAGCGCGGCGTCGGACAGCGCGGCGACGAACTGGCGGGCGTCGGCCTCGCCGAACGGCGGCAGGTCGATCCGCTCCACGCTGGCCAGCCGCACCAGCTCGGACAGCAGCGGCCGCAGCGGGTGCCGCCGGTGCACGTCCTCCTCGCGGTAGGTGGCCACCACCAGCAGGCGCTGGGCCCGCAGCCGGGACAGCAGGAAGGAGAACAGGTTCCTGGTGGAGCCGTCGGCCCAGTGCAGGTCCTCCAGCAGCAGCACCACCGGCGTGCGCTCGGACAGCTCGGTGAGCAGGCCGAGCACCGCGTCGAACAGCTGCAGCTGCCCCAGGTCCCGCTCGGCGCGCACCGGGCCCATCGCTTCGTGGTCGCTGGCGGTCACCGGGGTGTACTCCACGCTCGGCGGCACCACCGTGCCCAGCTGCGGCAGCAGCCGTCCGAGCGCGTGGCGCACCCGGACCGCGTCGGCCACCGCGCTGTCCCCGGAGCTGGCCAGCGGGGTCAGCGCCTCGGCGAACGGCAGGTACGGCAAACCGCCCTCCCGCACGTCGAGGCAGCGGCCGGTGAGCACCAGCGCACCGCGGCCCGCGGCGTGCTCGGCCAGCTCGGTCAGCACGCGGGTCTTGCCGACGCCGGCGTCCCCCGACAGCAGCACGGCGCCGGCTTCGCTGCGCTCGGCACGGGCGAGCGCGGCGCGAAGCCGGCGCATTTCACTGGTCCGCGCGACGAGCGGGATTCCGGATCCGAGACGGGGCACGGTTGGCATTGTGTCCTACCGGTGGCCTCGGAGCGGGGTGGTTTTCGCCCGTGGCGTGACGCCTGTGGTGCGGCCCACCTCAGGCGGCCGCGTCGTGCGACCCCCGGCGTTGCTCGGGTATGTGCACCTGCGGCTTGGTGCGCATCCAGCGGAACGGCCTGCTGCTGCGCACCACCCTGGTCAGCCTGCCCGCCCGCCGCAGTTCCTCGTTGCGGTAGGCGACCTCGGCCTGCACGGCGTCCCACATCCAGTCGGTCCTCATGGTCTGCTCCTGATCGTCTCGGTCCGTCGTTGCCGAGTCTCAGATTCGTCCTGAGGGGTGGGCCGGGACATCGGGCGATCACGCAGTCCGGGCGTGCGAAGGCCCCTTACCCCCGCCTTGCCCCTGCGCGGCGGGTGTAAGGGGCCCGGTTCGGCGTGCTCAGCTGGGGTCGAGGCGGCCGGCGCGCGTGGCGTCGAGCAGCCCCTGCCATCCCCGGGAAGTGAAGGAGAGCAGACCGCCCTCGACGTCCTTCGAGTCGCGGACGGCCGCGCCGTCACGGGTGAATGCGATTTCGACGCAGTCATTGCCGCCACCACTGTGGCTGCTCTTGCGCCAACCGGTCAGGAAAACGAGGTTCGCGGACATGGTCCCCACTCCTTACTTTGCGTGCTCCGCACCCAGCCGCGCGGCCGACTCGGCGATGAGTTCGACCGAGTCATCCGGTTTCAAGGCAGTGGCGCGCAGGTGATCGAACATGAGCGTATAGCGGCGCACATCATCCGGCATCTCCAGGTAAAGGCCGCTGGAAGTGCTGTCTACGTAAACCACGTCCGGATCTGCCTGCTCCGGAAAACCGAGGATCAGAAACGGTCCTTCCATTCCCGGATGAGCACCCGCGCCGAACGGCACGACCTGGAGCGTCACGTGCGGCATCGCCGCGACCTCGATCAGCCGGGAAACCTGTTCCACCATCACCTCGTGCCCGCCGACCCGCCGGTGCAGCACGGCTTCGTCGATCACCGCCCAGTACTCGGGCGGCGCGGGGTCGGTGAGCAGTTCCTGACGGGCCATCCGCGCCGCGACGCGCCGCTGCAGCTCGCTCTCGTCGGCGTCCGGGCGCAGCGCGCGGATCACCGTGCGCGCGTAGCGCTCGGTCTGCAGCAGGCCGGGGACCAGCAGGGCCTGGTAGGCGCGCAGCGAACTGGCATCGGCTTCCAGGCCGACGAAGGTGCCGGTGAACACCTCGTTGTAGGCGTGCCACCAGCCGCGCTTGCGGGCCTCCCTGGCCAGCTGGACCAGCGCCTCGCGCTCGTCGCCGACCAGGCCGTAGAGCTCGAGCATGTCCCGGACGTCACGCGGGGTGACCCCGACGTGCCCGGTTTCGATCCGGCTGATCTTCGACGCGGAGCACTCGAGCTTCTCGCCCACCTCGTCGATGGTCAGCTCGGCGGCCTCCCGGAGCCGGCGCAGCTCACCGGCCAGCCGCCGACGGCGCACCGTCGGGCCGTGCCCACGCGCCACCGCGCCACCTCCGCCGCGTTCCTCGCCTGCCGATGTCCCTGCCGTCATATCTAACCAGCCGCCCAGACTCGCCGTGATGAATTGACTACGTCGATTTCGCCCGCGTCCCCAGAAGGTGGACTGCAAATTGCACATCGCCGTTGTACGCTCGCAGTCTGCTCCATTTTCCGGCGCGGAGCCAGTGCATCCGGCGAATTTCGGGGCGACTACTTCGGTGGGGGAGCCCGCTTGTGCACGGGTCACCCTGAGCTGAACCCAATAGCCGCCATTGTGGAGTGGCGCCCGGCCCGGCTCACCCGTTCGGCGGGCACGGCGAACGCCGACTCGCCGCGTCGGTAGCACGCCGGAGAGCCAGGATCCGGCCCCGCCACGGCGTACCGCGTGCACGGCGGTCCGTGGCGGGCCCGCACGCGGGGCCGCCGCTCGGTCGTGCCTTCCACCGAAATCACCCGACCGGTGCAGCGCCGGCCGGGTGGGTAAGGGCTCCCGGACGCGAAACTCGGCCCGCCGGACGCAGAACTCGATCACCTCGACGCGGAACTCCGTCGTCCAGGCGCGAAACCCAGTCCCCTATGGACGCCCCGGGTCCACAGGAGACCGTCACAGGACCCGCAGCAGGCCCTCCTGCACCACGGTGGCGATGAGCGTGCCGTCGGCGGCGAAGAAGCGGCCGGTGGCCAGCGCGCGGGCGTTCGAGGCCGACGGCGACTCGGTGTCGTAGAGGAACCACTCGTCGGCCCGGAACGGCCGGTGGAACCACATCGCGTGGTCGAGGCTGGCGCCGAGCACCTTGTCCAGCTCCCAGTAGGCGCCGTGGCGGGCCAGCGGGGAGTCCAGCAGGGTCATGTCCGACGCGTAGGCCAGCACGCACACGTGCAGCAGCTGGTCGTCGGGCAGCTCGCCGTCCGCGCGCATCCACACCTGGTTGCGGGTGGCCGGGTTGCCGGTGCCGCGGGTCACCCACGGCGGGTCGTTGACGTAGCGGAGGTCGATCGGCCGCGGCCTGCTGTGCAGGCTGGCCAGGTCGGGGTAGCCCTCGATCCGCTCCTGCACCGTCGGCAGCGTCTCCGGCGCGGGCACGTCGGGCATCTCCTCGGCGTGCTCGATGCCCGCCTCCGCCTTCTGGAAGGAGGCGGACAACGCGAAGATGGCCTTGCCGTGCTGCACCGCGACCACCCGGCGGGTGGTGAACGAGCGGCCGTCGCGGATGCGGTCGACCTCGTAGACGATCGGCACCCGCGGGTCGCCGCCGCGGATGAAGTAGGCGTGCAGCGAGTGCACGGTGCGCTCCGGCGGCACCGTGCGCCCGGCGGCGACCAGCGCCTGCCCGGCGACCTGCCCGCCGAACACCCGCACCGGCGAGTGCGGCGGGCTGACGCCGCGGAAGATGTTCTCCTCGATCCGCTCCAGGTCGAGCAGCGCGACCAGGCGATCGAGCACCACCTGCCCGCTGCGGCCCGCGTCCGCGTCCAGTTCGGTGGCGGCGGCTCTGGCGACCTCTGTCATGCCGGAAACCCTATCCCGGCGGAGCGCACGACCGTGCTGTGCTCAGGCGTGATCGTCTTCACCGAGGCGGTGCACGCGGATCAGGTTGGTCGAGCCGACGGTGCCCGGCGGGGAGCCCGCCACGATCACCACCAGGTCGCCCTCCTGGTAGCGGTCCATCTCCACCATGGCGTGGTCGACCTGCTGGATCATCTGGTCGGTGGAGTCCACCTTCGGCACGATCCGGGTGGCGGTGCCCCAGGTCAGCGCGAGCTGGCTGCGCACGCTCTCCTCCGGGGTGAAGGCCAGCAGCGGCAGCCGGGTGTGCAGCCGGGCCAGCCGCCGCACGGTGTCACCGGACTGGGTGAAGGCGACCAGCGCCTTGGCGTTGAGCCGCTCGCCGATGTCGCGGGCGGCGTAGGAGATCACCCCGCGCTTGGTCCGCGGCACGTGGCTCAGCGGCGGGACCTGCGGGGAGTCGGTCTCCACCGCCTGGATGATCTTGGCCATGGTGGCCACCGACTCGACCGGGTAGCGGCCGACGCTGGTCTCCCCGGACAGCATCACCGCGTCGGTGCCGTCGAGCACGGCGTTGGCCACGTCCGAGGCCTCGGCGCGGGTGGGCCGGGAGTTGCTGATCATCGAGTCGAGCATCTGGGTGGCCACGATCACCGGCTTGGCGTTCTCGCGGGCGATCTGGATGGCCCGCTTCTGCACCAGCGGCACCTGCTCCAGCGGCAGCTCCACACCCAGGTCACCGCGGGCGACCATGATGCCGTCGAAGGCCAGCACGATGGCCTCGAGGTTGTAGACCGCCTCCGGCTTCTCCAGCTTGGCGATCACCGGCACCCGGCCCTTGCCGACCCGGTCCATCACCTGGTGCACCAGGTCGATGTCGGCGGGCGAGCGGACGAACGACAGCGCCACGAAGTCCACGCCGAGTTCCATGGCGAACTCGAGGTCCTCGACGTCCTTCTCGGACATGGCGGGCACGGAGACGTCCATGCCGGGCAGCGAGACGCCCTTGTTGTTGCTGACCGGGCCGCCCTCGGTGACCTCGCAGACCACGTCCGGGCCGTCGACCTCCTGCACCACCAGGCCGACCTTGCCGTCGTCGACCAGCAGGCGGTCACCCGGCTTGGCGTCGTTGGCCAGGCCCTTGTAGGTGGTGGAGACGCGTTCGTGGGTGCCGGCCACGTCCTCCACGGTGATGCGCACGATGTCGCCGTTGCGCCACTCGACCGGTCCGTTGGCGAAGGTGCCGAGGCGGATCTTCGGGCCCTGCAGGTCGGCGAGGATGCCGACGGCGCGCCCGGTCTCCGCCGCCGCCGCGCGGACGACGTCGTAGACCTCCTTGTGGTCGCCGTGGCTTCCGTGGCTGAAGTTCATCCTCGCCACGTCCATCCCGGCGTCGACGAGGGCCCGCACCTTCTCCGCGCTGGCGGTGGCGGGGCCAAGGGTACAAACGATCTTCGCGCGTCGGCTCACGTTCAGACAGCGTAGCCCCTCGGGGCGGCTACGTCTTTACCGATCCCGAGACCGATTCGACCTGTTTCTTTCCGTGTTCGCTCCGTAGTAACCGTCGGTATGCTTCCCGGGTGCGCAAGCCGGTGGCCGCCCTGCTGGCCACCGCGCTGGTGGCCTGCACCCCCGCCCCCGGCCCGTGGCTCGAACTGGGTACCCCGGCGCCGGGCGCCCGTCTCCTCGGTTTCGCCCGATCAGGTGAGGAGATCCTGCTCACGGGCTCCGTTCCCGGGCCTGATGGCCGCGCCCCGGCGGCGTGGCTCGGCACCCCGGACACCGGCTGGCGGACCCTGCCGGTGCACACCGGCGGCGGTTACGGCGCCAAGGCCGAGCTGATCGAGCCGTCCGCGGGTGGTGGCAGGCTGCTCGCGCTCGGCCGCGCCTTCGGCGGTGCGCACGGCAACGCCCGGTGGACCCTCTGGTCGGGCGATCCGCTCGGGCTGACCGAGTTCCCCCAGCCGTTCGAACTGCTCGGCGGCCCGCGGGCGATGGGCGTGAACGGCACCGCGACCGGGCCCTCGGGCTCGGTGCTGTCCGGGCAGTGGGAGCACCCCACCGGGGCGGGCGCCGCCCTCTGGACCTCCCCCGACGGCCGGACCTGGTCGCGCCTGGACGGCGAACCGGCGCCGTCCGGCGGGCAGACCCGCGCGCTCGGCGTCGCGGCGAGCGGTACCGGGTTCACCGCCGTCGGCGACGTGCGGGCGGGTCGCCGGTTCGACCCGCTGGTCTGGACCTCGGCGGACGGCCGCGCCTGGCAGCGGGCCGCGCTGCCCCGGCCACCCGGCTCCACGGACGTCACCGCCGACCGGATCGCCTGCTCGGCGACGGCCTGCGCGGTGGCCGGCCTGTCCAGGTCGGACGCCGGACCGCAGCGGCTCGCCTGCTGGCGCTCGGCGCCCGGCGGCTGGGCGCTGACCAGCGGGCCCGACCTCGATCCCGCTCAACTGCCCGCGGTCACCGGGGTGGCCTTCGACGGCAACCGCGTGGTGGTCGCCGGGGAACTGGGTGGCCGCGCCCGGTTGTGGCCGGACTGCGGCACCGAACTGGCGCTGCCGGAGGACAGCGGGCGAGCCACCGCCCTGCTCTGGAACGCCCGCGTCCTGGTGTCCACCGGCGAAAGGCTGTGGCTCAGCGCCGCGGCAGCTGGCTGAGGCCGACGTGGTCGCGGGCCCATTCGTTGAACGCCCGCACCTGCCGCCACGACCGGCGGACCCGGTCGAGGCACCCGCGTTCGTGCAGGGTGTCGTCCGGCTCCCAGAGCTTCACCGCGTACAGCGACTTGTGCCGCAGCAGGTCGATGCGCGGGTGATCGGCGTCATAACCGCGGGGCTTGGTCTTCAGCGCCTCACCCTTGATCTCCCAGCCCTGCTTGCGCAGCTTCGCCAGGATGCGCTCCAGCTCCGGGCCGTGCGGTTCGGTGTCCACCGCGCGCCGGAAGTTCGCCAGCTGGTCGGCGGCCAGGTGGAAGCAGCCGCCGCCGACCCGCAGCCCGGCCGAGCTGACCTCCACGTAGTACGCGCCCCCGCCGCGGCCCTGCTCGATCACCCCGCCGCAGTGCGTCTTGTACGGGCGCTTGTCCTTGGCGAAGCGCACGTCGCGGTGCGGCCGGAACACCTTGCCCTTGCCGAAGCCGTCGGAGAACTCCGCGTCCAGTTCGGTGAGCAGCGCCTCCATCGGCGCGCGCACGTCCTCGCGGTAGGTGCGGAGGTTGTCCTCCCAGTACGGCTTCGAGTTGTCGACCACCAGGCCGTCGTAGAAGTCGATGGCGTATTCGCCGAAGCCCTTGAACGTCACCCGCGCACGATAAACGGTGCCCACGACAGAAAGCGGGCGGGGAACTCGGTTTCCCCGCCCGCTCCTCGGCTACCGCCACTGCTAGCCGTCTGTGGGAGCCGCTCAGCCGCTCTGGATGGCGCTGATCAGCTCGCCGTTGGTGGTGTCACCGGACAGCTCCCAGAAGAAGGTGCCGCCGAGACCCTGCGCCCGGGCGTAGCCGACCTTGCCCTTGATCGTCGCCGGGGTGTCGTAGCTCCACCACTGGTTGCCGCACTTGGCGTAGGCGGTCCCGGCGATGGTGCCGGTGGCCGGGCACTTGCCCTTGAGCACCTTGTAGTCCTCGATGCCCTGCTCGTAGGTGCCGGGCGCGGGTCCGGTGGCCGTGCCACCGGGTGCGTCCTGCGTCACACCGGTCCAGCCGCGGCCGTAGAAACCCAGCCCGAGCAGCAGTTTGCTGGCCGGAACGCCCTTGCCCTTGAGCTTCTGGATGACCGCGTCGGAGGTGAACCCGGCGTTCGGGATGCCGTTGTAGCCGGTCAGCGGCGAGTGCGGCGCCGTCGGCCCCTGCGCGGCCCAGGCCCCGAAGTAGTCGTAGGTCATCACGTTGTACCAGTCGAAGTACTGCGCCGCGCCGCCGTAGTCGGCCGCGTCGACCTTGCCGCCGGCCGAGCCGTCACCGGTGATGGCCGCGGTGACCAGCTTCGAGCCGAACTTGGCGCGCAACGCCGCCGCCAGGTTCTTCAACGCGGCGGGACCGCTGGTGTCGCAGGTCAGGCCGCAGGCGTTGGGGTACTCCCAGTCGATGTCGATGCCGTCGAACACGCCGGCCCAGCGCGGGTCGTTCAGCAGGTTGTAGCAGGAGTTCGCGAACGCCGCCGGGTTCTTCGCGGCCTGGCCGAAGCCACCGGACCAGGTCCAGCCGCCGAAGGAGAACAGCACCTTGATGTTGGGGTACATCTTCTTCAGCCGCTTCAGCTGGCCGAAGTTGCCCCGCAGCGCGCCGTTGTCCCAGGTGTCGGACACCCCGTCGACGCTCTCGCCGGCGCCGTAGAACCGGTCGTAGTCGGCGTAGGTGTCACCCAGCACGCACTGGCCGTTGACCACGTTGCCGAAGGCGTAGTTGATGTGGGTCAGCTTGGCCGCCGACCCCGAGGTGTGGATGTTCTTGACGTGGTAGTTCCGGCCGTAGACGCCCCACTGGGCGAAGTAGCCGAGGGTCTTGCCGTGCGCGGTGACGCCGGCTTCGGCGGCCGGTGCGGCCTGTGCGCTCTCGGCCGGTGCTTTGGCCGAGGCCGGAGCCACGACCGCGACCGCCATCAGCGCGGCGGCCAGCACGCCGCCCGCACCCAGCCATCTCCGTCTGTGTGAAGAGAACATCGGTGTCCTCCGTGAGCCCGGCGGTGCCACGGTGCACCGCTCCGATCCACTCACGCTAAATGGGTCTAGACCAATCCGTCAATGGTTCAGACCACGGTTCGCTGAGTTGCCGGGACCGGCTACCGGGGGTCACCGGGCGGCCCGCCGGGGGCACTGGATCGGCCTAGCGGCACCCTGGGGCGAACGGCGGAGAGGAGATCGGTTTGGTCCGGGTCGACGGGCGGACGCTGCGCTGCGGTGACGTGCGAACGGTGGCGGGTGGCGAGGGACCGCTGGAGGTGGACGTCGAGCCGGGCGCGCTCGCGGCGGCCGGGCGCGCGTGGGAACTGGCCGAGGAGCTGAGCACGCGGCGCGTGGTCTACGGCCGCACCACCGGCGTCGGCGCGAACAAGGACGACGCGGTGACCGGGGAGCACTCCACCGACCACGGCCTGCGCCTGCTGCGCAGCCACGCCGGTGGCAGCGGTGAGCTGATGCCGGACGGCCAGGTGCGCGCGATGCTGCTGATCCGGCTCAACCAGCTGCTGGCCGGGCGGTCGGGGATCAGCCCCGGCCTGATCGAAGCGCTGGCGGGCGCGTTGCGGGCGGGTGCGCTGCCGGTGGTGCACCGGCTGGGCGCGATCGGCACCGGCGACCTGGCGCCCCTGGCCGAAACCGGGCTCGCGCTGGCCGGGGAACGGCCGTGGCGCCGCGGTGGTGTGCCGCCGGTGGCGGTGCAGGCGGGAGACGCGCTGGCGTTCATGAGCAGCAACGCCGCCACGCTCGCCGAAGCGGTGCTGGCGGCGCTCGAACTGGAAACGCTGGCCAAGGCCAGCCACGCGGTCACCGCCCTGACCTACGTCGCGCTCGACGGCAATCCCGAGGCGTACGCGACGGCGGTGCACGAGGCCCGGCCGCACCCCGGGCAGCTCGCCTGCGCCGCGGACCTCCGGCGGCTGCTCGGCATGGAGGGCACCCCGGCGCCCGGCCGCCGCATCCAGGACCCGTTCGGGCTGCGTGCCTTCCCGCAGGTGCAGGGGCCGGCGCTGGACGCGCTGCACCACCTGCGGGACGTGCTGGCGATCGAGATCAACGCGGGCACCGAGAACCCGATGATCTGCGTGCCCGAAGGCGACGCCTACCACCACGCGCACTTCCACACCGCGTACGTCTCGTCGGCGCTGGACCAGGCGCGGGCGACCGTGCACCAGGTGGCCGAACTGTCCGCGGCGCGCCTCGGCGACCTGGTCGAACCGGACTTCACCGGGTTGCGGCCGTTCCTGGCGGACGGGCCGTCCGGCAGCTCGGGCGTGATGATCCTGGAGTACGTCGCCCACGACGCGCTGACCGAACTGCGGCAGGCGGCGCTTCCGGTGACGCTGGGCAGCGCCGTGGTCTCACGGGGCCTGGAGGACCACGCGAGCTTCTCCACCCAGGCCGCCAGGGCGACCACGGCGGCGTGCCGGGCCTACCGGCAACTGCTGGCCTGCGAACTGGTGGCCGCCGTGCGGGCCCTGCGCATGCGGCGCGCCGACCTGGTGGACATCCCGGTGCGGGCCGCCTTCGAGCAGGCGGGGGCCGTGCTGGACCCGAGCACCGCGGACCGCCCGCTCACCGGCGACATCGCCGGTGCCGCGGCCGTCCTCGACTCGCTGGCCCTGGTCTGACCGGCGGGCCAGGAGTGGGCGCGGTGCCCCCACTCCTGGCCACCGGGCTCAGCCGAAGAAGACCTCGGCCTCTTCGTACCGCGAAGCGGGCACGGTCTTCAGCTCGGCGGTGGCCTCCGCCAGCTTCACGCGCACGATGTCGGTGCCCTTCAGCGCCACCATCACGCCGAAGTCGCCGTCGGCCACGGCGTCCACGGCCTGCAGGCCGAAGCGCGTGGCCAGCACGCGGTCGTAGGCGGTCGGGATGCCACCGCGCTGGGTGTGGCCGAGCACCACGGCCCGCGACTCCTTGCCGGTCCGCTGCGCGATCTCCTCCGCCAGCCAGGTGCCGACCCCGCCGAGCCGCACGTGCCCGAACGCGTCCTTCTCCCCCGAGTGCAGCACCTCGGCCCCGCCCTCGGGCACGGCGCCCTCGGCGACCACGATGATCGGCGCGTACTGGCGCTCGAACCGCCGCTCCACCCACTCGACGACCTTCTCCACCGAGAACGGCCGCTCCGGCACCAGGATCACGTTCGCGCCACCGGCCAGGCCGGAGTGCAGCGCGATCCAGCCCGCGTGCCGCCCCATCACCTCGACCACCAGCGCGCGGTGGTGCGACTCCGCCGTGGTGCGCAGGCGGTCGATCGACTCGGTGGCGATGTGCACCGCGGTGTCGAAGCCGAAGGTGTAGTCGGTGGCGCCCAGGTCGTTGTCGATGGTCTTGGGCACGCCGACCACGCCGATGCCGTCGTCGGTCAGCTTCTTCGCCACGCCGAGGGTGTCCTCGCCGCCGATCGCGATCAGCGCGTCCACGCCCTGGTCGGCGAGCACACCGCGGATCTGCTCGACGCCGCCCTCGGACTTGTACGGGTTGGTCCGCGAGGACCCGAGGATGGTGCCGCCCCTGGTCAGGATCTCCTCGACGTCCGCGAGGCCCAGCGGCCTGCTGTCGCCGGTCATCGGGCCCCGCCAGCCGCTCCGGAAACCGACGACCTCCCAGCCATGGACCTCGATGCCCTTGCGGACCACCGCCCGGATCACCGCGTTCAGCCCGGGGCAGTCGCCGCCCCCGGTCAGCACACCGACTCGCATCAGACTCAGACCTCCGCTTGCCTGCTTTGTCTTGGGTCACACATCCGGCGTCAGCGTAGCGGTATCCGACTTGATCGGTGCAGCAGCTATGGTCTAGACCATGTCGGCACCCCGGCCGGGCTGGCCCGCCCTGCTCGCCGCGAGCGCCGCCGCCGGCGCCGTCACCGGCCTCGCCGGTCCGTTCGTCGTGCTGATGGGGCAGGTGCTCGCCGGTGAGCTGGGCCTGGCCGAGCGCGACCCCGCGCTGACCGACGACGGGCTCGGCGTCCCCCTGGGTTTCGGCATCGTCGGCCTGCTGTTCACCGCGGCGTCGATCGCCGCGCTCACCCCCTTGGTCCGCCGCGCCCCGCGGCGGCTCCCGGCCGCGCTCGCCGCGGGGGTACCGGTCGCGGCCGTGGTGGCGTGGCTGTTCGTCGGGCGGTGACCGGGGCTGTGCTAGCTTCGTGGCGTGCAGCGCTCGTATTTTTGGTTTGGCAGGCCGGCCCCGGGTGGGCCGGTCGGCGACGCCGTGCGCTGACCTTCCACCTCCGAGCCGGTTTCCCAGCCGGCTCGGGCGAGGTGCGATCGGGGCGGCTGGGTCGAAAGGACCCCCGCCATGACGATCACCTTCGACCCCACCCTCGCGCTGGACGACCAGCGCACCACCAGCATCAGCCCGCTGATCCCGCCCGCGTTGCTGCGCGAGGAGCTGCCGGTCGGCGAAGCCGTGGCCCGAACCGTCCATAAAGGACGAACAGGCGCGGTCGGCGTGCTCGACGGCACCGACGACCGCCTGCTGGTCGTGGTCGGCCCGTGCTCGGTGCACGACACCGCCGCCGCCCTCGACTACGCCCAGCGCCTCGCCGCGCACGCCGAGGGCCTCAGCGAGCAGCTGCACGTGGTGATGCGCGTGTACTTCGAGAAGCCGCGCACCACGCTCGGCTGGAAGGGCCTGATCAACGACCCCGGCCTGGACGGCAGCTTCGCGGTCAACCGGGGCCTGCGGCTGGCGCGGCGGCTGCTGCTCGACGTGTCCGCGCTCGGCCTGCCGGTCGGCTGCGAGTTCCTCGACCCGATCACCCCGCAGTTCATCGCCGACATCGTCACCTGGGGTTCGATCGGCGCGCGGACCGCGGCCAGCCAGGTGCACCGCCAGCTGTGCAGCGCGCTGTCCATGCCGGTCGGCATCAAGAACTCCACCGAGGGTGACGTGCAGGTGGCGGTGGACGCCACCCGCGCCGCGGCGGCCGGGCACGTGTTCGCCGGGATCAACGCCGACGGCCTCGCCGCGCTGCTGACCACCTCCGGCAACCCGGACTGCCACGTGATCCTGCGCGGCAGCGCGACCGGGCCGAACCACGACGCCGCCACCGTGGCGGACACCCTGGACCGCCTGCGCCGCGCGGGCCTCCCCGAACGCCTCCTGGTCGACGCCAGCCACGGCAACAGCGGCAAGGACCACGTGCGCCAGGCGGAGGTCGTCGGGGAACTGGCCGACCGGATCGAACGGGGTGAGCGGGGCCTGCGCGGCGTGATGCTGGAGAGCTTCCTGGCCGCCGGTCGCCAGGACCTGACGCTGGGCCGGGCGGGCGAACTGACCCACGGCCAGAGCATCACCGACGCCTGCCTGGACTGGCCGACCACGGCCCGCCTGCTGGACCGCCTCGCCGAAGCGGTGCGCGCCCGCTGATCGGCTGGGTGGCTCCAGCTCACCGAGGCGGTGGGGGCGCACCGAGGCCGGACTCGGCGGGCACCGAGCTGGTGCCCGCCGGGCAGTCGCGGCGCCGCTCTCCGGCTGGGCACCGCCGGGACGGGCTCGATGGTGCCCGCCGGAGCGTGCCCCAGCCGGAGCGGGCCCAGCCAGACCGGTACGTGCCCAGCCGAGCCGGAGTGCGTTGGCCAAGCCGGAGTGCGCCCAGCCGAGCAGGTCTTGCTCAGCCAGCCGGAGCGCACTCAGGCGGGCGGAGCGCAGTCAGCCAAGCTGGAGAGCACCCCAGTCCAGTCAGAGCACCCAGCCGAGCCGGAGCACTGCCAGTCAAGCCGGAGCGAGCCCAGCCGAGCCGGAGCGAGCCCAGCCAAGCTGGTACGTGCCCAGCCGAGCCGGAGCACACCCGGCCTAAGCCCGAGTGGGCGCCCCGACTCAGCCGGACAGGCCCCGGCGGCGCCACTCCTCTTCGATCGCTCGCCACCGCACCAGGTTGTGCCGGGCGTCGGCGAGGGCGTCGTGGGCGTTGGCGGGGGCGGCGGGCAGTTTCGGCTTGCCCACGTCCTCCCAGCGCTGCCGCAGGTCCCGGGTGAACCGGGGCAGTTGCCGCGGGAGGGCGGGCATCGGGCCCCACAGCTGCGCCAGCGCCACGTGGTCGTAGGCGGCGAACCAGGCCCACAGCTCGATCCCGCCGGACGGCTTGCCGAAGAACTCCAGCAGGTCGTTGCGGATGCGCTCGCGGCCGCGCCAGGCCCGGTCGGCGGGCGAGGGCAGCTTCGGGAGCACGTTGTCCCGCACCCACGGGCCCGCCTTGTCCGGATCGAACTCCGTCGAAACCGCGTAGAACTCCCGGCCGTCCTCGTCCACGACACCGATCGACACCAGGTCGATCGTCACGCCGTCCTCGATGAACTCGGTGTCGTAGAAAAATCGCACCGGGCCACCCTAGTGGTCGGCTTCCGGGCCGATCAGGAAGCCTTGGTCTGCGGCACGCGGTCGGCGTCGGCACCCGACGGCTGCTTCGGCACGTCGGGGCGCACCCCGGCGGCCTCGGCGGCAGCCAGTTCCTTGGCCTTGGCCGCGTAGATGTCCACGTACTCCTGGCCGGACAGCTCCATCAGCGCGTACATGATCTCGTCGGTGATCGACCGCTCGATGAAGCGGTCGCCGGCGAGGCCCTCGTAGCGGGAGAAGTCCAGCGGCTTGCCGAAGCGGACCTCGAGCCGCCGCGGCCACCACATCTTCGAGCCGATCGGGTTGACCTTGTCGGTGCCGATGGTGACCACCGGGACCACCGGCACCCCGGCCTGCAGCGCGATCCTGGCGACGCCGGTCTTGCCCTTGTACAGCCTGCCGTCCGGCGAGCGGGTGCCCTCGGGGTAGATGCCGAGCAGGTGCCCTTCGCGCAGCACCCGGATCGCGGTGTCGAGCGCGGCCTGGGCGGCCGAGCCACCGGAACGGTCGATCGGGATCTGCCCGAGGCCGCTGAAGAACCACTTCTTCAGCCTGCCCTTGAGCCCCTTTTCGGTGAAGTACTCCGACTTGGCCGGGAAGGTCACCTTGCGCCGGACGTAGAGCGGCATGAAGAAGGAGTCGGCGACGGCGAGGTGGTTGCCCGCGAGGATCGCGCCACCGGTGGCCGGGATGTTCTCCGCCCCGGAGACCTTGGTCGGCCACAGCAGCCGCAGCAGCGGGCCGAGCAGCACGTACTTCATCAACCGGTACAGCACCTTGCTCAAGTCCTCCTAGCGGGCAGCGCGGTGGCCGACGGCCCGATCCGATCAGCAAGACTACGAACTCGTCCGTACCCGGCACAACGCCTGACCCCCGGTTGCCGGTGCCCAGCGATCGATGTCACATCCGGCCGCGTCACCTTCAGTCCCCGGCATCGTCCCACGGGTGGCCGAACCCGTGCGAACATGGAGGTCTCGAACCCCGGAGAGGAAGGCGAGAGCATGCCCGTGCTCGCCGGTGCGGAACCCTTCGCGCACACCGGCTCCACCGAGGCCGGGGCGCTGCTGTGCCACGGGTTCACCGGAACACCAGCCAGCATGCGGCCGTGGGGCGAGCACCTGGCCGGGGCCGGGTTCACCGTGCGCGGGCCGCGGCTGCCCGGGCACGGCACCACCTGGCAGGAGATGAACCGGACGAACTGGACCGACTGGTACGGCTGCGTCCGCGCCGAGCTGCTGGAGCTGTTCGACACCTGCGAGACGGTCTTCGTCTGCGGCCAGTCGATGGGCGGCACGCTGGCGCTGCGGCTGGCGCAGGAGTTCGGCGACCGGATCGCCGGGCTGGCGCTGGTCAACCCGTCGGTGACCACGCTGCGCTGGGACGCCAGGCTGCTGCCGTTGCTGGCCAGGGTGCTGCCGTCGGTGCCGGGCGTGGCCGGGGACATCAAGAAGCCGGGCGCGGTGGAACTGGCGTACTCGCGGCTGCCGGTGCGCGCGGCGGCCAGCCTGAGCAGGCTGTGGGCGCTGGTCCGCGCCGACCTCGGCAAGGTGACCCAGCCGCTGCTCCTGCTGCACTCGGCCGTCGACCACGTGGTGGAGCCGGTGAACGCCCGCATCGTGGCCGACGGCGTGCGGAGTTCCCGGCTGGTCGACGTCGAGCTGACCGACAGCTACCACGTGGCCACCCTGGACAACGACGCCCAGCTGATCTTCGAGCGCAGCGTCGACTTCTTCCGATCGATCGCACACAGCGGGCAGGTGGACCCGAGATGAGCCGTTCGAACTCCGCTGACGGCCCGGAGGACATCGACGCCACGTTCGCCGAGATCGTGGCCGATCTCCGGGCCGAGGGCATCGGCACCACGCTCTCGGAGCTCTCCGAGCCGGTGAAGCCGGACGAGGAGCCCACGCCCCCGGCTCCACCGCCCAGCCCGCCGGAGCAGACCGTGGCGGCGGCGGGCTGGCGCGGCTCCGAACGGGAGTGGGAGGCCACCGTCTTCGGCGACGACCCGGCCGCCGACGACGAGCACTACGTGCCACCGGAGCCACCGCCCCTGCCGCGGCCCCGCAAGGGTGCGCTGGTGGTGCTGCTGTTCTTCGTGCTGGGCCTGCTGCTGCTGATCGCGCCGGGCGTGATCGGGCTGAGCAGCACCCTCGGCACCCCGATCGGGTTGCTGGTGCTGGCGGTGGGCATCGGCCTGCTGCTGCTCCGCGTCCGGCAGGGCCCGCCGGACGGTGCCGACCCCGACAGTGGCGCGCAGGTCTGAGCGTTCCGCCGTAGGGTTGGTCATGCGCATCGACTTCCACCCGTCCCGCCGCTCGACCGTCGGCGCCGAATGGGAGCTGGCGCTGGTCGACCGCCGCAGCGGGGAGCTGACCTCGGTGGCGCAGCGCATCCTCGACGAGGTGCGCCCCGATGGCAGCGAGGAGCACCCCAAGATCAAGCAGGAGCTCCTGCTCAACACCATCGAGATCATCACCGACGTGTGCGAAACGGTCGCCGAGGTCGGCGAGGACCTCGCCGGTTCGCTGGACGAGCTGCGCGAGCACACCGACCCGCTCGGGGTGGAGCTGTTCTCGGCGGGCACGCACCCGTTCTCGACCTGGTACCAGCAGAAGGTCACCGACAAGGAGCGCTACGCCAAGCTGATCGACCGCACCCAGTGGTGGGGGCGGCAGATGCTGATCTACGGCGTGCACGTGCACGTGGGGCTCGACCACCGGGACAAGGCGCTGCCGGTGCTCAACGCGCTGCTGAACTACGCGCCGCACCTGCAGGCGCTGTCGGCTTCGTCGCCGTACTGGGGCGGGGAGGACACCGGGTACGCGTCGAACCGGGCGCTGATGTTCCAGCAGCTGCCGACGGCGGGCCTGCCGTTCCAGTTCACCGACTGGGGTGAGCTGGAAAGCTACGTGGACGACATGTTCGTCACCGGGGTGATCGACCACTTCTCGGAGATCCGCTGGGACGTCCGGCCGGCGCCGCACTTCGGCACGGTCGAAATGCGCGTCTGCGACGGCCTGCCGACGCTCGAGGAGGTCACCACGATCGCCGCGTTCACCCAGTGCCTGGTCGACGACTTCAGCGCGCGGCTCGACCGGGGCGAGACGCTGCCGACCATGCCGCCGTGGCACGTGCAGGAGAACAAGTGGCGGGCCGCGCGGTACGGCATGGACGCCATTGTCATCCTGGACGCGGCGGGCAACGAACGGCTGGTCACCGAGGACCTGGACGAGGTGCTGGAGCGCCTGGAGCCGGTCGCGAAGCAACTCGACTGCGAGCATGAGCTGCGGGGCGTGGAGAAGATCCTGCGCTGCGGCGCCAGCTACCAGCGGCAACGAGCGGTGGCGCGGGAACACAACGGAAGCCTGAAAGCCGTGGTCGCCTCCCTGATCGCCGAAATGCGAAACGGCATCGCCGAGGGGTGAGCCGACCGGCGGGGAGCCCGGGCACCCAACCAGCACCCGGGCACCTCAACAGCACCACCACCCCGAGCACCCGCTGAAAGCCCGGGGCACCCACAGAAGCCCCCCGGGCACCCAACCAGCACCCGGCCTCCCCCGCAGGAGCACCACCCCGAGCACCCGCTGAAAACCCGGGCCACCCACAGAAGCACACCCCACCAGCACCCGCCCCCAGCAGGAGCACCACCCCGCCGAGCACCCGCTAAAAGCCCGAGCACCCACAGAAGCACACCCCCGGGCACCCAACCGGCGCCCGGCCTCCCCAGCAGGAGCACCGCCCAGACCCCCACCCCGCCCCGGTCCACCGCCAAAAACACGGCTCCGGTCTCGATGTCAAGGCATCTTTCCCGCCTTGACATCGAGACCGGAGCCGTAGTCACAATGAAAAACCGGGGCGGCTGCAAGCACCACCCAAACCCTCAAACGAGCAGATCCAGCAACGAACGAGGCCCCAGCACCCCCGCCCCCTCCGCCTCCACCCGTCCTCGCAGTTCCCGATCCGCCGTCACCACCACGACGTGGTCCTGAACCCGGCACCCGCGCACCACCGAGACGATCTCCGAATCGCCATCACGCGCCGCCGCCACGACCTCGACCCCCTCGACGGCGGGCACACCACGGGCCTTGCCCTCCACCACCAGCACGATCCGCGGCCACCAGCACCAGTCCGGCAGCATCGGCGCGGTCATGCCCGACTCGGCCAGTGGGGCGAGCTGGTCCCGCAGGCGGGCCGCGGCGCCCGCCCGGTCGCGCCACCAGCCGTCGGGGCGCGTGCCCATCACGTTCGCGGCGTCGACCACCAGCACCAGTTCCCGGCCCACCTGCGCCCGCAGCCCCGGCCAGGCCAGTTCGAAGTCCCGGTGCAGCCGGTAGCCGCCGACCTCGTCGACCGGGACCCAGCGCAGCTCGGTGCTCTCCCGGTTCCGCACCCGCTCGTGCACCTCGCCGCGGACCTCGGCCAGCACCGTGGTGTACCCCCAGCCACCGTGGTCCACTGTGGACGCGGCGAGCGGGCGCACCGCGCCGGGCGGCACGGCGGCCTCCTCGTCGGCTTCCCGGGTGGCCGCCTCCGCCGGGGACTCCTCGGGGCGCCGGGCACCGCCCGGCAGCGCCCAGGTCCGGCCGTGGTGCGTCCACCACGCGCGGCGCTGCAGCAGCACCCCGCGCGCCGGATCGGTGAGCAGCAGCCCGGCCGCGCCGTACCGGCCCCAGTGCCGGTGCCCCTGGGCACAGGTCACGAACGTGTCCTCGGCGAACAACCACCCTCCCGCCGCCGGTCACGAAGCGCCCCGTGCGCCCCTGCTTCCCTTACCCTGGCACACCCACCCGCGTCACCGCCGCCTCACGGGCCAGGGTCGCCGCGCCGACGATGGCGGTGTCGTCGCCGAGGTGGGCGGTGCGGATGCGGGCCAGCGGCCGGTGCCCCGCCCCGGTGATCGCCGTGGCGTAGTGCTCGCGGGCCTCGTCCAGGAACAGCGGCGCCGACTCCGACACCCCGCCCCCGATCACCATGATCTCCGGGTCGAACACGTCGGCCACCAGCGCGAGCCCCTCGCCGAGCCACTTCGCCAGCTCGGCCATCGCGCGCTGGGCGACCGGGTCGCCGTCACGCGCGGCCCCGGCCACCCGCCGCCCGGTCACCGAGCCGGGGTCACCCGCGGTCTCCCTGGCCAGCACGGTCGACCGCCCCGGGTTGCGGGCCAGCAGCTCGACCGCCGTCGCCGCCAGCGCGGTGCCGCTGCAGTAGCGCTCCCAGCAGCCGTACTTCCCGCACGGGCAGGGCCGCCCGCCCGGCACCACGGTCAGGTGCCCCAGCTCCGGGCCGACGCCGTGCGCGCCGCGGTAGATCTGCCCGTCGAGCAGCAGGCCGGCCCCGATCCCGGTGCCCAGTGCGATCAGCGCCGCCACCTTCGCGCCCCGCGCCGCGCCGAACCGGTGCTCGGCCAGCGTGGCCGAGTTCGCGTCGTGCTCCAGGGTGACCGGCAGCCCGACCCGCTCGGCGATCCGGTCGGCCACCGGCGCCGCCCGCCAGGCCAGGTGCGGGGCGAACATCACCGACCGGCGGTCGGTAGTGACGAACCCGGCCACCGCCAGGCCCACCGCGGTCACCTCGTGCCGGTTGCGCAGCTCCTCGACCACCCCGGAGATGGCGTCCTCGAGCGCGCCTTCGCCGCCGGGCGTGCCGACCCGGGTGGTGTCCAGCAGCGACCCCTGGTCGTCCACCACCCCGGCCCGCACGCTGGTGCCGCCGACGTCCACCCCGATCGCCAGCTCCGGACGGCGGAACGTGCGCTTGAGCGTCTTCTTCAACCCACGAGAACCCATCTATCGGCCGGTATCCCAGTCTTCGCGGCGCCGCACCGGCACGTGCTGCACCCGGTTCGCCCCGGGCTCGGCCCGCGGTTCCCGGCGCGGCGGCGGGGTGAACCCCGGCATGTGCACGCCCTCCTCGGGCGCCCAGCGATCGGCCAGCACCGCCCGCAGCAACGCGACCAGCTGCGCGGCCTGCTCCAGCACCCGAGCGACGAGCTCCGGGCGTTCCCCGCGCGCCAGCGCGACCACCGCGCACAGCGGGCACCAGCCGCAGCCGCCGGACGACTGGTCGTGGTGCCCCAGCGCGGACTCGCGGTGCCCGGCCGCGACCAGCCCGTCCAGCCAGGGTGCGGCTCGTTCGGCCACCAGCTCGATGAGCAGCCGCAGCTCCTCGGCCAGCGAATGCGCGCCGGTGGCCGGCTCCGCGTCGGGCATCAGGCACCTCCGGCAGGCACGAGCTGGACCACCAGCCCGGCGGCATCGGCTTCCGCGCCGGTGATCCGGCACGGGCGCAGCAGTTCGGGCAGGGCGATCACCCGGCGGAACCCGTCCACCGTGATCGCCAGGTCGTCGCCGACCCTGGCCAGGTCCACCTTCGCCGTGCGGGTCAGCGGCACCGCCACCCGCAGCTCGTGCCCACCGTCCACAGTGGAACTCTCGGCCACCGAGAGCAGCGGCGCCACCGGGCGGGCCGACCGGTCCAGCGGGTCCGCCCCGCCGTAGAGCTCGGCGGCGATCTCCAGCAGCGCGGGCAGCCCGACCGGCTCGACCGCGCGGTGCTCCACCCGGCGCAGCGCCCCCGGCGGCAGCCCGGTCGAGGTCAGCTCGGTGAGCACGGCGTCCTGGTGGGCGCGGCGGGTACGCAGCCACGCCGCCGCCGAACCCGGCAGGCGGCCGGGGGACGGCATCAGCCGGTTGACGATCAGCCCGTCGACGGCGATGCCGCGCAGCGCGAGCGAGCTGAGCGTGCGGCGCGTCTCGGCGACCACCAGCCGTTCCGGGGTGAGCACCAGCCGCACCGCGGTCGCCGACGGATCGGTGAGCAGCGTGCGCAGCCCGGCCAGGTGGGTGGCGAAGCGCCGGGCGGACCGGCCGAGGCCACCGCGCCCGCGCAACCGGCCGAGGTAGCCCGAGATCGCTTCGGGCAGCGAGAGCAGGCGCAGCGTTTCCGCGGTCGGCCCGCAGTCGACCACCACGTTCTCCCAGGGCCCGGTCTCGGCGAGCCGGCGCACCTCGGTCAGCGCCAGCAGCTCGTCCACGCCCGGCACCACGGTCAGTTCCTCGGCGTCCAGCGCGTCGACCCCGGCACCGGCGAGCAGGCCGCGCAGCTGCCCGCGCAGCTCGGACCAGGCGTCGTCGACCAGCGCCCGCGAGTCGATCTGCGCCGCGTGCAGCGAACCGTCCACTTCAGACGGCTCACCGGTCAGCCCGGTGCCGAAGGCGTCGCCGAGCGAGTGGGCCGGGTCGGTGGAGACCACCAGCGTCTTCCTGCCCCGCCCGGCGAGCGAGGCAGCCGTGGCGGCCGCCAGCGTGGTTTTGCCGACACCCCCCTTGCCGGTGAACAGCAGGATGCGCACGATCAGCCCTCAGCTCGGCGCTTCAGCTCCTTCAGCGCGGTATCCATGATCATCTTCTCCGCCTTGCGGCGCAGCAGCCCGATCATCGGCAGGGCCAGCTCCACCGAGAGCGTGTAGGTGACCTTGGTGCGCCCGCCGCCCAGCGGTTCGAGCAGGTACCGGCCGTCCTGCGCCTTCTGCATCTGGCCCTTGACCAGGTGCCAGCGGACCGAGAGCCCGTCGGGCGCCCAGTCGTACTCCAGGGTGTAGACGTCCTTGACCGGACCGGCGTCGAGGGTCATCTTGACCTGCTTGGCCCGGCCGCCTCCGGCCTCGGCCAGCACTTCGGTCTCGCGGACGGCCTTGGTCCACTCCGGGTAGGCCGGGAAGTCCGCGATCACCTCCATGATCCGTTCCGGCGACGCGTCGACCTCGATGGACTGCGTGGACTGCTCGGCCATGGGCAAAGGCTACCGTCCCGTAAGGACTACCAGCGCAGCACGTACGGCTGGGTCGTCTCCTTGAAGTGACCGACGTTACGGCACTCGGTCCGCCCCAGGCGCGCACGCGGTGACAGCGGCTGGTGCACATGGCCGAACAGCGACCAGCGCGGCTGCCCGGATCGGATGAGTTCGAGCAGGGCGGCCGAGCCGAACTCGTGCCGGCGCGCCACCACGTCGTAGGTCAGCTGCGGCACCGCGGGCGGGATGTGGGTGCACAGCACGTCGATGTCGGTCAGCTTGCCCACCGAGGCGTCGAACTCCTCACGCGGGCGGAGGTAGGGCCGCCAGACCGGGTTCGGCCGCGGCTCGACCCCGTCCGGCAGCAGCGCGCCGCCGACGAAGCCGAACCGGAGGCCGCCGATCTCGGCCACCTCGCCGTCCAGGATCTGAGCGCCCCGGCCAGCGAATTCAGGCCACAACGCGGGCGTGTCGACGTTGCCGGGGGTCAGGTAGACCGGGGCGGTCAGCGCGGCGAACAGCGTCTCGTACTGGGCGCGGATGGCTTCGTCGACGGCCGCGCCCGGGTCTTCCAGGCTGCCCCAGAGCGAGCGCGCGAAGGCGACCGTCTCGTCGCGGGTGCCCTCGCGGCGCAGCCGGGCGAACTCCCCCACCTTCTCCTCGCCGAACAGCGTGCCGAGGATGCCGTTGCCGTGCCGCCGGTAGTCGACGAAGTCCAGCAGGTCCCCGAGCACCACCAGGGCGTCGGCCCCCTCGCCGGCGCGTGCCAGCGCCTCGGCGTTGCCGTGCACGTCCGACACCACGTGTACCCGCATTCCCCCTGCTCCCCCGCCTCAGCCGGCCACCGGGGGCACCCCGGGTGCCCGCCCGTCTTCCAGGATCTCCTTCAGCTCCAGCGCGATGGCCTTCGCCGCCCTGGCCCGCCGGTCGAACTCCCGCCGGAGCTCACGCTGGGTGACCTCGCGGGTCGGCGTGGCCCGCAGGAAGTAGTGCAGCAGCGTGCCGTCGAGCACCGGTTCCAGCCACACCTCCATGGTGCCCACCAGCGCACCGCGCACGGTCCAGCGCAGCCCCCGTTCCCCGCGGTCGGTGTAGACCTCGAGCACCAGGTCCGGCCAGTACCCGGTCCACGACCGGGGATCGGCGAAGGCGGCGGCGACGGTGGACGGGGGCACCGCGAGGAAGGTCTCGTCGACGATGTCGAGCGCGGGCGGCGCCTGGTTCGAAGCGGACACGGAGTGCAGAATGTCATGTCAGCGTAACGGCCGTGCGCCCACCGTGGCCAAGGCGCATTGCGCAAGCTAGGTTAACCGGCGAGTAACACCAAAGCCGGTGGTCGATTCGGAGGTCCCACGTGCGCGAATTCAGCGCTCCCGCTGCCCGGAAGGTTTCCGAAGAGGAGAGCCTCGCCGACGTCGTCTGGTCCAACGCCGAGCGCTTCGGCGAGGTGATCAGCTTCCGGCGCCTGGTCGACGGGTCCTGGCTCGACGTGACCGCCCGCGAGTTCGCCGCCGAGGTGCTCGCCGCGGCGAAGGGCATGGTGGCCGCCGGTATCCAGCCGGGTGACCGGGTGGGGCTGATGTCCAAGACCCGGTACGAGTGGACGCTGCTCGACTTCGCCATCTGGGCGGCGGGCGCGGTGACCGTGCCGATCTACGACACCTCCGCCGCCGAGCAGGTGCACTGGATCCTTTCCGACGCCGGGGCCAAGGCCGTGTTCGTGGAGACCGCCGAGCACCGGGCCACGCTGGAAGGGGTGCGCTCGCGGCTCGACTCGCTGGAGCACACCTGGCAGATCGAAGGCGCCACGCCCGCGCTCGACGAGCTGGGCGAGCTGGGTGCCGGGATCAGCGACGACGACCTGCACGCGCGCCGCCGCTCGGTCAAGTCCACCGACACCGCCACCATCGTCTACACCTCGGGCACCACCGGCAGGCCGAAGGGCGTGGAGCTGACGCACCACAACCTGCTCTCGGAGATCCAAGGCGCGATCCAGGCGTTCCCGCAGCTGATGGAGCAGGGCAACTCGCTGCTGGTGTTCCTGCCGCTGGCGCACGTGCTGGCCAGGGCGCTGGCGCTGACCGGGGTGACCGCGCGGGTGACGCTGGGCCACACCTCCGACGTGAAGAACCTGGTCGCCGACCTCGGCACCTTCCGGCCGACCTTCGTCGTCGCCGTGCCGCGGGTGTTCGAGAAGGTCTACAACGGCGCGAAGCAGAAGGCGCACGGCGACGGCAAGGGCAAGATCTTCGACGCCGCCGAGGCCACCGCGGTGGCCTACAGCCAGGCCAAGGACACCGGCGGGCTGGGCCTCGGCCTGCGGGTCAAGCACGCGGTGTTCGACAAGCTGGTCTACTCGAAGCTGCGGGCGGCGCTGGGCAGCCGGTGCATCGCGGCGGTCTCCGGCGGGGCGCCGCTGGGCGCGCGGCTGGCGCACTTCTTCCGCGGCATCGGCGTGCCGGTGTTCGAGGGCTACGGGCTGACCGAGACCTCCGCGGCGTCCAACGTCAACACCGAGGCCGCCTTCCGGGTCGGCACCGTGGGCAAGCCGCTCGCCGGCACCTCGGTGCGGATCGCCGAGGACGGCGAGGTGCTGCTCTCCGGTGAGGTGGTCTTCACCGGGTACTGGAACAACCCGCAGGCCACCGCCGAATCGCTCAAGGACGGCTGGTTCCACACCGGCGACCTCGGCGAACTGGACGACGACGGCTTCCTCAAGATCACCGGCCGCAAGAAGGAGATCATCGTCACCGCCGGCGGCAAGAACGTGGCGCCGTCCGGGCTGGAGGACAGCCTCAAGGCCCACCCGGTGATCAGCCAGGCGATGGTGGTCGGCGACCAGCGGCCGTACATCAGCGCGCTGATCACCATCGACGAGGAGTACTTCCCGTCGTGGAAGTCGCAGCACGGCAAGCCGGAGCACGCCACGGTGGCCGACCTCGCCGACGACGCCGAGCTGCGCGCCGAGGTGCAGGCGGCGGTCGACGAGGCGAACCGGCTGGTCTCGCACGCGGAGTCGATCAAGAAGTTCGCCATCCTGCCGCAGGACTTCACCGAGGCCGGTGGTGAGGTCACGCCGAGCATGAAGCTCAAGCGCAACGTGGTGACCAAGAACTACGCCACCGACATCGACTCGCTGTACGCGAAGTAACCCTTCACGGCAGGTTCGCTTCGATCCCGTCCAGGATCAGCTTCAGGGCGGTTTCGAAGCGCTCCTCCGGATCGCGGAACCGGGCTTCGCGCACGGTCCGCTCGAAGTACGGGTACGCGCCGCTGCCGACCACCTGCTCCACGTACGGCGCGATCGCCGCGTGCGCGGCGTCCCGGTCGGCCCCGGAACGGCGGCGTGCCTCGCGCTCGGCCAGTTCGGCGTCGGTGGAACCGGAGACCCACGCCGCGAGCACCAGGAAGGTCTCCAGCACCTGCCCGGTGTCCAGCCCCAGGCCGTCCAGGATGGACATCCCGAATTCCATGCGCCGCAGCATGTTCGGCCCGGCGCTGGACCGGCTGACGGTCATCCGGCTGAGCCAGGGGTGGCGCAGCAGGGTGGCCCGGTGCCCGCGCAGCAGCGCGCTGATGTCGGCCCGCCAGCTGCCGGTGCGCGGCGGCAGGTCCGCGCCGGCGAAGCACTGGTCGATCATCAGCTCGAGCAGTTCCTCCTTGTTCGGCACGTACCGGTAGAGGGTCATCGCGCCGGTGCCGAGTTCCGCAGCCACCTTCCGCATGGACAGCGCTTCGATGCCGTCGGCGTCGGCGAGGCGGATGGCGGTGTCCGCGATCTGCACCCGGCTGTAGGACGGCTTCGGGCCGCGGCCGCTCCACTCGGGCCGCATCCAGATGTTCCACGGGGCGCTCGGCTCGCTCATCCGCCGCATCCTCCTCCCGAAAGACTGGGGGATTCATTGTTGCGTACGACGTACCCAGTTGACTAGCCTCTGCGTACGACGTACCCGGTCTGTTTTCGGAGGGCAGCGGGATGGGCGCACCAGGGCACGAGCCGATCGTGGTCGCCGAAGGGCTGCGGAAGCGGTTCGGGGAGACCCAGGCGCTGGCCGGGCTGGACCTGCGCGTGCCGGCCGGCACGGTGTACGGGCTGCTCGGGCCGAACGGGGCGGGCAAGAGCACCACCATCCGCGTGCTCACCACGCTGACCAAACCGGACGCCGGGCACGCCAGGATCGCCGGGTTCGACGTGGCCACCCAGCCCGGGGAGGTCCGCCGCCGGATCGGGCTGGCCGGGCAGCACGCCGCGGTCGACCAGGAGCTGACCGGGCGCGAGAACCTGTGGATGTTCGGCAGGCTGTTCCACCTCACCGGCAAGCAGGCCGCCCGGCGCGCCGGCGAACTGCTCGAGCGCTTCGACCTCACGCACGCGGCGGACCGCCAGGTCCGGACCTACTCCGGCGGCATGCGCCGGCGGCTGGACGTGATCGCCAGCCTGATCATCTCGCCCGACGTGCTGTTCCTCGACGAGCCGACCACCGGCCTCGACCCGCGCAGCCGCAACGAGATCTGGGACGCCGTGCGCACGCTGGTGGCCGGCGGCACCACGGTGCTGCTGACCACCCAGTACCTGGACGAGGCCGACCAGCTGGCGCACCACATCGCGGTGATCGACACCGGCCGGGTGATCGCCGAAGGCACCCCGGCGCAGCTGAAGTCCCGCATCGGCGGCCGCCTCGACGTGGTCGTCGCGCCGACCGCCGACCTGATGCGCGCGGCCAGGGCGATGGCGGAGATCGCCCGCGCCGCTCCCGACGTCGACCCGGACGAGCGCCGCGTCAGCGTGGCCACCGGCTCGGCCACCCTCAGCCTGCCCGACGTGCTGCGCTGGCTGAACATGGCCGGTATCGAGGTCGCCGACATCGGCCGCCGCACGCCCACGCTCGACGAGGTGTTCCTCGAACTCACCCACCGCGAGCAGCCCGTGGCGGAGGTGCCCGCATGACCACGCTGGAGCAGCCCCGGTGGTCGAAGCTGCGCTTCACCGTGCACGACGGCCTGACCGTGTTCTACCGCAACCTGCTCAAGCTCAAGCACAGCCCGGGGCAGGTCATCGCCGGACTGGCCTTCCCGCTGGTCGCGGTGGTGCTGTTCGGTTACGTCTTCGGCAGCGCCATCCCGATCGACAACGGCGCCAACTACCGCGAGTACCTGATGCCGGGGCTGTTCGTGATGAGCCTGACCATGTCGATCGCGGGCACGCTGGCGGTGATCGCCAAGGACAACGGCCTCGGCGTGATGGACCGGTTCCGCTCGATGCCGATGTCGCGGGCGGCGGTGCCGTTCGGCCAGACCGCGGCCGACCTGCTCGTCGGCGCCACCGGCGTGGTGGTGATGTCGCTGTGCGGGCTGGCGTTCGGCTGGCGGGCGCACAACGGCATCGGCATGACGCTGGCCGGGTTCGGCGTGTTGTTCCTGATGAACTTCGCCGTCTCGTGGGTGGGGGTGTTCCTCGGTTCGGTGATCAAGAAGGAGGAGACCGCGTCGCGGGTCGGCCCGCTGCTGATGCCGGTCACCATGATCTCGAACGTCTTCGTGCCCACCGGCGGGATGCCCGGCTGGCTGGCGGTGCTCGCCGAGTGGAACCCGGTCAGCGCCACCGTCGGCGCGCTGCGGGTGCTCTTCGGCAATCCCGGCGTGCCGACCGGCCCCGACGTCGCCTGGCCGCTGGCGAACCCGGTGCTCGCTTCGGTCGGCTGGTCGGTGTTGCTGCTGCTGGTCTTCGCCCCGCTCTCGGTGCGCAACTTCAACCGGGCCGGGCTGTAGGCCGTGCGGGGGTGGCTCGCACCGGAGCCACCCCCGCGATCGGGATCAAGCGGCGGCGACCCAGGTCCGCACCACGTGCTCCAGCACCTGCAGCGGCACGATCCCGGCGCCGAGCACCACGTCGTGGAAGGCGCGGATGTCGAACCGCTCCCCCAGCGCCGCCTCGGCCTCGGCCCGCATGCGCTGGATCTCCAGGCGCCCCACCATGTACGACAGCGCCTGCCCGGGGCAGCCCGCGTACCGGTCGATCTCCAGTTCGATCTCCAGCGGCGCCATCGGCGTGTGCTCGACCAGGAAGTCCACCGCCTGCTGACGACTCCAGCCCAGCGCGTGCATACCGGTGTCCACCACCAGCCGCCCGGCGCGCATGGAGTCCTGGGTGAGCATGCCGAACCGCGACGCGTCGTCGGTGTAGAGGCCCATCTCCTCGGCCAGCCGCTCGGCGTAGAGGCCCCAGCCCTCCAGGTAGGCGTCGATGTTCATCATCCGCCGCACCAGTGGCAGTTCGGTCAGCCCCTGCGCGGTGCAGAACTGGAAGTGGTGCCCCGGCACGGCTTCGTGGAAGGCGATCGCCTCACTGGTGTGCCGCGGGCGTTCCTCGGCGCGGTGGACGTTCGCGTAGTAGACACCCGGGCGGGAGCCGTCCAGCGACGGCTCGATGTAGTAGGCGATCGTGCCGCCCTCGGCCTCCGACTCCGGAATGGAGGTGACCTCGCAGACCTGCTCCGGGATCCGCCCGAACCACCGGGGCGCCACGGTTTCCGCCCGCCGGATGGCCGCCCGCGCGGCGTCGAGCAGTTCCTCGCCGTCGCGCCAGCGGAGCCCGGGGTCCTCCCGCAGCCGGCGGAAGATCTCCGGCAGCTCCCCGGTGCCGAACACCCGCGCCCCCAGTTCGCGGTACTCCCCCGCCAGCTTCTCGATCATCTCCAGGCCGGTGGCGTGCAGTTCCTCCGGCGTCCGCTCGGTGGTCGTGTAGATCCGCGCCAGCGCGGCGTAGCGCTCCTTGCCGTCCGGCTGCCAGCACAGGCCGGGCTGGTCGGCACCGCGTGCCCCCGGCTTCAGCTCGTCCCGCAGCACGTCGCGGTAGCGCTCGAACGCCGGGCGCACCACCTCCGCGAGCAACCGGTCCTGTTCCTCGGCGTACCCCGGCAGTTCGACACCGGGGGTCAGGCGCAGCGGGTCGGCCTCGGGAGCGTTCAGGTACCGCTGCACACCGGCCATTCCGGCGTCCACCAGGAACTCCGGCGCCCGCAGCCCGTCGGCGAGACCGGCCCGGTGCCGGGAGATCGCCGCGTCCAGGTACTCCGGCACCGCCCGCAGCCGGTCCAGGTGCGCCTTGGCACCCGCCTCGTCGGCCACCGAGGGCACCGGCAGGAACAGCAGCAACCGCTGCGCCGGGCCGACCTGCATGTCGCTGACCGAGAACTCGGGCAGCCGGGCGTCGATCCTGGCCACTTCGGACCGGGCGAAGTCGATCAGCGCCAGCCGGGTGGTCGCCTCCTCGGCGGTCCCGGCCGCGGCCGCTTCGACCCGGCGGCCCAGTTCCAGGTAGCGCTCGCGGAACCCGGCTTCGGCTTCGGCCCGCAGATCGGGCAGCTGCCGGTCCGGGATGCCGAGGCCGAGCATCAGCGGCGCCGTCGGCTGCTGCTCGAAGTACAGGTCGAGGAACTCCTGCGCGAGTTCGTCCACAGTGCTCATCCGGCTGCCCTTTCCGCCGCCCACTCCGTCACCACCGCGTCCAGCACGGACAGCGGCACCTCACCACCGCCGAGCACCACGTCGTGGAAGGCGCGGATGTCGAACCGCTCCCCCAGCGCCGCCTCGGCCTCGGCCCGCATGCGCTGGATCTCCAGGCGCCCCACCATGTACGACAGCGCCTGCCCGGGGAAGGCGATGTAGCGGTCCACTTCGGACTCGATCTCCACCCGCGGCATCGGCGTGTGCTCGACCAGGTAGTCCACCGCCTGCTGACGGCTCCAGCCCAGCGCGTGCAGGCCGGTGTCCACCACCAGCCGACCGGCGCGCATCGAGTCGCAGCTCAGCATGCCGAGCCTGGCCACGTCGTCGGAGTACAGGCCCATCTCGTCGGCGAGCCGCTCGGTGTAGAGGCCCCAGCCCTCGGCGAAGGCGTCGAAGTGGCTCACCCGGCGCAGCAGCGGCAGGTGGTCCAGCCCCTGCGCGGTGCTGAGCTGGAAGTGGTGCCCGGGAATGGCTTCGTGGAAGGCGATCGCCTCGGCCTGGTGCCGGAACCGCTCGGTGGCCTGGTGGGTGTTGGCGAAGTAGATGCCCGGCCGCGAACCGTCGGCGGCCGGCCACAGGTAGTACGCCGCCGGCGCGCCCGGCGCCTCGGCCTCGGGCACCGGCTCGACCCGCCACGGCTGCGGCGGGATCCGGCCGAACCACTTCGGCGCCTCCCGCTCGGCCCTGGTGATCGCGGCCCGTGCGGACTCCAGCAGCTCGTCCGCGCTTTCCCAGCGCAGCGCGGGATCGGTGCGCAGGCGGTCGAAGACCTTCGCCAGGTCACCGGTGCCGAACACCCGGGCACCGAGTTCGCGGTACTCCTCGGCCAGCTCGCCGATCAGGCGCAACCCGGTGGTGTGCAGCTCCTGCGGGGTGCGGTCGGTGGTGGTGTGCTTGCGGGCCAGCGCGGTGTAGATCCCGTCCCCGCCCGGCAGCCACTTCAGCCCGACCCGGTCCAGCGGGCGGCCGTGCTGGGCGATCTCCTCGGCGAGCACGGTGCGGTAGGCGGCGAACGCGGGCCGCACCGAGGTCTCCACCAGCTCGGCCCGGCGGCGCGCGAACTCCTCGTCCGGCGCGTCCTGGCGCAGCAGCGGGTCGTTGGCCGGATCAGCGAGGTACCGGTCGAGGTGCTTGATCGCGGCCTCGACGAGGTGCGCCACGGGCGTGCGCCCGGCCCGCACCCCGGCGCGGTGCCGCTCGGCGATCCGCTCGAGGAACTCGGGGATCGCGGCGATCCGGCCGAGGTGCGCCTCGGCGGGCTCACCCGGGGTCACCGCGATCATCGGCAGCGTGGTCAGCAGGCCCACCACGGGTGAGACGAACATGTCGGTGATGGTGAACTCGGCCACGGCGCAGTCGATCACGTCGATCTGCGAGCGCGCCTGGGAGATCAGCACCTCGACGGTGATCCGGTCGGTCCCGGACAGGGTGGTGCGGTCGAGCGCGGCCGCCCGCTCGGCGAGGGAGACGAGCCGGGCGCGGTGCTCCTGTTCGGCTTCGGCGCGGGGATCGCCCAGGCCGGTGCGGGTCTGGTCCAGCCCGAGCAGCACCGGTGTCAGTGGATCGGTCTCGAAGAGCAGATCGGTGAACTCGTCGGCGAGCGCGGTGGCATCGGCGGTGTCGGCGGTGTCGGTCATCAGTGGCCCCCAGTGTCGGCTCGAGTGCTCACCCCGACCCTAACCGCAACCGGCGCGGCCGGGCCTGAACACGGCGGGGTGGGTGAGGCGGTAGCGTGACGGGCTGTGGCCGTGACCGATCCCGTGGATGCCCGCCTGCTCGCCGCGCTGGCCGAGGTGGGCAAGACGGCCGTGCACGAACTCGCCGCGAAGGTCGGCATGGACCCGCGTGAGGTGGCCTACCGGCTGGTGGCGCTCTCCGGCAGCGGGCTGCCGCTGCTGGTCGGGGTGGAGAGCGATCCGAACGGGCTGCGGGCGGCACTGGTCGGCGGGGCCGGGCCGCGCCCGCCGGTCGCCCAGCCACCACCCCAGCCCCAGCCCCAGAACGTGGCGGGCACGCCGTCGGGCCGGTACCCGGTGCACGCCCCACCTCCGCCGCCGCAACGGCCGGGGGTGCAGGGGGTGCCCAGCGGCGCGTACACCGTGCAGGGCACCCCGTCCGGCCGCTACCAGCCACCCGGTCCGCCCCGGCCGCCCCAGCTCCCGCAGCAGCAACCGCCGCACCGGCCGCCGATGCCGCCACCGCAGGCGGATCCGGTGATGAGCACCTGGGGACCACCGCAGAGCGCCTCCTGGGCCCGCGGCGACCAGCCGCCATCGGCCGGGTTGCCCGCCGGCAAGCGCACCGGGAAGGCGGGCGAGGTGCTGGAAACGCAGGGCCTGGAGGGCGAACGCCTGGCGCTGCAACTGCTGGAGGTCCAGGACCCGGCCGACTTCCTCTTCAGCGCGGCCGGGTACAGCCTGGAGCCGGGCGAGCGCGCGGTGGTGGTGCACACCGAGATCACCAACCGCGGCCAGGTCCCGTTCGCTTCGCTGCCGGACAACTACCTGGAGCTGATCACCGCCGACGGCGGGGCCGTCGCCAAGGCCCCGGTTTCGCTGTCCTCCCGGCCCCCGCACCGGATCGGCGTGCAGCCGGGTGAAACCGCGGGCGGGCACACCGTCTACGTGCTGCCGGAGACCACCCGCGTGGTGTCCGTGCGCTGGAACGCCCGACCCGAAGTGGACGAACGTTCCCTGACCTGGTCCATCGAGGACTAGGACTCCGCGCGCAGCTTTTCCAGCGCACTCGCCAGGTCGTCCGGGTACTCGGCCTCGAATTCCACCCAGCGGCCGTCCGCGGGGTGCGCGAAACCGAGCGTCCTGGCGTGCAGCCACTGCCGGGACAGGCCCAGCCGCCGCGCCAGCACCGGGTCGGCGCCGTAGGTCAGATCGCCGACGCACGGGTGGCGCAACGCCGCGAAGTGCACCCGGATCTGGTGCGTGCGCCCGGTCTCCAGCTTGATGTGGGCGAACGAAGCCGCCCGGAACGCCTCCACCACCTCGTAGTGCGTCACGCTCGGCCTGCCGCCGGCGACCACGGCGAACTTGTAGTCGTGCCGGGGGTGCCGGTCGATCGGCGCGTCGATGGTGCCCTTGGTCGGGTCCGGGTGCCCCTGCACCAGCGCGTGGTAACCCTTGTCCACGGTGCGTTCCTTGAACGCCCGCTTCAGCACGGTGTAGGCGTGCTCGCTCTTGGCCACCACCATCACCCCGGTGGTGCCCGCGTCGAGCCGGTGCACCACGCCCTGGCGCTCGGCGGCCCCGGAGGTGGAGATGCGCAGCCCGGCCGCGGCGAGCCCGCCGACCACGGTCGGCCCGGTCCAGCCGGGGCTCGGGTGCACGGCCACGCCGACCGGCTTGGCGACCACCACGATGTCGTCGTCGTCGTGCAGGATCCGCAGGCCGTCGACCGGTTCCGCGACCACCTCGACGGTGCGCGGCTCGGGCAGCGTGACCTCCAGCAGCCCACCGGCGACCAGCCGGTCGGACTTGCCCACCGCGGTGCCGTCGAGCAGCACGTCCCCGGCTTCGGCCAGTTCGGCGACCGCGGTGCGGGAGAGCCCGAGCAGCTTGGCCAGCCCGGCGTCCACCCGCATCCCGTCCAGCCCGTCCGGCACCGGCAGCATCCGCCCGCTCACGGCTTCTTGGCCTTCTTCTCGATCGTCCTGCCGTCGTAGTCCTTGCCCAGCAGCGAAAGCAGGATGACCAGGCCGCAGCCGACGAACAACGAGGAGTCGGCGACGTTGAACACCGGCCACACGTCCCCGTTCGGCGCGAACACCGAGACGAAGTCGACCACGTGGCCCTGGAGCACACCGGGGGCGCGGAAGAACCGGTCGGTCAGGTTGCCCAGCGCACCGGCCAGGATCAGCCCCAGCCCGACCGCCCAGCCGGGTGAGCGCAGCCGCTTGGCGAACCAGATCAACGCGATCACCACCGCGCAGGCGATCAGCGCCAGCACCCAGGTCATACCGGACGCCATGCCGAAGGCCGCCCCGGAGTTGCGGATCAGCTGCAGGTAGACCGCGCCGCCGAGAACGCGCACCGGCTCGGCGAACTCCAGTTCGGCCACCGCGATCGCCTTGGTCACCTGGTCCGCGGCGAGCACCAGCACCGCGATCACCGCGAGCAGCCCCACCCGTCGCTTCGGCAAGGGGGTGTCGGGCGCTTCGGTGGCCTCGCTCGGCTCGGCTTCAGGCGGATTCGGCTGGTCGCTCACCACGCCATTGTCCACGGCGGGTGACCAGCGCGGCGATCGCCCCGGCGGCCAGCACCAACCCCGGCACCAGGCCCGGCGGCGCGGGGATCGCCTCCAGCGAGCCCACCACGGTCAGCAGGGTGACCAGCGCCAGCAGCGGGCTGCGTTCCAGCCAGGCCAGCACCAGCAGGCCGGCGGTGTAGGCGAGCAGGTCGTCCATGCCCGGCAGGCCCATCGCCAGCAGCGTGCTCGCCACCAGGCCGGTCAGCACGCCGCCGGTCCAGCCCGCCGCCCGGCGGGCGCGGCCGGTGCCGAAGTACGCCCAGGCCAGGCCGCAGAGCCCGAGCGCGCCCAGCGGCAGCACGAAGGTGGAGAGCAGGCCGGGCCCGTCGGCCAGCGTCCAGCTGGCCCCGCCGAGGACCGACAGCACCAGGATGGCCGCGACCCCACCGGCCACCAGCCCGGCGACCCGCCACGGCGACGGCCGCGGCCGGGCGCGGAAGACGTACCAGGCCACGGTCAGCAGGAAGATCGCCAGCGCCCCGACCGGCCAGGAGTCGATCGGTTCGAACGGCTGGGCCGTGCGCAGCGGCACCACGCCGTCCGGGCCGGTGGTGTAGAGGTGGGCGACGGCCACGTTCTCGCCGGCCGGGCGGTAGGCGAACCAGCCGAACTCCGGCTCGCGCACGAAGACCACCGCGGCGAGCAGGGCCACCGAGGTCAGCGCCAGCGGCAGCCAGTAGTCCCGCCGGTCCGCCGAAATCGGTTCACGCATGCCGCTGTTCCACCCCGGTCAGTCCAGTCGAGCGCCGATCTCCCGCACCACCGCGACGAGCAGTTCGATGTCGGCCTCGCCGGTGCGCCAGTTGACGATGGCGGGCCGCAACGCGGTCCGCCCCCGGTACACGGTCGTGCCAGCGTAGACCCGGCCGTCTTCGAGCAGTTCGGCCCCCAGCCGCCGGTTCAGCTCGTCCAGCCGGTCCTCGGCCAGGCCGTCCCGGCGGTAGCGGAAGCACACCACGTTCAGGCCGGGCGGGGCGAGCGGCTCCAGCTCGGGCGCCTCGTCGACCAGCCTGCCCAGCAGGGCCGCGAGGTCGTGGTGGCGTTCGACCATGGCGCGGTGGCCCTCGCGCCCGTAGGCCCGCAGCGTGGCCCAGATCGGCAGGGCGCGGGCCCGGCGGGACGACTCCGGGCCGAGCGAGTTGTAGTTGATCCTGGCTTCGTCGCCCACCGGCAGGTAGGCCGCGTCCGGCATGGCGAACGCCTGCCCCAGGCGCTGCGGTTCCCGGACGAAGGCGAACCCGCTCTCGTACGGCACGTTGAGCCACTTGTGCCCGTCGGCGGCGATCGAATCGGCCCGTTCCACCCCGCGCACGAGGTGGGCGGTGCGCGGCGACACCGCGGCGAACAGCCCGAACGCGCCGTCGACGTGCAGCCAAGCGCCGTATTCCGCCGCCAGGTCCGCCAGTTCGGCCACGGGGTCGAAGTCGCCCGCGTTCACCTCACCCGCGTTCGCGATGAGCACCGCCGGACCGCCGATCGCGGCCAGCTCCGCTTCCATCGCGGCGAGGTCGGCCCGGCCGGCGTCGTCGCGGCTGAACACGCGCACGGTGTCGCGGCCGCAGCCGAGCACCTGCAACGCCTTGCGGCTGCTGGGGTGCACGTATCCGCTGGACAGCACGGGCAGGCGCGGCAGGCCGGCCAGCCCGTCGGCGCTGACGTCCACCCCGTGCCGCTCGGCCCACCAGTGGCGCGCGGCGGCGAGGCCGGTCAGGTTCGCCAGGGTCGCGCTCGGCGTCAGCACCCCGCCGTGGGACGCGGGCAGGCCGAACAGGTCCTTCAGCCAGTCCAGCACCACGGTTTCCACCCGGGCCGCGAACGGTGAACTCGGCCAGAGCCCGGCCGCCTGGTCCAGCAGGGAGGTCAGCCAGTCCGCGGCCTGGGCAGCGGGTGTCGAGCCACCGACGACGAAGTGGAAGAACCGCGGGCCGGAGGAGTGGGTGGCCGCTCCGGTGCCGATGCGCAGCAGTTCGCGGACGCTCGGCAGCGTGCCGTCACCGCGTTCGGGCAGCGGCCCGCCGAGTGCGTCCAGCAGCGGTGCCGCCGCCGGGTCCTGCACCAGCCGGCCGGCCAGGGTGTCGAGGTACGGTCCGGCCGCGTCGGCCACCAGGCGCAGTGCTTCGGCCGCCGAATCCCGTTCCGCCAGCGGATCGCTCATCCCGGCAGAAGATCACGGCTCACCACCGCCCGTCCAGCCTCAGTCCAGGAAACCGGGCAGCGGACGCGGATCCGGGGTCGGCGCCCAGCGGCCGTCGACCCGCGCGTACTCCCAGCGCGCTCCCCTGGCGACGATCTGCCGCAGCGCCAGCAGCAGCCGGTCGACGTGCTCCTCGGTGCTGCCGAGGCCGAGGCTGACCCGCACCGCCTGCTGCCCCTCGCCACCGGCTTCGCGGATCAGGCGCCGCGTCGCGATGTGGGCGCAGAAAGCCCCGTCGCGCACGCCGATGCCGTACTCGGCCGAGAGCACCGCGGCCAGCCAGCCCGGTTCGAAGCCGTCGAGCACGAAGCTCAGCGTGCCGACGCGGTCGACGTCGGCGTCGAACAGGCGCAGTTCGGCGAACCCGGGCACCGACGACAACCCGCGCCGCAAGCGCCGGAGCAACGCGTCCTCGTGCGCGCGGACGGCGTCCCAGTTCTCCGCGAGCACCTCGCAGGCGACCCCGAGCGCGTAGACACCGACCGTGTTCGGCGAACCGGCCTCGTGGCGCTCCGGCCCGGAGTTCCAGACCACGCCGACCTCGTCGCGTTGCCGCTGCACCACCTTGGTGGCGCCACCGCCCGCCAGGTACGGCTGCCCGGCACGCAGCCAGTCGGCGCGGCCGACCAGCGCACCCGCGCCGAACGGGGCGTACAGCTTGTGCCCCGACAGCGCCACGTAGTCCACGTCCAGCTCCCGCAGCGAAACCGGCCGGTGCGGCGCCAGCTGGGCCGCGTCCAGCGCGATCCGGGCGCCGTGCTTCCGCGCCACCGCGGCGATTTCGGCGACCGGCAGCAGTTCACCGGTCACATTGGACGCTCCGGTGAGCACCACCAGCCGCGGCCCCGGTGCGCAGGCCGCCAGCGCACCGTCCACAGCGGACACCGCAGCGAGCCGGGTGCGCGGCGGTTCGACGCGGTGCACGCGCGGACCGCGCCACGGCAGCAGGGCCGCGTGGTGCTCGGTGTCGAACACCACCACGGAGGTCTCCCGCGGCAGGCACTTCGCCAGCAGGTTGAACGAATCGGTGGTGTTGCGGGTGAAGACCACGGTGTCCGAGGAGCGGGCGCCGACGAAGCGCCGCAGCACCCCGCGGGTCCGCTCGTAGACCTTGGTCGACACCTGGGAAGCGAAACCCGCACCGCGGTGCACGCTGGCGTACCAGGGCAGGAACTCGTCGACGGCGGTGCGCACGCGCTGCAGGCACGGCGCGCTCGCGGCGTGGTCGAGGTTCGCGTAACCGAGCTGCCCGCCGGTCACCAGCGGAACGGACAGTTCGCTACCGGCGACTTCGGGGACAACGCAGGTGCGCTGGAGTGCAGAACAGCGCGCAGCTCCGCCGAGAGTGGTGGCGGGCGACGGGTGGACAAGCGTCATGGGGAGCCTCCTCGAGGTCGGGACCTCCGCCCGAGGAGATCCGCGCTTGCCCGCCACACCTCGTGACGAGCCAGGTCCTCACCCGGGGCACCCCACCGCGGTTGGAGGGTTGCCGGCCAGCTAGCCGGGGCTTGACGCTGGCACTCATGACCTAGCGGAAAAGGTAACCCACTGGGCGGCGCCCGCGCCAGGGCCGCCCAGTGGGTGAGAGCGCGATCACTTCGCTTCGTACTGGAAATCGCCGGGAAGCCGGACCGCCTCGCCGTCGGCGACGTGCACGGCGGTGCCGCTGTACTGCTCGTCGCCCTGCTCGAACCGCCAGCCGCCGAACACCTTGCCGTCGACCGGTTCCCCGTGCGCGTCGGCGACCTCGCCGTGGATCCGCGCGTAGTCGAGGCCGTCCCACTCACCCGCGGCGACCGCGTCCGCCGAGCGGCTGCCCGCCTCCGGCAGGGTCCACAGGGTGAAGTGCACGTGCGGCCCGGAACTGCTGCCCCCGCACGGCAGCGCGTTGCCGATCTCGCCGAGCACCGTGCCCGCCTCGACGGCCTGGCCGTCGGTGACCGCGATCTCCTCCAGGTGGTAGTAGCCGGTGCGCCAGCCGTCCTGGTGGTCGATGGTCACCCAGTCCCCCGCCTCGCAGTGCTGCAGGCGCGCGGTACCGGCCAGCGGGGCCCGCACCAGCCGGTCGGCCGGGCTCAGGTCGATGGCGTTCTGCACCCCGGTGGTCGCGTCCGAGTGCACCCCGGCCGAGCTGACCTGCTGACCCGCCGCCAGCGGCAGGGTGAACGCCGGGAAGGGACCGGCCGCCGAGGCGGGCGGGGCCAGCAGGAACCCGCCGGTCAGCACCGCCGCGGCGGCCAGGCCGCGAAGGTTGGGGAACTGGTTGCTCAATCCAGCCACGCTCCGTGCTCCTTGCGCTCGCTATCAGCCTTTCGGGCTAATAGACGCGGGTGAAATGTAGGCCATTCGGCCGCATTCGGAGTACACGGAAGCCAAAAGAATATGCGGTATGTGACCCAGGTCACATCAGCTGCCGGATTCGCCCCGCCAGCGGGCCAGCCTGCCCGCCCGGTCGATGGCCCGCAGGCGACGTTCGGCGGTGGTGCGTGCCGCTTCGGTGGTGACCACGAGCAGCTGGTCCAGTTCCTGGAGGCGACTGGTGGCCTGCGGGGTGAACGACTTGCCGTCGCGGACCACCAGGCTCACCGACGCCCCGGTGGGCAGCCGCAGCTCGGACAGGTACACCCCGTGCATCCGCGACCCGCGCTGGATGCGCACCTGGAGCAGTTCGGCGCCGAGTTCGTCCAGCGGCGCGACGTCGACCTGGATCTCCTTCGGCTCGGTCGAGTCGGACAGCCCGAGCCACCGGCCGAGCGGGGTCAGCGTCGCGCCCTGCAGCAGGGTCAGCACGATGACCAGCACAAAAACCGCGTCGACCAGTTCCTGGGCGCCCGGTACGCCCTCGGCGAGCGGGATCATCGCGAGCACGATCGGCACCGCTCCCCGCAACCCGGCCCAGGACAGGAACACCTGTTCGCGCCACGGCAGCCGGAACGGCAGCGCCGAGAGCAGCACCGACAGCGGCCGGGCCAGCAGCAGCACCACGGCGCCGGCCACCAGTCCCTGCGCCAGGCTCTCCAGCAGCCTGCCCGGCGAGGCGAACAGGCCGAGCAGCACGAACAGGCCGATCTGCGCCAGCCAGCCGAGCCCCTCGGCGAAGGACAGCGTGTCGGACCGGTGCGGCAGCCGGGAGTTGCCCAGCACCACCCCGGCGACGTAGGTGGCGAGCAGGCCCGAGGCGTGCGCCAGCTGACCGCTCGAATACGCGACCACGCAGACCGCGACGGTGGCCACCGGGTACAGGCCGGTGGCGGGCAGCGCCGCCTTGCGCAGGGCCAGTGCGCCGAGCCAGCCCAGCGCCAGCCCGATCAGCAGGCCGGCGCCCAGTTCGTAGAGCACCAGCAGCGGCAGCGTCCAGTCCACTGTGGTCCCGGTGGCCAGCACGACCACGGCGATGTAGGCGGGCGCGTCGTTGATGCCCGACTCGATCTCCAGCGTGCCGACCAGCCGCTTGCCGATGCCCGCCGAGCGCAGCACGGAGAACACCGCGGCGGCGTCGGTGGAGGCGAGCACCGCGCCCCACAGCAGCGCCATCCGCCAGTCCAGGCCGAGCAGCAGGTGCAGGGCCGCGCCGGTGACCCCGACGCTCACCCCAACGCCCACAGTGGACAGTGCGATTCCCGGCCACAACGCGGGTTTGACCGCCTGCCAGCGCGTGGTCAGCCCGCCCTCGGTGAGGATCATCACCAACGCGGCCAGCCCGAGCGACTGGGTGAGCGTGGCGTCCTCGAACTCCAGTCCCAGCCCGGCTTCGCCGATCAGCACGCCGATCGCCAGGTAGAGCAGCAGCGAGGGCAGCCCGAGCCGGATGGACACCCGCACCGCGAGCACGGAGACCAGCAGGACCGCCGCACCGGCCCCGAGAACGACCGGGAGCTGCTCCATCCGCCGCCTCCCCTCGTCACCTGATCGCGTGGTCAACAATAGTGAACGCACGTTCGCCCGGTGCCATCGGTGCGGCGCAACGGAAATCGGCGGGGCACCGGTACCGCCGAATGGTCGACCCCGGGCTCGTCCGGAGCGTTCTCGGCTGCGCACCACGGGAATCGATGGAACCCTTGGCTCCCAACGCTTTCCACAAACGACGGCGGAAGCTGATCACGGGTCACCTCCAGCGCGGTGCCGCCACGCGCTTAGTCGGGCGAAGCGCGAGCGAGGAGAGCACCCAGCCCAACGCCGCCGCCGCACGCCCGAGCCGGGCGAAGCCCAAGCGAAAAGATCACCCAGCCCGGCGCCTCCGCCGCGCCGAGCCAGGTGAAGCCCAAGCCAGCGGCTCACCCAGCCGAGGCCGCCCCGCCCACCGAAGCAGGCTGATTCAAGCCAGCGCGGCGCCGCCCGACCGCCCCACCGAAGACTCCACCCAGGCGATCACCCAGCGCGACGCCACCCCACCGCACCGAGCGGCGAAGCCCAGACCGCGAAGTCACCCACCACGAGGCCACCCCCGCCCACGCCCACCGAAGCAGGAGCTCACCCCATCCAGCACGAACCGCCCCGTTCGACCGTTCAGCTCGTTAGCCCGAATGGCCGCTTGTCCAGACCACCGGAAAAGGAGTGTCATGGAGGCAGGCGATTTGTTGTGATCAACAACATACGCGCTGTCACGCACGGCCCGTGAGCGGTGTGGGTCCCTCGGTCCCCGCCAATTTCCCGCCACCGCTCACGGGCCCCCGCTTCAGCGCTTGCGCACCGCCACGGACACCTTCACACCGTCCCCGACGGTCCCCGTGGAGCCCTCGGGCACCGAGTCGTAGCCCACCGACCCGGCCAGGGTCTCCCCGGCGATGAACTCCTCGTGCGCCTTCGCCGCCTCGACCACCTCGGCCGGGGCGTCCACGGTCAGCTCGATGCGGTCAGCCACCTCGAGCCCGGTGTCCCGGCGCGCCTGCTGCACCACGCGCACCAGGTCGCGCGCGAGGCCCTCCGCCGCCAGCTCCGCGGTCACCTCGGTGTCCAGCAGCACCAGCCCGGACCCGCCGGGCAGCTCCGCCGCGGCACCCCGGTCCTTGGCCACCAGCCTGCGCTCGTACTCGGTGTCCAGCAGCTCGACGCCGGCCGCCACCAGCGCGCCGGAGTCCGAAGTGGACCACTCGCCCGCCTTGACCGCCTTGATCACCCGCTGCACGTCCTTGCCCAGCCGCGGCCCGGCGGCGCGGGCGTTGACCGCCACCTCGAACCCGCCGTGCGCGGCCACGTCCGCGGTCAGCTCGACCGACTTGACGTTGACCTCGTCGCGGATGACGTCGGTGAACGGGCGCAGCGCCGCCACGTCCGCGGCCGCCACCACCAGCTTGGCCAGCGGCAACCGCACCCGCAGCTTGTTCGCCTTGCGCAGCGACAGCGCCGACGAGCACACCTGGCGCACCCGGTCCATCGCGGTGACCAGCGCGGCGTCCGCGGGCAGCTCGGTGGTGCCCGGCCAGTCGGTCAGGTGCACCGACCGGCCACCGGTCAGCCCGCGCCACACCGACTCCGTGGTCAGCGGCAGCAGCGGCGCCAGCACCCGGCAGGTCACCTCCAGCACCGTGTGCAGGGTGTCCACCGCGTCCTGCTCCCCGGCCCAGAACCGGTCGCGCGACCGGCGCACGTACCAGTTCGTCAGCACCTCGAGGAACTCACGCGTGGTGGCGCAGGCGCCGGCGATGTCGCTGACCTCCAGCGCCGCCCCCACGTCGGTGACCAGCTCGTGCGTCTTGGCCAGCACGTACCGGTCCAGCACGTGCGCCGAGTCGGTGCGCCACCGGCCCTCGGTGCCCTCGGCGTTGGCATAGAGGGCGAGGAAGTAGTACGAGTTCCACAGCGGCAGCACCGCCTGGCGCACCGCATCCCGGATGCCCTTGTCGGTCACCACCAGGTTGCCGCCGCGCAGGATCGGGCTGGCCATCAGGTACCAGCGCATCGCGTCGGACCCGTCCCGGTCGAACACCTCGTTGACGTCCGGGTAGTTCCGCAGCGACTTCGACATCTTCTGCCCGTCCGAGCCCAGCACGATGCCGTGCGAGACGCAGGTCCGGAAGGACGGCCGGTCGAACAACGCGGTGGCCAGCACGTGCAGCGTGTAGAACCAGCCACGGGTCTGCCCGATGTACTCGACGATGAAGTCACCCGGGTAGTGGTGCTCGAACCAGTCCGCGTTCTCGAACGGGTAGTGCACCTGGGCGTACGGCATCGAACCCGAGTCGAACCACACGTCGAGCACCTCGGGCACCCGGCGCATGGTGGACCGCCCGGTCGGGTCGTCCGGGTTGGGCCGGGTCAGCTCGTCGATGTGCGGCCGGTGCAGGTCCGCCGGGCGCACGCCGAAGTCGCGCTCCAGCTCGTCGAGCGAGCCGTAGACGTCGGTGCGCGGGTAGTTCGGGTCGTCCGACTGCCACACCGGGATCGGCGTGCCCCAGTACCGGTTGCGTGAGATCGACCAGTCGCGGGCGTTCTCCAGCCACTTGCCGAACTGGCCGTCCTTGACGTGCTCCGGGTACCAGGTGATCTGCTGGTTCAGCTCGACCATCCGGTCCTTGAACTCGGTCACCGCGACGAACCACGACGAGACCGCGCGGTAGATCAGCGGGTTCCGGCAGCGCCAGCAGTGCGGGTACGGGTGCTCGTAGGTCTCGTGGCGCAGCAGCACCGCACCGTTGCGCCCGGCCGAACCGGTGCCGTTCTTCAGGTCCCGGATGATGTTCGGATTGGCCTCGAACACCTGCTGACCGGCGTAGTCGGACACCTCGTCGGTGAACCGGCCCTTCGAGTCCACCGGGGTGACCGGGGTGATCCCGGCCGCGTCGGTGACCACCTTGTCCTCTTCACCGTAGGCGGGCGCGATGTGCACCACGCCGGTGCCGTCGTCGGTGGTCACGTAGTCGGCGGCGAGCACGCGGTGCGCGTTCTCCTGGCCCAGGAAGTACGGGAACGGCGGCAGGTACCGGGTGCCGAGCAGCTCGGCGCCGGTGTAGCGCGCCAGCACCTCGGGCTGCTCGCCGAGTTCCTTGGCGTAGGCGCCGACGCGGGCCTCGGCCAGCACGTAGCGCTGGTCCCCGGCGGCGACCAGGGCGTAGGTGACCTCGGGGTGCACCGCGGTGGCCAGGTTCGACGGCAGCGTCCACGGCGTGGTGGTCCAGATCAGCAGGTGCGCGCCGTCGAGCTCGCTGCCGTTGCCCTCCAGCCGGAAGCCGACGGTGACCGCCGGGTCCTGGCGGCTGGCGTAGACGTCGTCGTCCATCCGCAGCTCGTGGTTGGACAGCGGGGTCTCGTCGCGCCAGCAGTACGGCAGCACGCGGTAGCCCTCGTAGACCAGGCCCTTGTCCCACAGCTGCTTGAACGCCCAGATCACCGACTCCATGTAGGTGACGTCGAGCGTCTTGTAGTCGTGGTCGAAGTCGACCCAGCGCGCCTGGCGGGTGACGTACTCGCGCCACTCGCCGGTGTAGCGCAGCACCGACTCGCGGCACGCCTCGTTGAACGCGGCGATGCCCATCTCGTCGATCTGGGACTTGTCGGTGATGCCGAGCTGCCGCTCGGCCTCCAGCTCGGCGGGCAGGCCGTGGGTGTCCCAGCCGAAGCGGCGTTCGACGTGCTTGCCGCGCATGGTCTGGAAGCGCGGCACGATGTCCTTGACGTACCCGGTGAGCAGGTGCCCGTAGTGCGGCAGGCCGTTGGCGAACGGCGGGCCGTCGTAGAACACGTACTCGTTGGCCCCGTGCACGCCGGGGTCGCGGGCGTCCACGGTGGCCTGGAAGGTCCGGTCGGCCTCCCAGTAGGCCAGCACGGCCTGCTCCAGCGCCGGGAACGACGGCTGGGACGGCACCTGGCCGGTCGGTTCACCAGCCTCGGCCTTGGGGTACATCGAGCGCTCCTCGCGGTGTCCAGTGGTCCCGGGTCACGGGGACGAAGCCCGGCCGGTCACGGCCGCGATCCGCGGTACCACCCCGCTTGCCCGCACGCGAAGGCGCGGGCCGCTCGTTTCGACGGCTGTCACGGGCCGTACCCGGCCGGTTCTACTGGGGGCGCGAGCCCTGTTCTTCCGGCGGCTCCCCGGTGATGGCCGGATCAGCGCCTGTGTGCCACCAGGTTAACGCGACCGGGCAAGTCAATTCCGGGGAGGTCCGCTTTCCCGTCCCGCGGACCGGACAACGGCGAGACAACAGACCGTGAGGAATACCCGTCGAAAACCGTGGAAAACCTACTTCTCGGCTTTTTTCAGTGATTTTTTGCCCGCGTCACGGTGTTCGGCGGCGAGGTGCGCATCGGGACCGCAGCGATCACACGGGGTGAAACCCAGATCACGCGCTTCGGCGACGGCGAGGGGAATGGTTTCCCGGTCCACCAGCCACGAGCAGTGGGCGAGGTGGTAACGCGGGTACTCGTCGACCACGAGGACTTCCACCTGCAGCTCGGAGACCACCAGCAGGTCGGCCGCGTCGGTGTCCTCTTCGCCGGGGTCGCCCAGCTCACCGGCGGTGGCTCCGGGCTCCTCGTCGTCCGGCTCGGGCTCGTCGTCTTCCGAGCGCTCGGCCTCGCCCGCGGCGGGGAGCACGGCGGTCGGTTCCTTCTCGGTGGCCTCGGCCGCTTCGGCCACCGGCAGCTCACCGGCGACCTCACCCTCGACGGCGTCGGCATCGGCCTTCGCCGCTTCCGGCTCGGTCTCTTCCTTGGCTTCTTCGGCCTCTTCGGCCTTCTCGGCTTCCACCGCGGCCGGCTCGGCGGTGGTGGTCCGCTTCCGGCGGCGCAGCCACTCGGCCAGCATCACCAGCGCGGCCACCACGGACACGGCCACCGAGGCCCAGGCCCACACCACGCTCGCGGTGATCAGGCCGGCGACGATCAGACCAGCAGCGGCCAGTACCAGCACCAGGGCGACGTAGAGCACGCTGAATTACAGCACGGACGGCACGGCGAAACGGCCCCGACCCTCCGGCAGGAAGGTCGGAGCCGTGAATTCACTCGAACGTGTGGGTCAGCCGGCCTCGGCACGCGGGCCGAACGAGTAACCCTGGCCGCTGCTGGACCCGGTCGCCGACTGGTTGCCCGGCGAGGCCGGGGCCGCCGAACCGCGGTCGTCCAGCTCGCGCAGCTGCGACTCCAGGAAGCCGCGCAGCCTGGTGCGGTACTCCCGCTCGATGGTCCGCAGCTCCTCGATCCGCTTGTTCAGCTGGTTCTTCTCGGAGTTCAGGCTGTTCATCGTCTCGGTGTACTTGCGCTGCGACTCGCGTTCCATCGTGGTCGCCTTGTCGCGCGCCTGCCGCTCCAGGGTCTCCACCCGGGTGCGGGCGTCGTTCAGCATGGTCTCGGCGCGCGTGCGCGCCTCGTTGACCATCGAGTCGGACTTCGCCCTGGCGTCCGAGAGCAGCTGCTCCGACTTGGTCCTGGCCTCGGCCAGCATGCCGTCGGACTCGGTCTTGGCCTCGGCGGTCAGCCGGTCGGCCATCTCCTGCGCCAGCCCGAGCACCTTCGCGGCCTGCACGTTGGGCTCGGCGTTGTCCGGGCCCATGCCGTGCGCCTGGGTCTGCTCCATCGCACTGGGCGGCGGGACCGGGGCCAGCCGCCGGGGCTCCTCGCGCACCGGGGCGGGCGGGGGCACGCTGCCCACCGGACCGGCGGACCGCGCGGTCTCCAACTCGCCACGGGTCGATTCCAGCTCGGCATCGAGTTGCTCGACCTGCTGGCGCAGCTCGTTATTGTCCTCGATGAGCCGGGCGAGTTCGGTCTCCACCAGGTCGAGGAACGCGTCCACCTCGTCCTCGTTGTAGCCCCGTTTGCCAATGGGCGGCTTGCTGAACGCGACGTTGTGCACGTCAGCGGGGGTCAACGACATCAGATCACCTCACGCACTCCATGGCCTGCAGGTCACCAGGGTCCCCGATCACCCTGGATATGCCAGTTGCATCAGTATGAACACAACCAACAGCAGCACCATAATCGATAAGTCCAGTCCGACGCCGCCAATCCGCACCATCGGGATGATCCGCCGAACCAATCGGACCGGCGGGTCCGTAACTGTGTAGATGGTCTCCAGCGTCACCGCAACCCCTCCGGCGGGGCGCCACTCACGCGCGAAGGCGCGCACGAGCTCGACCACGACCCGTGCTGTGAGCAGGAGCCAGAACGCGAACAGCACGTAGTAGAGGACGATCCAGACCGCTTGCACGTCTCCACTCTGCCACACCCGCGCCCCGGCGTGGCGTCAGTGGGCTGACCTGGGCGGAATCGGGTGGTGCACAACACCGTACAACAACCGGGGAACGCGGATCAGGGGCACCGGCCACCCGGCCGGTGCCCCTGATCGCGAGCCGCTTCAGTTGCGCAGGAAGAGCCCGCCTTCGGCGATCCGGCGGCGGTCCTCGGCGGTCACGTCCACATCCGGCGGTGAGAGCAAGAACACCTTGTTGGTGACCTTGTCCATCGAGCCGCGCAGGGCGAACGCCAGCCCGGCCGAGAAGTCCACCAGCCGCTTGGCGTCGGCGTTGTCCATCTCGGTCAGGTTGATGATCACCGGGATGCCGTCGCGGTAGTGCTCGCCGATCGCCCTGGCCTCGGCGTAGCTGGTCGGGTGCAGCGTGGTGATCCGGCTCAGCGGATCCCGGCTGGGCACCCTGGCCTGCTCCGGCACCGGCCGCAGCCGGGCCACCGGATCCGGCCGGTCCACCGCGAGCGCACCCTGCACCGCGGGAGCGGGGGTGGGCGCGCGGCCGCGCGAGCGCGGCTCCTCGTCGTCGAACTCGTCCATCGTGCGGTATCGCCCCCTCGAGCGGGTGCGCACGGGCGGCGCGGCCGGCTCCTCGTAGGCTTCGTACTCGTCGGCGTCGTCGGCGTAGTCGTAATCACGGGAGTTGCGGGAGTCACGCCGGTAGTCACCGTCGTAGCTGTCGTACCCGTCGTAGCCGTCGCTGTCGGCCGGGACCATGCCGAAGTACGCCTTCAGCTTCTGCAGCGCGCTCATGCGGTGTGCCTCCCTGCCTTCTCGACCCTCGCGGCCACTCACGCCTGAAGCCACGCCAGTGCCCCACCATCACACTGCGTCACCGAATCCGACGCCGCTCGATGTTTTCACTACGGTGAGGCTAAACCTCGCCGTCCGAGCAGCGCGGTTCCGACACGCACACAGGTCGAGCCGCAGGCAATGGCTTGGGCAAGATCACCACTCATCCCCGCAGAGAGTTCCACGGCTCCGGGGTGGTCATCAAGGAACTTTTCCCTCGCTGCCGCCAGCCGGGAGAAAGCCGCCGAGGGGTCGGTACCCAGTGGGGCGACGGCCATCAGCCCCCGCAGCCGCAAATCACCCGACTGGGTGAGGTTTTCCGCCAGTGCGGGCAACTCCGGTAGCGGACAGCCACCCCGGCCGGCGGCCGCCTCCGCATCGTCCAGGCTGACCTGGGCGAGCACGTCGAGGGGTTGGTCACGTTCTCCGCGCTCCCGCGCGGCCCGGACCGCCTTCGCCAGCGCCTCGCCGAGCCGGATCGAGTCGACCGACTGCACCTCCTGCGCCCAGCGGACCACCGAGCGCGCCTTGTTCCGCTGGAGCCTGCCGACCATGTGCCAGCGCACCCGGGTGCCGGGGCGCATCGCGGCCACCTCCGCGGCCTTGGCGTTCGCCTCCTGGTCGCGGTTTTCGGCGAGATCGGTCACGCCGAGGTCGGTCAGCAGGGCGGCGTCCACGGCGGGGAACGTCTTGGTCACGGCCAGTAACCGCACGTCCTCGGGGCGGCGCCCCGCCGCCCGGCACGCCTCCCGGATCTGGCTCCGGACGAGTTCGAGGGCTTCGGCCAGCTCGGCCTGGCGATCGGTGCTCATGCTTCCACCCAGGTGATCGCGGCCAGCCTGCCGGTGGTGCCGTCGCGGCGGAAGCTGAACAGCGTCCGGTCCTCGGCGGTGCAGCGCGGGTCGACCCCGATCTTGGCGACACCCGCGTCGGCCAGCTGCCGCCACAACCCCGCGCGCAGGTCCAGCCCCGGCGTGCCGTTGCGGCTCCGGCAGGCGCTGCCGGGCAGGTGCGCCTCGACGTCCTCGGCCATCGCCTTCGGCACCTCGTAGCACTCACCGCAGATGGCCGGGCCGAGCAGCGCCTCCACCCGGTCGAGCTCGGCACCGGCCGACTTCATCGCCTCCAGCGCGGCCGGGACCACGCCCACCCTGGCGCCGACGCGGCCTGCGTGCACCGCGGCCACCACCCCGTTCTCGGGGTCGCCGAGCAGCACCGGCACGCAGTCGGCGACCAGCGCCACCAGCGCGACGCCGGGCCGCGCGGTGACCAGCGCGTCGGTGGCCTCGGCCGGCGCACCGCCCGGTTCGTCGACCACCGCCACGGTGCGGCCGTGCACCTGTTCCATCCAGGCCAGATCGCCTTCGGCGAGGCCGAGTTCACCGGCCAGGCGGCGGCGGTTGGCCGCCACCGCCGCTTCGTCGTCGCCGACGTGGTCCCCGAGGTTGAAGCTTTCGTACGGTGCCCGCGAGGCACCGCCCGCCCTGGTCGTGACGACCCTCCGTATGCGCACCAACGCAGCTTAGCGACGCATGAACGGCGGAACGTCGACTTCGTCGTCACTGGGGTCGTCGGTCACCGGTACGGCGCGGCCGGGCAGGTTGCCCTGGGCGCCCGGCCCGGTGGAACGCGGCGTCGGGTAACCGGGACGGCTCCCGCCCGGCTGCGGCAGGCCGCCGGAGATCGAGCCGGTGCCACCGCTGAAGCCACCGGTGAGCCGGTCACCACCGGCGGGCGGCGGCGTGCGCTGCCCCGGCGTCGGGCTGCCCGGCCGGGACGGGGAGGAAGACGACAGCGGGGAACCGCCGGAACCGCCGACCTGACCGGCTTCGGCGGAGACCGTGGTGCTGCGCGAACCGACCGCGGACGGGTCGAGCTTCTTGTGCGTCGGCGCGCCGGCGTCGAACCCGGCCGCGATCACGGTGACCCGGACCTCGTCGCCGAGCGAGTCGTCGATGATCGTGCCGAAGATGATGTTGGCGTCCGGGTGCGCGGACTCCTGCACCAGCGAGGCCGCTTCGTTGATCTCGAACAGGCCGAGGTCGGAGCCACCGGCGATGGACAGCAGGGCGCCGTGCGCGCCGTCCATCGACGCCTCCAGCAGCGGCGAGTTGATCGCCTTCTCGGCGGCCTGCACCGCGCGGCCCTCACCCCGGGCGGAGCCGATGCCCATCAGCGCGCTGCCCGCCCCGGACATCACGCTCTTGACGTCGGCGAAGTCCAGGTTGATCAGGCCGGGCGTGGTGATCAGGTCGGTGATGCCCTGCACACCGGAGAGCAGCACCTCGTCGGCCGAGCGGAAGGCGTCCATCAGCGAGACGCCGATGTCGCCGAGCTGCAGCAGCCGGTCGTTCGGGATGACGATCAGCGTGTCGCACTCGTTGCGCAGCGCCTGGATGCCGTCCTCGGCCTGCTTGCCGCGGCGCTTGCCCTCGAAGGAGAACGGCCGGGTGACCACGCCGATGGTGAGCGCGCCGAGCTTGCGCGCGATCTGCGCCACCACGGGCGCGCCGCCGGTGCCGGTGCCGCCGCCCTCGCCCGCGGTCACGAACACCATGTCGGCGCCCTTGATGACCTCTTCGATCTCCTCGCGGTGGTCCTCGGCGGCGCGCTGGCCGACCTCCGGGGCGGCGCCGGCGCCGAGGCCGCGGGTGAGTTCGCGGCCGATGTCGAGCTTGACGTCGGCATCGGACATGAGCAGCGCCTGCGCGTCGGTGTTCACCGCGATGAACTCGACACCCTTGAGGCCGACCTCGATCATCCGGTTCACGGCGTTGACGCCGCCGCCACCGATGCCGACGACCTTGATCACCGCGAGGTAGTTGTGCGGGGGCGTCATCGGGATCCGCCTTCCTGATCGTGATTGTGCGTGTAACCGCGCCGGCGGTCGCCCCTCGAACGATACGGGCACGTCTCCACGTCTCCGCCCGAAACCCTCGACCTCTAGTCGAGGCTTAGAGTTATGTCAACTACCGACGTTGTCCAGGACGGTAGGGAGCCGCACGCCCGGAATCCAGGTGCCACGCCGCGCGCGTCGCAATCTCTTCGGCCACAACGCCTTCTTGTGTGGAAAGTGTCAAGCGGCCATCGAGATGGTCAGCAGGGGCGCGGTCGTCGGCGCCGGGGAACCCCCGCGCGGTTCCACCGTGACGCCGAGCGCGGCCACGCCGGTCAGTCCCTGCGCGGTGAGCACCGAACCCGGTTCCGGTCCGCCCGGCACCAGGCCCATCGACCGCACCTGGCCGTCGGTGTGCACCAGCCAGACCTGGTATTCGCGGTCCGGGGGGCGGGCGGGCAGGTTCGTCGCCATGAAGGCGGCCTTGTCCAGGCTCGGCGACATCACCACGGTGCCGTGGCCGCCGGGGTCGTGCGCGGTCACCACGTCGGGCGCGGCGAGCAGCTCGCCCATCGGCGCGTACTTCGCCGTGGCCTCGGCGGCCTGCTGCCTGGCGGCGTCCAGTTCGCCCTGCGTGCGCAGCGCGAGCCCGCCGAAGATCCCGCCGAGCGCCAGGCCGACCACGGCCGCGGCGCTGGTCAGGGCGACCAGCCAGCGCGGCGCTCCCCCACCGCGCCGCGACCGGCCGCCCCGGTCGCCACCCGCCGACGGCGGTTCCTGGCGGGTGGTGCGGATCGCCGCCAGCACCCCGGCCTTCATGCCGGGTGGCGGTTCCTCGGCCACGGCGTTCCCCAGTCGCGCGGCGGTCGCCCGCAGCTCGCGCACTTCCTGCGCGCACGACGGGCATTCGCCCAGGTGCCGCCGGAACCGTTCGCGTTCGACGTCGTCCAGCGCGTCCACGGCGTAGGCCCCGGCCAGCGTGTGCATGTCCGGCGAGGTCATGCGGTCACCCCCAAGCAGTCCCGCAGCCGGATCAGGCCGTCGCGGAGCCGGGTCTTCACCGTGCCCTGCGGGGTGGCCAGCACTTCGGCCACCTCGCGGTAGGTGTAACCCTGGTAGTAGGCCAGCAGCACCGACTCGCGCTGCAGTTCGGTCAGGTGGCCGAGGCAGCGGCGCACCTGCTGGCGTTCCAGCCGCGAGGTGACCGCTTCGGCCACCTCGTCGAACGGGCGGCTCCTGCTCGCCTCGAAGGTGGCCTTGACCTCGCGTTCGGTGCTCGCGCGGGCGGAGCGGACGCGATCCACCGCCCGGCGGTGCGCCATGGTCAGCGCCCAGTTGAGCGCGCTGCCGCGCTCCGGCGAGTACCGCGGCGCCGTGCGCCACAGTTCCACCAGCACCTCCTGCGCCACCTCCTCGGACTGCGCGCCGTCGCGCACCACCCGGCGGACCAGGCCGAGGATCGGCCCGGCCAGCCGGTCGTAGACCTGCTCGAAGGCGCGCTCGTCGCCCTTGGCCACGCGGACCAGCAGGTCCTCCGTCGCCGGTTCGGCGCCGGAGACCGGCCGCAGCTCACCGCGCGGTGCCGTCTCATCCATCGAGTCCTCCGAGTCGGTCGGCGGGAGCCACGGTATGCACATCGGTCCTTCGGAGCACCCCGGCGGCCGGATTGGTGCCGGCTACTCCCCCTTCTGCCCGTCGGTGAGTTCCCGCAAGAGGTCGAGGTGCCCGGCGTGGCGGCCGGTTTCCTCGATCATGTGCATCAGCACCCAGCGCACGGTCACTTCACCGTCGCGCAACGGCACCCGGTGGTCCAGTTCGAGCTTCGCGGCGATTTCGCGGCCGGCCTGGCATTCCGCTTCGTAGGCGTCGACGAGTTCGGCGATGGGCACGGTGGCCGCGGCGGTGAACTCGGCGTCGGGGTCTTCCTTGAAGCGTTCGCGCCAGGGGTCCTCCTGACCGCCGAGCACCACGGAGAACCAGTAGGACTCGACGTAGGTGAGGTGCCCGACGAGGCCGGCGATGGTGGTGTGGCCGCTGGTGGGCACGTGCACCAGCCGGGCCTGCTCGTCGGTGAGCCCGCGTGCCTTGAGCGAGATCGCGCTGCGGAGGAAATCGAGGAAACCGTTCAGCTGTTCGCGTTCGGTACCGGTCCGCGGTGGGTCGGGGCGCTCGGTCGTGTCCATGCCCGGCATTCTGCCGCGCGCGCCCCGGCCGGGCTGAGGGGTTGTCCAGTGCTCGCGGGGCATCAGCCAAGAGGTTGATGCGCCGGTGCCGCCCGCCGCGACATGCTCGAACGGCAACGGCGAGCCGAAGGGGGTCCGATGCCGGGAGGCGCCGACACTAGTCGAATCCGTGGTGCCCAGTTGGTTCACTTGCCGGGTCCCCGCTCGTTCCACCGGCGACCGCGTGTTCGCCGGCCGCCCGCGGTCCGGCAGGAAGGAGTTCCCATGGGTGCGGTGACGGCCTTGCTCGTGTACTCCGAGGACGACGCGAAGGTGGTGCTGCCGGGGCACCCCGTGCCCGACCGCGGCGCGACGCGGGCGATGGCGCGGCGGTTGCAGCCGCACGCGCGGCTGGAGGAAATCGGCGACGGCAACCTGCTGGAGAACGTGAACCCGCCCGAGGGCCGCATGTATGTCGGCTGCTTTCCCGGGCTCACCGTGATCTGCGCCCCCGAGGCGGCGGTGGACCAGCCGTCGCAGCTGCCGCCGAACCTGCTCGAACCCGCCGGTGACGCCACGGTGTACCTGCACGCCATGCACAGCGCCGTGGACTGGTTCGCCTACGCGATGTGGGAGCAGGGCACGCTGGTGCGTTCGCTCAGCCTGGCGCCGGAATACGGGATCCTGGAGGAAACCGGGGACGCGCTGATGTTCGAGAAGCCGTACTGGTCGGGGGACCGCCCGTCGCCGGTTTGGAGCCCGTTCCCGTTCCACCCGCTGGATCTGGGGGAAGAGGCCCTGCGCGCCCTGCTCGGCATCACCTATGAGGGAAAACCCTTCGAGGGCGATCCGGACCTGAAGGAAATCACCCTGCTCGGCTTCCGCTACGACGAACCCGTGGCTTGACGTGATCGCCGTCAGGAGACGGTGGGCAGTTCCGGGCTGGAGACGTCGTAGACCTTGCCCGGCTGGGTGAGCAGGGCGGCCAGCACCTTCGTCTTGCGGTCGAGTTGTTCCGCGTCGCCCCAGCGGATTTGGCGGCCGTCGTTGAGGTCGAGGCGGACGCTCCCGGGGGAGTCGGCGCCGACGGCGGCCACCTGGCCCCTTAGCTGCTGCGGCAGGGCGATCAGCACGGCCGTCGCGGCGCGGGTGGGTGGGTCGTCCGGGCCGACCCGCGCGAGTTTCAGTTCCGGCAGGCCCGCGGGCGCCACCGCCACCTTCTTGAACACGAAACCCGAATCGTCGACCAGGTGGATTTCCTGGCCGGTGTTGAAGAAGCCGATCGGCGTGCGTTCCGAGACGGCGATCTCGATGGTCGACGGCCACGACCGCGAAACGTCCGCGGTGGCCACGCCCGGCAGGGTGAGCACCCGGTCGCGGATCTCGTCGGTGTCCACGCGCAGCATCGCGCGCCGGTCCGGGACGGCGGCGACCGCGCGGATCTGGTCCGGCGAAAGGCTGTTCGCGCCCACCACGTCCACCGTGCGCACGCCCAGCAGCGACGTGAAGAAAACCAGGTACAGCACGGCGAGCACGCTGACCGCGCTGAGCAGCGCCACCCACCGGCGCTGCATCGCCTTCCGCCTGCTCGGCCGGGTGCCGGTGCGCTGCCGCGCGCGCTCCGGACGGCGGCCGCGGCGGCTGGCCGACGCCGAGCGCGCGGGCCCGCGCTCCTCGCCCGGCCCGCGCCGCCGCCGCTGCCTGGCTTCCCTGGCCGTGGTCACCAGCCCTGCTCGCTCCGGCTGTCCAGCTCGGCGAGGATTTCCGGCCCGAGCTGCGTGACGTCACCGGCACCCATGGTGATCACCAGGTCACCCGGCTTCGCCAGCTCGGCGGCCAGGGTGACCACCTGGTCGAACGCGGGCACGTAGTGCACCGAGGACGACACCGTCGAGATCTGGTCCGCGATCAGCGCCCCGGTGACCCCCGGCTCCGGCTCCTCGCGAGCGCCGTAGACGTCGAGCACGATCACCTCGTCCGCCAGGTTCAGCGCCCGCGCGAATTCGGCGGAGAAGGTCTTCGTGCGCGAGTACAGGTGCGGCTGGAACAACACGATCACCCGCCCCGTGCCCGCCGCGTGCCGCACCGCACGCAGCTGCGCTTCGACCTCGGTCGGGTGGTGGGCGTAGTCGTCGTAGACCCGGACGTCGCCGGAGCGGCCCTTGAACTCGAACCGCCGCCGCACCCCGCCGAACGCGGCCAGCCCTTCGGCCAGCTCCTCCACCGGCGCGCCCAGCTCGATCCCGGCCAGCAGCGCGGCCACCGCGTTGTAGGCCATGTGCTCACCCGGCACCGCGACCAGCACGTCCAGTTCCTTGCCGCCGACGGCGACGCGGACGACCCCGCCCTCGGGCCCCGGCGTGTAGTCGAGCACCTTCGCGTCGGCCACCCCGGTGACCGACCGGCCGTAGCGCTGCACGCGCACGCCGTCGGCCTCCGCCTTGGCCGCCAGTTCGGCGGCGGGCTCGTCGTCCCCGCAGGCGATCAGCAGCCCGCCCGGCTCCAGCCGCCGGACGAACTCGGTGAACACCCCGGTGTACGCCTCGGCCGTGCCGTGGTGGTCCAGGTGGTCGGGCTCCACATTGGTCACCACCGCGACCGACGGCGAGTAGGCCAGGAACGAACCGTCGCTCTCGTCGGCCTCGGCGACGAAGATGCCGCCGGTGCCGTGGTGCGCGTTCGACCCGGATTCGTTCAGGTCACCGCCGATGGCGAACGACGGGTCGAGACGGCAGTGCTGCAACGCCACGGTGAGCATCGAGGTGGTGGAGGTCTTGCCGTGCGTCCCGGCGATGCAGGCCACCCGGTGCCCCGCCATCAGCCCGGCCAGCGCCTCGGCCCGGTGCAGCACCGGGATGCCGCGCTCGCGGGCCGCGGCCAGCTCCGGATTGCCGTCCCTGATCGCGGTGGACACCACCACCGCGCTCGGCCCGCCGTCGAAGGCGTCCAGGTTGGCCGCCGCCTGCCCCACCGCGATCTTCGCGCCCTGCGCGCGCAACCCGGGGAAGGCGCGGGAGTCCTTCGCGTCCGAACCGGACACCTCGGCCCCGCGCGCGAGCAGGATGCGGGCGATGCCGCTCATCCCGGCACCGCCGATGCCGATCAGGTGCGCGCGCCGCAGCACCTCGGGGAGTTCCGTCATTTCGCCGCCGCCTCCAGCACGATCCGGGCCAGCACCTCGTCGGCCTCGCGGTGGCCGAGACCCACCGCGGCCGCACTCATCTCCGCCACCCTGGCCGCGTCGGCCACCAGCGGCACCACCAGTTCGGCCACCTTGCCCGGGGTCAGGTCCGCGTCCTCCACCAGCAGCGCCGCACCGGCGTCGACCGCCGGCTTGGCGTTGAGCCCCTGCTCGCCGTTGCCGTGCGGCAGCGGCACAAAAACCGCGGGCAGGCCCACCGCGGACACCTCGGCCGCGGTCATCGCGCCGGACCGGCAGAGCACCGCGTCGGCGGCGGCGTAGGCCAGGTCCATCCGCTCCAGGTACGGCACCGGCACGTACGCGGGCTTGTCCGGGAACTCCTGCACCACCAGCGTGTTCTTCGGGCCGTGCGCGTGCAGCACGCCGATGCCGGCGTCGGCGAAGTCCTTGGCCGCCCCGGAAACCGCGGTGTTGATCGAGGCGGCGCCCTGGGAACCGCCGAACACCAGCAGGGTCGGCGCGTCCGGGTCCAGTCCGAAGTGCTCGCGGGCCTCCGCCCGCAGCGCGGCGCGGTCCAGCGAGGTGATCGAGCGCCGCAGCGGGATGCCGACCACCTCGGCCCCGGGCAGCGGCGTGCCCGGCACGGCGACCGCGACGCGCCTGGCGAACCGCGCGCCGACCTTGTTCGCCAGCCCGGCGGTCTTGTTCGCCTCGTGCACCACGATCGGCACCCGGCCGCGGGCGGCCAGGTAGGCGGGCAGCGCGACGTAACCGCCGAAGCCGACCACCACGTCGGCACCGACCCGCTCCAGCACCTCACGGGTCTTCTTCACCGAGTCGCGCACCTTCAGCGGCAGCCGGATCAGCTCCGGCGTCGGCTTGCGCGGCAGCGGCACCGGCGGGATCAGCTCCAGCGGGTAACCGCGCTCGGGCACCAGTTTGGTCTCCAGGCCGCGTGCGGTGCCGAGGGCGATCACCTTCGCGTCCGGCCGCAGGCGCTTGACCGCGTCCGCGAGGGCGAGCGCTGGCTCGATGTGCCCCGCCGTGCCACCGCCGGCCACGACCACCGTCGGCGCCGCCTGCTCGACGGCTCGCCTGGCTCGGCTGGCCCTGTCCGCTCCAACTGCCGGGTCTGTCACCGACGTCCTCTCCGTGTCGAACTTCCGCGTGCCACGCCCGCCCTGCTGGCTCCGGCGCGGCGTTCGCTCGCGCGGGCCGCGGGACGGCCGCGTTTGGTACCGCTGCCGCGTGCCCCGGCGGAGCCCCGGCGCTTGGTCGGCGGGCGGTACGGCTCGGGCGCCGGCAGGCGCAGCAGGCGACCGAACTTACCGGGCCCCTGGGTGCGCAGCGCGGCCACCGCCTCCGGTTCGTGCCTGGCGCAGTTGGCCAGGATGCCCAGCAGCAGCATGGTCACCACCAGTGACGTGCCGCCGTAGGAGATCAGCGGCAGGGTCACCCCGGTGACCGGCAGCAGGCCGATCACGTAACCGATGTTGATCGCCGCCTGCGCGACCACCCACACCGTCAGCGTGCCTGCCACGATCCGGATCCACGGGTCCAGGTTACGCGTGGCGATCCGCATGCCGACCACGGCGAGCAGGCCGAACAGGCCGATCACCACCACGCAGCCGACGAACCCGAGTTCCTCGCCGATCAGGGCGAAGATGAAGTCGTGCTGGACGTTGGGCAGGTAGCGCCACTTCGACTGCCCCTGCACCAGTCCCTTGCCGAAGAAACCGCCCTCGGCGATGGCGTAGAGCGCCTGGTTCGCCTGCAGCCCCTTGCCCTGCGGGTCGGCGCCGGGGTTGAGGAAGGTCATCACCCGGTCCAGCCGGTACTGCGCGACCAGCGCCAGCACCACCGCCCCGCCGACCCCACCGGCCAGGATCACCCCGAACAGCCGTTTCGGCGCGCCGGCGAACCACAGCAGCGCGATCAGCACCACGCCGAGGGTGACCGTGCCGCCGAGGTCGGGCTGCGCCATCACCAGCGCGAACATCAGCAGCGCCGCGGGCACCACCGGGACCAGCAGGTGCCGCCACTGGTGCAGCACGTTGTACTTGATCACCAGGATGTGCGCGCCCCACAGCGCCAGCGCCACCTTGGCCAGCTCGACCGGCTGCAGCGAGAACGGCCCGACCATGAACCAGCCCTGCGAGCCGTTGACGTTCTTGCCGAGCGGGGTGAGCACCAGCATCAGCAGGCTGAGGCAAACCACCATGGCGGTGGAGGACAGCGCCCGGATCCGCCGCAGGGACACCCGCAGCCCGATCAGGAACGCCAGCGAGCCGATGCCGACGAACATCAGGTGCTTCTGGAACAACGCGTACACCGACGAGCCGGTCTTCGGGTCGTAGGAGGACGGCGAGGAAGCCGACAGCACCATCACGATCCCGATCACCGTCAGCGTGCCGGTGATGGCGAGCACCAGGTGGAACGAGGCCAGTGGCCGCGACAGCCACGCGGTCAGCGCGAACTGCTCGGTGGAGAAGCTCCGCGAGGGCCGCTCCCCGCGAGGGGCGCGGCCGAGCCGCCGGGCGACGCGTGTCGCGCCCGGTTCGGTGTTGTTCGTCTTGCCGGTGTTCCCGGTCCTGTTGATCCGATCCGGCCTAACCACTGCCACTGTTCAGCCCCCGACCTGCCAGGGCACGCACCGCGGCAGTGAAGGCATCGCCCCGCTGGGCGTAGTCGCGGAACATGTCCAGTGAGGCGGCCGCGGGCGCGAGGACCACCACGTCCCCGGGACGTGCCATGGCACTGGCCGCACCCACCGCCGCAGTCATGGGGTCATCGTCACCCGGGCGGAGCGTGTTCACCGGGACATCCGGCGCGTGTCGCGCCAAAGCGGCGGCGATCACCGGCGCGTCCACGCCGAGCAGCACCACCCCGCGCAGCCGGTCGGCGGCCGCTTCGACCAGCGCGTCCACCGCGGCGCCCTTGAGCTGGCCACCGGCGATCCAGACCACGTCGGGGTAGGCGCCGAGCGAGCCGGCCGCGGCGTGCGGATTGGTCGCCTTCGAGTCGTTGACGTAGCGCACGCCGCCGACCTCGCCGACCTCGACCGCCCGGTGCGCGCCGGGCTGGAACTCCCGCAGCCCCTTCGCGACCGCCTCGGCGGGCACGCCGCAGGCGCGGGCCAGCGCGGCGGCGGTGAGCGCGTTCAGCACGTTGTGCGGCCCGGCCGGGCGCACGTCGGACAACGCACCCAGTTCCTCGGCGCGGTGCACCGGATCGGCCACGAACGCGCGGTCGACCAGCAGGTCCTCGACCACGCCCAGCTCACCGGGGCGCGGGGTGTCCACGCCGATGCCCACCGTCCGCGCGCCCTCCGGCGCGTACGCGGCAGCCAGCCGGACGGACCACTCGTCGAGCGAGTTGTGCACCACGGTCGCCGAACGCCGGTGGATCTTGCCCTTGGCGGCGGCGTACTCGGCCATCGAGCCGTGCCAGTCGATGTGGTCCTCGGCGAGGTTGAGCACCACCGACGCGTGCGGGGCCAGCGTGCTCGACCAGTGCAGCTGGAAGCTGGACAGCTCCACCGCCAGCACCCGGTGCCCGGCGAGCACCGCGTCCAGCACCGCGTACCCGACGTTCCCGCAGGCCACCGCGTCCAGCCCGGCGGCACGCAGCACCGACTCCAGCATGCCGACCGTGGTGGTCTTGCCGTTGGTCCCGGTGACCGCCAGCCACACCGGCGGCTCCGGCAGGTCCTGCCCGATCCGCCAGGCCAGCTCGACGTCGCCGATCACCTCGGCCCCCGCCGCCTCGGCGGCGACGAGCAGGGGCGCGGTCGGGCGCCAGCCCGGGCTGGTCACCACCAGCGCGGTGCCTTCGGGTGGCTCGGTCAGCCCCGGCACCAGGGTGGCCCCGAGGCCGTCGAGTTCGGCCAGCCGCTCGGCGTTGCCGTCGGTGACGGTGATCTCGGCGCCCAGTCCGGTCAGCGCGGCGACCACCGACTTGCCGGTCACCCCGGCCCCGGCCACCAGCACCCGGCGTCCGGCCAGGTCCATCAGCTGCGTCCCTCCTGCTTATCCGCCGCCGGCGAGCTGCTCGCTGTAGAACAGGCCGAGGCCGAACATGCAGCAGATCGCCGAGAGCAGCCAGAACCGGATGATCACCGTGGTCTCGGCCCAGCCCGCCAGCTCGAAGTGGTGGTGGAACGGCGCCATCCGGAACAACCGGCGCCGGGTGGTGCGGAAGACCGCGATCTGCAGCACCACCGAGATCATCTCGACCATGAACAGGCCGCCGATGACGATGGCGAGCAGCTCGGTGCGGGTGGTCATGGACAGCCCGGCGACCAGGCCGCCGAGCGCCAGCGAGCCGGTGTCGCCCATGAAGATCTTCGCCGGGGCGGCGTTCCACCACAGGAAGCCGACGCAGGCGCCGGTGGCGGCCGCGGCGACCACCGCGAGGTCCAGCGGGTCACGCACGTTGTAGCAGGCGGCGGCTGGGCTCTCCGCGCAGCTGAGGCGGGCCTGCCAGAACGAGATCACCACGTAGGTGGCCAGCACCATCGCCGCCGCGCCACCGGCCAGCCCGTCCAGGCCGTCGGTGAAGTTCACCGCGTTCGACCAGCCGGAGATGACCACCAGGGTGAACAGCACGAACAGCGGGATCGGCAGCACGATCAGCTCGATGTCGCGCACGTAGGACAGGTTCATCGACGCCGGGCTGAGCCCGTTCTCGTCGGCGAACTGCAGCGCCAGCACCGCGAAGGCGACCCCGACCACCACCTGGCCGACGATCTTCGCGGTCTTGTTCAGCCCGAGGTTGCGCTGCTTGCGGATCTTGATGAAGTCGTCGAGGAACCCGACCACCCCGAGGCCGACGCCGAGGAACAGCACCAGCAGCCCCGAAGCCGACGGCCCGCTCGAGGCCGAGTTGCCCATCCAGTCGATCAGGTGGGCGACGAAGTAGCCGACGACCATCGCGACGATGATCGCCACGCCGCCCATGGTCGGCGTGCCGCGCTTGGACTTGTGCCCGGCCGGGCCCTCTTCGCGGATTTCCTGGCCGAAGCCCTGCCGCGAGAACACGCGGATCAGGTACGGCGTGAGCAGGATGGAGACCAGCAGGCCGACGGAGGCCGCGATCAGGATGCTGATCACGCGTCACCGCCGGTGGCCAGCACCGCGTCGGCCACCCGCCAGAGGGCGGCGACCTTGGAAGCCTTGACCAGCACCACGTCCTGCGGCCGCAGCTGCTCGCGCAGCAAGGCGATGGCGGCGTCGGTGTCGGGCACCAGGACGGACTCCTCTCCCCATGAACCTTCGTGGCTCGCGCCTTGGTGCATCGCGGCGGCGTCCTCGCCGACCACCACGAGCCTGTCGATGTTGAGCCGGACGGCCAGGCGGCCGATCTCGTCGTGCGCGGTCACGCTATCGGCACCGAGTTCGGCCATCACACCGAGGACCGCCCAAGATCGACGGCCCGTGCTCATCGAGGCGAGCGCCTTGAGCGCGGCGCGGACCGACTCCGGATTGGCGTTGTACGAATCGTTGAGCACCACCAGGCCGTCGGCCCGGGTGGTGACCTCCATGCGGCGCGCGGACCGCGGGGTGACCCCGGCCAGGCCCGCGGCGACGTCCGCCACCGAGGCACCCAGTTCGAGGGCGACGGCGGCGGCGGAAAGGGCGTTGCCGACGTGGTGCTCGCCGTGCAGCGGCAGCTTCACGTCGGCGGAACCGGCGGGGGTGACCAGCCGGAACGAGGCACGGGCCTGCTCGTCGAGCGTCACGTTCTCCGCGCGCACGTCGGCGTCCGGGTGCTCGCCGACGCCGACGATCCTGGCCTTCGTGCGCGAGGCCATGCCCGCCACCAGCGCATCGTCGAGGTTGAGCACCGCGACGCCGTTCTCGGGCAGCGACTCCGGCAGTTCGCCCTTGGCCTGGGCGATGCCCTCGCGGGAGCCGAACTCGCCGACGTGCGCGCTGCCGACGTTGAGCACCACGCCGATGCGCGGTGGCGCGATCTCGGCCAGGTCGGCGATGTGCCCCGGCCCGCGGGCGGACATCTCCAGCACCAGGTGGCGGGTGCTTTCGTCGGCACGCAACGCGGTCCACGGGTGGCCTAGCTCGTTGTTGAACGAACCGGGCGGCGCCACCGTCGGGCCGAGCGGTTCGAGCAGCTGGGCGATCAGGTCCTTGGTGGAGGTCTTGCCGGAGGAACCGGTCACGCCGACCACGGTCAGCCCGGTCTTCGCCAGTTCGTCGACCACGTACCGGGCGAGCTTGCCCAGCGCGGCCAGCACGGCGGCGCCCGAGCCGTCGGTGTCCCCGGCGAGCACGTACGACCGCGCGTGCGCCGGGTCGTCCTCCAGCCGCGGCACGATCACCGCGGGCGCGTCGACCTCACGGGCCGCGAGCACACCCGCCGCCCCGGCGGCGACCGCCTTGGCGGCGAACGCGTGCCCGTCGACCTTCGCCCCCGGCAACGCGAGGAAGAGGCCGCCTTCGGTGAGCTGCCGCGAGTCGAACTCCACCGAACCGGTCACCCGCGGGCTCCCGTCGGTGCCGTGCAGCCGCCCGCCGACGATTCCGGCGATCTCGGCCAGGGTCAGCGCGATCACGCGTGCACCCCCAGCCGGGTGCGGATCGCGGCTTCCAGTTCGTCGCGGTCGGAGAAGGGGTGCACCACGCCGCGGGCCTCCTGCCCGGTCTCGTGGCCCTTGCCCGCGACGAGCACGATGTCGCCGGGCCTGGCCAGTTCCACGGCACGCGCGATGGCCGCGCGCCGGTCACCGATCTCTTCGATCTCGCAGCCGGCGGCCCCGGCCGAGCGCGCCCCGGCGAGCATCGCCGCGCGGATCAGCTCGGGGTCCTCGGAGCGGGGGTTGTCGTCGGTCACGATCAGCACGTCGCTGCGCTTGGCCGCGGCCTCGCCCATCATCGGGCGCTTGGCGGTGTCGCGGTCGCCACCGCAGCCGAGCACGGTGAGCACCCGGCCGTCGGTGCGGGCGCGCAGCGCGTCCAGCGCCTGCGCCACCGCGGCGGGCTTGTGCGCGTAGTCGACCACCGCGGTGAACGGCTGGCCGAGGTGGACGCGCTCCATCCGGCCGGGCACCTCGACCGCGCCGATGCCGCGGACGATGTCCGGCAGCTCCACCCCGGTCACGTCCAGGATGGCCGCGGCCAGCAGGGCGTTGGCCACGTTGAACGCACCGGGCAGCGGGATCTTCGCGGTGGCGGTGCGCCCGCCCGGCGCGTGCACCGCGAAGGACTGCTCGCCGGTGGGCAGCGCGGTCAGCTCGGTGGCCGTCCACGCGGCGTCGGTGTCCGGCTCGGTGGACACGGTCACCGTGTGCGGGGTGACCAGCGCCTGCCCCCAGGCGCTGTCGACCACCACCACCTCGGTGGTGGACCGGCCGTCGAACAGCAGCGACTTGGCGGCGAAGTAGTCCTCCATGTCGCGGTGGAAGTCCAGGTGGTCCTGGGAGAGGTTGGTGAACGCGCCGACGGCGAACCGGGTGCCGGTGACCCGGCCGAGCGCCAGCGCGTGGCTGGAGACCTCCATCGGCACGTGCGTGACGCCCCGCTCCACCATCACCGCGAACAACGCCTGCAGGTCGGGCGCCTCGGGCGTGGTGAAGGCGCTGGTCAGCCGCTCGCCCGCGATCCGGGTCTCCACCGTGCCGATCAGCCCGGTGGTGCGGCCCGCGGCCTTGAGCCCGGCGTCGACCAGGTAGGCCGTGGTGGTCTTGCCCGAGGTGCCGGTCACACCGAGCACCGAGAGCTTCAGCGAGGGCTCACCGTAGATCCAGGCGGCCATCAGGCCCAGCGCCTGCCGCGGCTCGGGGTGCACGAGCACCGGCACCCCGGCGTCGCGCACGGCCGGGCGCTCGGCACCGGCCTCGTCGGTGAGCACCGCGGCGGCACCGGCGGCGATCGCGGCTTCGGCGAAGTCGGCGCCGTGGGCGCGGGCTCCTGGCAGCGCGGCGAACAGGTCACCCGGCAGCACGTGCTGGGCACGCAGGGTCGCCCCGGTGACCGCGTTCTCCGCGCTCTCGGGTGGCGCGATCAGCCGGGCGTCCGCACGGGCGACCAGCGTGTTCAGGGGGACCGGCTCGGTCAGCGCCGGCCGGGGCGGGGCGACGACGGCCTTCACCGGGCTGTCCGGCACCTGCCCGCCGGACCTGCCAGGCCCATCGTTGTTGACAGACACAGGCGGCAGGTTACCGGCGGCGCATTCGGGTGACCCAAGGCGGTACTGGGTGCGAGCGGCCGATCGCGCTTTGGTAGCGGGCCTGCCGCGCCCGCCGTGGTCAGAGCGCGGTGAGTTCGGCGATCTTCCAGGCGCCGTCGATCTTCCTGGCCTGCACGTCCAGGTGAGCGGCCGAGGAGGTCTGGCCGTTCTCACCGGGCCGCAGCGTCTGCTGGTCGAGGAAGACCAGCAGCCGGGCGGTGTCCCCGCGCAGCTCGCGCACCCCGGTCCAGCGGATGGTGGTGGTGCGCACCAGTTTCTGCTCCTCCGCCTGCTTCTTCGCGGCGGCGAAGCTGTCCTGGTACTGGGTGACCGCCTTGTCCACCAGCAGCCCGCCCGCGGCGCGCTCGGTGCGGGCGAGATTGGCGTGGTCGTAGGAGAAGATCGCCTTGATCGCCCCGCCGACCTGCTCGGTGACCTCCGCCGTCGCGGTCGCGTCCACCAGCGCCAGGTTCGCCGAGGGATCGCCTTCGGACAACCGCGCGGATTCCACGCCGAACCAGATGGCGCAGCCGGTGGCCAGCACCACCACGGCGGTCAGCAGGGCGATGGAGGTGGCCAGCCGGGAGTCCGGTTTGCCCGGTTCGGCCCCGGGTTCGCCGGCTTCCAGTTCCAGCGTGCCCGAATGCGATTCGGTGATTTCGTCTTCGTGTTCGTCGGTAGCCATCAGCCCGCCTGGACGGCGCTCACCTTCCAGCCCTGGTCGGTCCGGGTCAGTTCGACGGCGAGCCGGCTGCGGTTGGGCACCGGTGGCTCGTCGTTGATGCCGATCCGCACGTCCAGCACGGCGACCAGCCGCGCGGTGTCCGGCAGCAGTTCGACCAGCGCCGCCTGGCGCACCGAGGCGGTGGCCATGGTCCTGGTCTCCCCGGTCCGCCGCAGGTGCTCCTCGCGGTCGGCGGCGAGGTCCTTGCCGAACTGGCCGGTGCTGACCTGCAGCCAGCGGTCGTAGTCGAACTGCACGGTCCGGTGGTCGACCGTGTTCAGCGCGGTCAGCGCGGTGGACGCGGCCGAGAGCACCTCGTCGCGCTCGCGCGCGCGGGTGAGGTCGTCGTCCTGCGCGGCGGCCCGCCAGGACCAGCCGAACCAGGCGGCCGCGGCCACGGCGAGCACCGCGGCCACGAGCAGGCCGCGCCGCAGCAGGCGGAGGTTCACGGATTTCACACGCGCACGATTCCAGATCAGCGGGGCAAGCCCAAGAGCCCGCCGACATTTTCCGCACCGGGCAATCCGGCGAGGTCGAGCAGGCCGGGCAGTTTCGCCTGCCCGGATGGCGCGGGGGCCTGCCGGGCCGGCTTCGGCACCTCCACCGGCTTGCCCGCGTACGGCGCGTTCTGCGCCCCGCGGACCCCGGTCGGGCTGCCCGGCGGTTCGGCGCAGTACGCCTGCGTGTTGGCGGGCAGTTCACTGGTGTCGTTGGCGGGCCGCTGCCTGGTGCCTTCGTAACCCTTCGTGCACGAGTACGGGTCGAACAGGTTCAGCACAAAACCGAGGTGGCCTTCGCCGTTCGAGGTGACCGAGTGGCTGAACGCGGAGATCACCGGATACGCCACCAGCAGCTGCTCCACCGCGTCCACCCGCACGGTGGTGAGCTGCGCGGTGGTGAGCAGGTTGGCGAAGAGCACGCCGAGATCGGGCCCGGAGGTGGCCAGCACGTCGCTGACCTGCCTGCTCAGCTTCGGCGCGTCGTCGATCACCTCGCGCAGCCGGGGGTCGGACTCCTTCAGCTGCGCGCTGATCTCCTTGAGCCCGCTGGCCAGCGAGGTGAGGTTGTCGCCCTGGCGCCGCTGCGTGTCCAGCACGACTCGGGCGTCGGCGAGCAGCGCCCGGGTTTCCGGCAGGTGCTCGGTGGCGGTGGTGGTGAGCGAACCGGCGGTGTCCAGCAGCAGCCGCAGGTCCGGACCGGCGCCGGCGAAGGCGAGGTACGCCTCGTCCACCACCGTGCGCAGCGCCTGCGGATCCACACCGGACACCAGTGCGTCCAAACCGGACAACACGGTGTCCGGGGAAACCGGGATCTGCGTGCGGTCCTTGGTGATCACGCTGCCCTCTTCGAGGTACGGCGCGTTCTCGTGCAGCGGCCGCAGGTCGACGTACTGCTCCCCCACCGCCGACCGGTTGGCCACCACCGCGGCCGTGTCGGCGGGGATCTTCGGGCCGCCGGGGTCGAGGTCCAACCGGACGTCCACGCCGTCGGGGCGCAGCACCAGCTCGGTCACCTTGCCCACGGTCACCCCGCGGTAGGTCACCTCGGCGTTGACGAAGATGCCGCCCGAATCGGCCAGCCGCGCGGTGACCAGGTAACCGCGGGCGCCGAACAGCCGGTCCAGCCCGGCGTAGTTCCCGCCCGCGTACACCACCGACACCACGGCGATGACCAGGAAGGCGAGCAGTTGGATGCGGTGCTTGCGGCCGAGGGTCACCAGCCACCTCCGAGCAGGCTGCCGAGCAGGCCGTCCAGGCCGCCGAGCACCCCGCCGCCCGGTGCGGTCAGCGGGGGCGGCGCGGTCGGCAGCGGCAGGGACGGCAGCGGCGGCGGGTTCTGCGGCAGCGCGATCGGCGGCTGGGAGGAGTCGAGGAAGTTCTGCACCAGCGAATCCAGGTTGAGGTCGACCCGGGCCCGCACGTTCGCGTAGTCACCCTTGACCACCGCGCCGGCGGCGTCCGGGAACGGGTAGGTGGGCAGGATCTTCAGCGCCGTCGGCAGGTTCGACCCCGCCTCGGCCAGCTTCTCCAGCGTCGGCTCCAGCGCCCGCAGGTCGGCGATCAGCTCGTCGCGGCTGGCGTTGACCGTGCTCACCGCCACCCCGGACAGCTCGTCCAGCGACTGGAGCATGCCGACCAGCTGGTCGCGTTGCGCGGTGACCACCTGCAGGCCGGGCGCCAGGTCGTCCAGCGCCACCTCGAGGTCGCCGGTCTGCGTGCTCAGCGTGCTGGACAGGCGGTTGAGCCCGTCGATGGCCCGGACGATCTCGCCCTTGTGCCCGTCCAGCCCGGTGGCCACTTCGTCCACCCTGGACAGCAGGGCCCGGATGTCGGCTTCGTTGCCGGACAACGCGTTCGCCAGTTCCTCGCTGATGGTGCGCAGCTGGTCGATGCCACCGCCGTTGAGCAGCAGCGACAGCGCCCCGAGCACCTCCTCGACCTCGGGGTTGCGATTGGTCTTCGCCAGCGGGATGACCGCGCCCTCACCGAGCCTGCCGGACACCGGCTCCCCGGCCGACGGCCCGCGCAGCTCGACGAACTTCTCCCCGAGCAGGCTGGACTGCCGCAGCTCGGCACCGGCGTTCGCGGGCAGCACCACGTCGCCGTTGACCACCAGCCGCACCACGGCGTGGTGGGTGTCCTCCGACAGCTCGATCCCCTCGACCCGGCCGACCGGCACGTCGGCCACCTTCACCGCCGCCTGCGGCACCAGGTCCAGCACATCGGTGAACTGCACGGTCAGCCGGAACGGGTGGTCGCCGAGATCCGCGCCACCGGGCAGGGGGGTGTCGTACACGCCCGAGAACTCCCCGCAACCGCTCGCCAGCAGCGCGCCCGCGAGCACCGCGGCCAGCTTCCCCCGCCCGCTCATCTGACCCCCAGGTTGCCCGAAAGCAGGTCGACCAGCGGCAGCGGCAACGGTGGCAGTTCGCCGTTCTGGATGGAGTTGAGCAGCTGCGACAGCGACGGCACCCGGAGCGTGCCGTCGATGATCGGTGCCAGCCCCTGGCACAGCTGCCCGAGCGTGTCCGGCAGCTGGGCCGGGGTGCTCGCGCTGACCAGCTTGCACACGGTGACCATCAGCGGGTGCGCCAGCTCGTTGGCGTTGTACCGCACGGCGATGCTGCCCGAAGCCGCGTCGTAGGTGTTGATGAAGTTGTTCATCCCGGTCGGCCCGACGTCGAGCACCTCGGCCAGCGCTCCCCGCTGGTCCACCAGCACCTTGGTGATCCCGGCCAGCTTGTCCACGTTGGACGAGAGCAGGCCGCGGTTCTCTTCGACGAAGGCACGCACGTCGTCCAGCGAGGTGGCCAGTGCGGTCAGCGCCGCGCCCACGTCGTCCGACTCGGCCGCCAGGTGACCGGCCACATCGGACAGCCGGGCGTAGAACTCGTTGAGCTGCTCGTCGCTGCCCGCCAGCATTCCGGTGAACGACCGGAGGTTCTTCACCGTGGCGAACAGGTCGCCCTTCGACCCCTCCAGCGTGCTGGACAGCTCCGAAAGCCGGGTCACCGTGTCGTTGAGGTTCTGCCCGTTGCCGTCGAGGTTCGCCGCCGCCGTGTCGAGCACCCGCGACAGCGCCCCGTCGGCGTTGGCGCCGTTCGGCCCCAGCGCGGCCGACAGTTCGTCGAGGCTGCCGTAGAGGTCGTCCAGCTCGGCCGGGGTGGCGGTCCGATCGGTGCCGATGACCGCGCCGGAAGCCAGTACCGGTCCCTCGTCGTAGGCCGGGGTGAGCTGCACGTACCGATCACTGACCAGGCTGGGCGCCACCACGGCCGCCCCCGCGCCCTCGGGGATCTCCACACCGGCGTCCACCCGCAGCTCGACCCGCACCACCCCGCCCTGGGGTGTCACCCCGGTGATCTCGCCGACCGGCACCCCGAGCACCCGGACCGCCGAACCGGCGTAGAGCCCGACCGTTTTCTCGAAGTACGCGGTGATCTTCGTGCCGCCGGTGTCGCGCAGGGCGAACCACAGCCCGGCGGCGAGCACCAGCAACGCCACGCACGCCAGGGAAAGCCACGACAGCAGGCTGCGCCGGGCCCGGGTGTCGACGGTCATCGCGGCGCCACCCCCTGGTTCGGCGCGGCGATCGGCGGCGTGCAGCCCTCCGGATTGAGCTGTGCGCCCGCCACGGTGATCACCGGCGGCAGCAGCCCGCAGATGTAGCCCTCGAACCAGCGCCCGTTGCCGGTGGCGTTGGCGCCGATCCGGGTGAACGGCGCGAGCAGTGCCAGGCTGCGACTGAGGTTCTCCTGGTTGCGGTGCAGCACGTCGGTGACCCCGCCGAGCTTCTCCAGCGCCGGTTCGAGCTGCTGGCGGTTGTCCGCGACCAGTCCGGAGAGCTGGTCGGACAGCTGCTTGGTGCCGTCCAGCAGCCGGGTGATCGCGTCCTGGCGGTGCTGCAGTTCGGAGAGGAGCAGGTTGCCGTCACCGATGATCCGCGAGAGCTGCGCGTTGCGGTCCGACAGCGTTTTCGAGAGCTGGCTGGTGTTCGACAGCAGGTTCGCGAGTTCGGTGTCCCGGGAGGAAACCGTCTTCGACAGCGAGGACAGCCCGTCGAGCGCCTCACGCAGGTGCGGCGGGGTGTCCTCGAGCGCGTCCGAGAGCACGTTGAAGCTCTGCGCGAGCTGGTCGGTGTTCACCTCCTGCACCGTGTCGGACAGCTTTTCGAAGGCGTCCTGGAGTTCGAACGGCGTGCGCGTGCGGTCCAGCGGAATGCTCCGAGCCGGGTCCTGCGGCTGCTCCCCCGCCGGGTGCAGCGCCAGGAACTTCTCGCCGAGCAGGGTTTTGATCTCGATCGAGGCGACCGTCGCGTCCGGCACGCCGACCCGCTCCACCTCGAATTCGACCAGTACCTTCTTGCGGTCCAGCGCCACCGAGGTCACCTCGCCGACGGTCACCCCGGCCACCCGCACCTCGTTGCCGGCGGCCAGCCCGGCCGATTCGGCGAACTCCGCCGAGTAGCCGACACCCCGGTCCAGCAGCGGCAGGTCGTTCCAGGCGTAGGTGACCACGGCGACCAGGGCGAGCAGCACCAGCGCCACGCCGCCCACCGCGGCCTGGTTCCGTTCGCGCAGCGGCTTCATGACGGCTGGCACCTCTCCGGCATCTCGTTGGTCGGGAGCGGCAGGAACGGCACGGTGATGTTCAGCGAGGAGATGCCGATCGTGCCGGACAGCCCGCACAGGTAGTAGTTGAACCAGCTGCCGTAGCTCAGCGTGCGGGTGAACTTCTCCAGGTTGCCCGGCATCACCCCGAGCAGTTCGTCCAGCAGCTGCTCGGAGTCGGCGAGGTTGCCGGCCAGCTGCCCGAGCGCGGCGATGTCCTCCTTCAGCGGCGGGCGGGCTTCGGCGAGCAGCCCGGCCGTGGTGTCGGTCAACTCGCCGAGCGCGGACACCGCCTCGCCGATCGGCTCGCGTTGCTCGGCCAGTCCGGTGACCAGCTGCTGGGTCTGGCCGATCAGGTCGCCGAGGCCGGGGCCGTGCTGGTTGACCGTGCCGAGCACCTGGTTCAGGTTGGTGATCACCTCGCCGATCACCGCGTCCCGGTCCGCGATCGCCGAGGTCAGCGACGCGGTGTGCGAGAGCAGGCTCCGGATCGTGCCGCCCTCGCCCTGGAACACCTGGATGATCTCGTAGGACAGCTGGTTCACCTGCGCCGGCTGCAGTGCGTCGAACAGCGGCTCGAAGCCGTTGAACAACACCGTCAGGTTCAGCGCGGGCTGGGTGCGCTCCAGCGGGATCCGGCCGCCGTCCGGCAGTTTTCCGCCCCCGTCGACCGTGGTGCCGAGCGCCAGGTAGCGCTGGCCGATCAGGTTGCGGAACTTGACCGTGGCGGTGACGGCCGCCGGGAGTTCGCGCCGGGCGTCCACGCCGAAGTGGACCTCGGCGCGGTGGTCCGCCGACACGGTGATCTCGTCGACCTGGCCGACCTTGACCCCGGCGATGCGGACGTCGTCACCGGCCCTGAGCCCCGACGAGTCGGTGAACACGGCGCTGTAGCGGGAACTCTCGCCGAAGTCGGTGTTCGCGATGGTGGCCCCGAGCACCGCGGTGAGCAGCACGGTCACCAGCGCGAAGGCGAGGATCTTCAGCAGCGCCGGGACGAAGCTCCTCATTCGAGCGTCACCTCCGCCCCCCGGTACAGCGGCGCGACCAGCAGGCCGCCCCAGCCGGGCACCTCGGCGGGCGGCAGGCCCAGCGCCGGGGCGGTGAGCGCGGAGATCAGCTGCTGCTCCTCCGGGGAGTTCGCCAGCGACGCGGCCCCGCCGCCCGGCAGGCCGGGGCCCGGCGACTTCGGCGGCGCGGGCTTGCTGGAGCCGTCCTCGATCGGCCCGCCCGGCGGGTACTGCGGCCAGCGGCCGGGCGCCGGTACCTGCGGGTAGCAGCGGGGCCCGCGCTTGTCGTCGTACCGCGGCTCGTCCACGCCGGGCAGGTACTTGCCGCGGCTGGCGGTGATCCGGATGGTCACGTGGTTCATCTCGTCGGTCCCCTTGCCGAACGCCTCTTCCGCGCGGGGCACCGATTCGGCGAGCTGGCGCAGCAGGCACGGGTATTCGGGCGCGTACTTCGCCAGCACGTCGAGCGTCGGCCGCACGGTCCTGGTCAGGTCGATCAGGTTGTCCCTGTTGACTTCGAGGAAGCTGGTCAGGTCGTTCGACGCGTCGGTCACCGTGCCGAGCAACTCGGCGAGGCCGGTCTGCTTCTCCACGATGGTCCGGGTCGTCGTGGTCAGGTCCGCCAGCGCGTCGAGGAAGTCGGGGGCGGCGCGGTGGTAGACGTCGGCGGTGTCGGCGAGCCCGGTGATGTCGGCCTTGAGGTCGGGCAGGGACGGGTTCAGCTGCCCGAGGTAGTCCGAAAGCCGCACCAGCGTCCGCCCCAGCTGTTCACCGCGGCCGTCGAGTGCGGTGGCCACCGCGTTCAGCGTGCTGGACAACTTCTGCGGCTGCACCGACTGCAGCAGCGGCAGCACGTTGCCGAGCACCTGCTCCAGCTCGATGGCCGTGCTGCTGCGGTCCTGCCCGATCACCGCGCCCGCGGCGATCGGCGGCGCCGGCTGCTCCGGCAGCTGCAGGGCCACATACCGTTCGCCGAACAGGGTCTTCGGCAGGAGCCTGGCGTTGACGTTGGCCGGGATGACCTCGGTTTTGCCCGGGTCCAGCGCCAGTTCGAGCACGGCGGCGTCCCCGGCCGCCCGGATCGACCGCACCTCACCGACGATCATGCCGCGCACCTTCACGTCGGCGCCTTCCCGCAGCTGGTTGCCGACGTGGTCGGTTTCCAGCGTCACCGCGGTGTAGGGGACGAACTTCTTGTCGTAGATGGCGACCGTGACGGTGAAGAACAACGCGACCACGACGAGGAACAGCACACCGAGCGCCTGGTGGCGCAGGCGGCCGAGGAGGATGCGGCGCGTGGGGTTCACCCGGAGATCCGCACGGTCGTGTTGGTGCCCCAGATGGCCAGGCTGAGGAAGAAGTCCAGCACCGAGATGAGCACGATCGAGGTGCGCACCGCCCGGCCGACCGCGATGCCGACCCCGGCCGGCCCACCACGGGCGGTGTAGCCGTAGTAGCAGTGCGAAAGGATCACCAGCACGCTGAACACGATCACCTTCAGGAACGACCAGAGCACGTCCTCCGGTGGCAGGAACAACCCGAAGTAGTGGTCGTAGGTCCCGGCCGACTGCCCGTAGAACCAGATGGTGATCTGCCGCGAAGCCAGGTACGAAGACAGCAGGCCGACCGCGTAGAGCGGGATGACCGCGGTGACACCGGCGAGCACGCGCGTGGTCACCAGGTACGGCAGGCTCGGCACACCCATCACTTCGAGCGCGTCGATCTCCTCGGAGATCCGCATCGCACCCAGCTGCGCGGTGAACCCGCAGCCGACGGTGGCCGACAACGCCAGCCCGGCGGAAAGCGGCGCGACCTCGCGGGTGTTGAAGTAGGCGGAGATGAACCCGGTGAGCGCGGCGGTGCCGAGCTGGTTCAGCGCCGAATACCCCTGCAGGCCGACGATGAGCCCGGTGAACAGGGTCATGCCGATCATCACGCCGAGGGTGCCGCCGATCACCGCCAGCGCCCCGGTGCCGAAGCTGACCTCGGTGAGCAACCGCAGCGTCTCCCGCGAATACCGGCGCAGCGTGCGCGGCACCCAGGCGATCGCGCGGGCGTAGAAGGACAGTTGCGCGCCGAAGCCCTCCAGGAAGGCGCCGGGGCGCGCGATCATCTCCAGCGTGCGGTCCGGTGCGCGTTCGTCGGTACCGGTCATCACAACGCCTTCGGGGGAACGATGCGCAGGTAGATGGCGGTCAGCACGACGTTGATCGCGAACAGCAGCAGGAAGGTGAGCACCACCGCCTGGTTGACCGCGTCCCCGACGCCCTTCGGCCCGCCGGACGGGTTCAGCCCGCGGAAGGCCGCCACCACCCCCGCGACGAAGCCGTACAGGAACGCCTTGATCTCGCTGATCCACAGGTCCGGCAGCTGCGCCAGTGCGTTGAAACTGGCCAGGTACGCCCCGGGCGTACCGCCCTGCATGACCACGTTGAAGAAGTAACCGCCGAGCACCCCGACCACGCTGACCAACCCGTTGAGCAGCACCGAAACCACGATGGCGGCGAGCACCCTCGGCACGATCAGCCGCTGGATCGGGTTGACGCCGAGCACCTCCATCGCGTCGATCTCCTCGCGGATCTTCCGCGCGCCGATGTCCGCGCACACCGCGCTGCCGCCCGCGCCCGCCACCAGCAACGCGGTGATCAGCGGGCTCGCCTGCTGCACGATGGCCAGCGCGCTGGCCGCGCCGGTGAACGACTGCGCGCCGATCTGCTGGGTCAGCGAGCCGAGTTGCAGCGCGATCACCGCGCCGAACGGAATGGCCACCAGGGCGGTGGGCAGGATGGTGACGCTGGCGAAGAACCAGCACTGCTGGATCCACTCGCGGAACTGGAACGGCCGCCGCGGGGTGGCGCGCAGCACCTCCCACGCCAGCGTGGCGAGCCGGCCCACCTGGGCCAGCGCCGCCGTGCCGGGCACCCCGGGCGTTCCCGCCAGGCCAGCCATCGCGCCTCCGGATCTCAGACCTTCAAGGCGTGCGTGGCGGTCGCCCCGCCATCCGCCACGAACTCACTCCCCGTGCAGTACGAGCTGTCGTCGCTGGCCAGGAACGTCACCAGCGCGGCGATCTCCCCGGCCGCGCCGACCCGGCCCAGTGCCACCTTCTTGCCGATGAACGCCATGTCCACCGGCGCGCCGCCGAGCGCGTCGGTGACCATCTGCGTGTCGACCGCGCCGGGGTGCACCGAATTCACCCGGATGCCGCGTTCCCCGAGTTCCAGCGCGGCCACCTTGGTCATGCCGCGGATGGCGAACTTGCTCGCGGTGTACGCGGTCAGGAACGGCATCCCGGCCAGGCCCTCCACAGAGGACACGTTGACGATCGAGCCGCCACCGGCCTCGGTCAGCGGGCCGACCGCCGCGCGCATGCCGAGGAACGTGCCGATCTGGTTCACCCGGATCACCCGCTCGTAGTCGGCCAGCTTCGTCTGCTCCAGCGCGGAGAAGAACAGCACTCCCGCGTTGTTCACCAGCACGTCGAGCTTGCCGAACTCCTCGGCCGCACGAGCGGTGGCCACCGGCCACGCGTCCTCGTCGGTGACGTCGAGGTGCTGGTACACGCAGGCGTCACCGAGTTCGGCGGCCAGTTCCCCGCCGAGTTCGTCCGCCACGTCGGCGGCCACCACGCGCGCGCCCTCGGCGACGAACCGCCTGGCCGCCGCCGCCCCCTGTCCCCTGGCCGCGCCGGTGATCAGCGCGACCTTGCCGTCGAGCAACATGAGCGGGCCTCCTAGGGCAGGGACAGCACTTCCGAAGTGGCGAACACGCGTTCCGGGTCGCGGTCGGCGAAGTGGCTGCCGAGCCGGTCCGCCAGTTCGTCCTGGCTCCACAACGCGCCGCTCGCGTCGAACCGCTGCTCGATCGACGGCGGTGCGAGCAGGGCGACCATGCCGCCGTGCACCACGAAGACCTGGCCGTTGATCTTCGCCGCGGCCGGGGAAGCGAGATAGGCGACCAGCGGCGCCACGTGCTCGACCGACAGCGGATCGACGCCGTCCGGTGCGTCGCCGAAGACGTCCTTGGTCATCGCCGTGCGTGCCCTCGGGCAGATCGCGTTGGCGCGCACGCCGTACTTCGCCAGCCCGCGTGCGGTGGACACGGTCAGCGCGACGATGCCGGCTTTCGCCGCGGAGTAGTTCGGCTGACCGGGCACACCGAGCAGGAACGCTTCGGAGGCGGTGTTCACCACGCTGCCGGACACCGGCTGACCGTCCGATTTGGACTTGTCACGCCAGTAGGCGGAGGCGTTGCGGGAGAGCAGGAAGTGCCCGCGCAGGTGCACGCGGATCACCGTGTCCCACTCCTCGTCGGACATGCCGAACAACATCCGGTCGCGCAGCACCCCGGCGTTGTTCACCACCACGTGCAGTCCGCCGAACTGCCCGATCGCGGTCTCGACGAGGGCGTCCGCGGTGGCGCGTTCCCCGATGTCCCCGGTGACCGCGACGGCCTTGCCGCCCGCCGCCTCGATCTCCTCGACCACCGCGGTGGGTTCGGCGACGTCGTTGACCACCACCGAGGCACCGGCGCGGGCCAGCGCCAGCGCTTCCGCGCGGCCGAGGCCACCTCCGGCCCCGGTGACGATCGCCGTCCGGCCTTCCAAGGTCACGGCCGCTCGCACGCTGTCCCACCCACCTCACTGCTGCCACGTTGCCGCCACGGCCGTCGTCGGCCGCCGGGTGCGTCCCACAGAGTAGAATCTGTTCTCGACGCAAGCAAGGCCACCAGACAGTGTTTTTGTGAAATTATCGAGAACGTGTTCTAGTTCAAGTTGGGTCCGCCGCCTTCCTCCGGCCAGCCTTCTGCGGTACAACTAGAACCTGTTCTAGGTTAACGCGGGCAACGGGCATACACCAGAACGAGCCCGGCGGGCGGAGGTGACGGTATGCGGATCGGCTACACCGGGGCGCAGGAACGGCTGGCGGACGAGTTGCGCTCCTACTTCGCCCGGCTGATGACCCCCGAACGGCGCGAGGCACTGTCCGCGGGCGGGGCCGAGTACGGAAAAGACGGCGCCTACCAGGAAATCGTGCGGCAGCTGGGCAAGGACGGCTGGCTGGCGCTCGGCTGGCCCGAGGAGTACGGCGGCCAGGCCCGCTCCATGCTCGACCAGCTGGTGTTCACCGACGAGGCGGCCGCGGCGGGGGTGCCGGTGCCGTTCCTGACCATCAACACCGTCGGGCCGACGATCATGCGGTACGGCACCGACGAGCAGAAGGCCTTCTACCTGCCCCGGATCGCCGCGGGCGAACTGCACTTCTCGATCGGCTACTCCGAGCCCGGCGCGGGCACCGACCTGGCCTCCCTGAGCACGCGCGCGGTCCGCGACGGCGACGAGTACGTGGTCAACGGGCAGAAGATGTGGACCAGCCTGATCGAGTACGCCGACTACGTCTGGCTGGCCGCGCGCACCGATCCGGCCGCCAGGAAGCACCGCGGCATCAGCATCCTGGTCGTGCCGACCAGCGCCGAAGGCTTCTCCTGGACCAAGGTCCGCACGGTGGCCGGGGTCAGCACCAGCGCCACCTACTACACCGACGTGCGCGTGCCGGTCGGCGCGCGGATCGCCGAGGAGAACCAGGGCTGGCCGCTGATCACCAACCAGCTCAACCACGAGCGCGTCGCGCTGACCTCGGCCGCACCGATCCGCACCGCACTGGCCGAGGTGCGCGACTGGGCGCGGAAAACCCAGGCGCCGGACGGGCGGCGGGTGATCGACGCCGAATGGGTCCGGCTGCACCTGGCCCGCGTGCACGCGCACGCCGACTACCTGAAGCTGCGCAATTGGAAGATCGCCTGGGCCGCGGCCGAGCAGGAGCTGGGCCCCGGCGAGGCGTCGGCGACGAAGGTGTTCGGCACCGAGTTCGCGCTGGAGGCGTACCGGCTGCTGATGGAGGTGCTCGGCGCGGGCGCCGTGGTGCGCGAGGGCTCCCCCGGCGCGCTGCTGCGCGGCCGGATCGAGCGGCTGCACCGGTCCTCGCTGGTCCTGACCTTCGGCGGCGGCACCAACGAGGTGCAGCGCGACCTGATCGCCGCCACCACGCTCGGCCTGCCGGTCACGCGCTGAAAGGGAACGCCATGGACTTCTCGCTGACCGAGGCGCAGCAGGACCTCGGCGGGCTCACCCGCCGCATCGTCGACAGCAAGCTCGATCCCGGCTCGTGGGAGCCGGCCGGCTCCGGTGGCTTCGACCGTGCACTGTGGACAGAGCTGGCCCGGGCGGGCGTGCTCGACGCGGCTCTGCCGTCGGCGGCGGGCGGCGGTGGGTTCGGCCTGCTGGAGCAGTGCTCGGTGCTGATCGAACTGGGCCGCGCGGTGGCGCCGGTGCCGTACCTGCCCAGCATCACCATGGCCGCGGCCGCACTGGCCGAGTTCGGTTCGGGCAGGCAACTGGAGGCACTGGTGCCGGTGCTGCGGGGTGAGCGGGTGCTGACCGCCGCCGTGCCGGACGCCGGTGCCCCCTGCGCGTTCACCGCCGAGGCCGACGGTGACGGCTGGCGGCTCACCGGCACGCAGACCGCCGTGCCCGCGGCGGCCTTCGCCGACAAGCTCCTGATCGCCGCCGATACCGGAGTTTTTGTGGTGGACCGGGAGGCCGCCCGGATCTCCGCGCAGGAGGTCGTCGACCGCGGCGACGCCGGGCTGGTCGAACTGGACGGCGTGCCCGTCGAGGGCTCGGCGCGGCTGGACGGCACCGACGTCGCCGGGTGGATTCGCCTGCGCGGCACCACCGGGTTGTGCGCGTACCAGCTCGGCACGGTCGAACGCGCGCTGGAGATGACCACCGAGTACGCCAAGCAGCGCAAGCAGTTCGGCAACGTCATCGCCTCGTTCCAGGCGGTGCGGCAGCGGCTCGCCGACGCCTACACCGACGTGGAGGCGGTCCGCCTGACACTGTGGCAGGCGGCCTGGCGGCTGTCCGAAGGACTGCCCGCCGACGAGGAGGTGGCCACCGCGAAGTTCTGGGCCGCCGAAGCCGGGCACCGGGTCGCGCACACCGCGGTGCACCTGCACGGCGGCCTCGGCATCGACGTGGACTACCCGCTGCACCGCTATTTCGTGGCGGCGAAACGCGCCGAATTCGCCCTCGGCGGCGCCACCGCCCAGCTGCGGCGGCTCGGTGAACTGATCTCCGGCTGAGACCAGCATCTGGGAGCCGTGGCGGATTTTCGCCGGGTTGTGTTCTGCTGAATCGGGTGAACACCCTGCCGATCCTGGACCTGTCCCGTTTCCGGGTGCCGTGGCAACGGGAACGCTTTCTCGCCGACCTGCGGCACGCCGCGCACGAAGTCGGCTTTTTCTACCTGGTCGGGCACGGGGTCGCCGCGGACACCACCCGCTCGATCTTCGATTCCGCCCGGCGGTTCTTCGCGCTGCCCGAACTGGAGCGGCTGGAGATCGAGAACGTGCGTTCGCCGCAGTTCCGCGGTTACACCCGGACCGGCACCGAGCACACCGGCGGCGGCGCGGACTGGCGTGAGCAGCTCGACATCGGCCCCGAGCGCCCGGCGTTGTCGCTGACCGAGGCCGACCCGCCGTACCTGCGCCTGATCGGGCCCAACCAATGGCCGTCGGCGCTCCCGGAACTGCGGGACGTGGTCCTGCTCTGGCAGGCCGAAGCCCTCCGGGTGTCCCGCGAAGTGCTGCGTGCGCTGGCCGTCGCACTGGGCCAGGAACTGACCTTCTTCGACCGCTGGTTCGACGCCGAAGCGGCCGTGCACCTGAAGGTCGTGCACTACCCGCCGCGTGAACCGGGCGGCACCGAGCAGGGCGTCGGCTCGCACAAGGACTACGGTTTCCTGGCCCTGCTGCAACAGGACGAAATCGGCGGGCTGCAGGTGCGGGCCGCCGACGGTTCCTGGCTCGACGCGGTGCCGATTCCGGACAGTTTTGTGGTCAACATCGGCGAAATGCTGGAAATCGCCACGAACGGTTATCTGCGTGCCACCGAGCACCGCGTGCTGAGCCCACCGGCCGGCGTCGACCGCTATTCCATCCCGTTCTTCCTCGCCCCGCGCCTCGACGCGGTGATCGAACCGATCGACCTGCCGCCCGAACTCGCCGCCGCCGCGCGCGGCGTCACCCAGGACGAGCACAACCCGCTGCTCGCGGCCTACGGGGAGAACGCCCTGCTCGGCTGGCTGCGATCGCACCCGCGGGTCGCCGAGCGCTGGTGGCTCACGCCGGCGGAGCGTTGATCGGGCGCAGGCGGCGCGGCCCGGTGTCCGGCCGGGACGGCGGCGGCCCGAGCACCACGCGGCCGTAGACCACGAAGGCCCCGTCCGGGGAGGCCAGGATCGGGTCGAGCACCAGCGACCGCACCTCGGGATTGTCCTCGGCCAGCGCGGCCACCCGCAGCACCAGGTCCTGCAACGCGGCCAGGTCGGCGGGCTCGTCGCCGCGGTAACCGGTGAGCAGCGGGGCGGTGCGCGGCTCCCGGATCAGCGTGGCCGCGTCCACGTCGGTCAACGGCACCGCGCGGTAGGCCCGATCGCCCAGCAGATTGCTGACCAGCCCGGACAGCCCGAACGAAACCAGCGTGCCGAACGACGGGTCGTCCTGCAGGCCGATCACGCAGGACAGGCCCTTGGGCGCCATCGCCTGCACGTACATGTCGTCCTCGCCGGAGACCTCACGCAGGTCCCGGTAGGCGGCGCGCACGGAATCCTCCGACGACAGGTCGAGCCGCACCCCGGCCAGGTCCGGCCGCCCGCGCAGCCGTTCGTCCACCGCCTTGAGCACCACCGGGTACCGCAGTCCGGCTGCCGCTTCGACGGCCTGGTCCGCGTTCGACACCACCCGGAACGGCACCACCTCGATGCCGTAGCAGCCGAGCAGCCGCACCACGTCCTCGTCGGCGAGCACGGTGGTCCGCCCGTTCTCCGCGGTCAGGAGTTCGTTCACGATCACCTGCGCCTGTTCGGCGTGCAGTCCGGCCGGCCGGGTCAGCGCCCCCTGCGGCCGCTGCTGCCACGCCGCGTAACGGATCACCCGCGCCAGCGCGTTCACCGCGCGTTCCGGGCTCGCGTACGACGGCACCGAACCCCGCGTCGGCGCGCCGTCCTCCGACCGCACGGCCAGCTCGTCCGGCACGCCTTCGGCGGCGAGGAAGGTCGAGACGATCGGCTTCTCCTTGCGCAGCTCCTGCACCACCTCACGCAGTGCGCGGGCGTACGCGGTGCCCGGGATCGCCAGCGGTGGCACAAAAACGACCACCAGCGCGTCGGTCTCGGCGGAGTTCAGCGCTTCCCGCACGGCACCGGCGAACTCCTCCGGCGTCGCCTGCGGGCCCACGTCCACCGGATCGAACGCCAGCCGCAGGCCCTGCGCACGGGCGGTGTCCGCGGCGAGCAGGCCGATCGCGCTGGAGTTGCCGACGATGCCGACCCGCGGCCCGGCGGGCAGCGGCTGGTGCGCGAACACCAGCGCGGTGTCGAAGAGCTGCGCGAGGGTGTCCACCCGGACCACCCCCGCCTGCTCGAACAACGCCTGCACACTCGATTCGTCCACCTCGGCCGAGGTCGCCGCGAGCTGCGGGCGCACCGCGTGCCTGCCGGACTTCACCGCGACGATCGGCTTGGTCCGGCCGAGCCTGCGCGCCAGCCGCGCGAACTTGCGCGGGTTGCCGAACGACTCCAGGTAGAGCAGCACCAGATCGGTGCTGGGATCGGTCTCCCAGTACTGCAGCAGGTCGTTGCCGGAGACGTCGGCGCGGTTGCCGGCGGAGACGAAGGTCGACAGGCCGAGCCCGCGTGCCTCGGCGTCGGCCAGGATCGCGGTGCCCAGCGCACCCGACTGGCAGAAGAACCCGGCCCGGCCACGTGCGGGCAGGCGCGGCGCCAGGGTGGCGTTGAGGCGCACACCCGTGTCGGTGTTCAGCACACCGAGCGCGTTCGGCCCGACCACGCGCATGCCGTGCGCCCGTGCCTCGCCGACCAGCCGCAGCTCGGCGTGCAGCCCGTGCGGCCCCGCCTCGGCGAAACCCCCCGAGACGATCAGCAGCGTTTTCACGCCCTTTTCCAGCGCCCCGTCGAGCACCGACTCCACCTGGTCCGCCGGCACCGCCACCACGGCGAGGTCCACCGGATCCGGGATGTCCACAACGGACGGGTACGCCCGCACCCCGCGCACCGACCGGTGTTCCGGGTTCACCGGGTAGACGGTGCCGGCGAAGTCCGCGGACAGCAGGTTCGTCAGCGCGACGTAGCCGATCTTCGTCGGATCGGTGGACGCGCCGATCACCGCCACCGACCGCGGGTGCAGCAGGTTGTGCACGCTGCGGGCCTCGGCCGCCTGCTCACGCGACCGGGCCACCGCCAGCGATTCCTCGGTCGGGTCGATGTCGAACTCCAGGTGCAGCACGCCCTCCTCGATCGCCCGGCTGACCTGGTAACCGGCGTCGCGGAACACCCGCACCATCTGCGGGTTCTCGGCGAGCACCTCGGCGACGAACCGGCGCAGCCCGCGTTCGGAGGCCGCCGCGGCGAGGTGCTCCAGCAGGATCGAGCCGAGGCCGCGGCCCTGGTGCGCGTCGTCGACGACAAAGGCGACCTCGGCCGAGGGACCGTGGTCGAGCCGCTCGTACCGGCCGACCGCGACGATGTTGTCACCGAGCATGGCCGCGAAGGCGACCCGATCGTGGTGGTCCACCCGGGAGAACCGGTCGAGGTCGCGCTGCGGGATGCGCGGGTATGCACCGAAGTACCGCAGGTACCGGGTGCGCTCGGACAGCCTGCCGTGCAGCGCGACCAGGCCGTCCGCATCGTCGGGCACCACCGGTCGCAGGTGGACGGTGCCCCCGTCGGAGAGCAGCACGTCGGCTTCCCAGTGCCGCGGGTAGTCGTAGGACTCCCGCAGGTCGGGTTCGTTCTCGGTGGTCATCTTCAGTCCCTGGGGTCGTCGGGATCGAGACCGTGCGAAGGGAACACCGCGCGCCGGGTGTCGCGGATGGCGACGTCCACCGGATCGTCCTGCCCGTCGCCCCACGGGCGGTAGGCGGTGTCGGCGTCGTCACTCATCTTCAGCGGCAGCTCGGCGTTCGGCGCGGCCCGGCCGACGGTTTCGCGCCAGTTCGGCGGCACCGGGGTCTCCGGGCTGACGTCGCGGTTGAGCACGGTGGCCAGCAGGTGCGTCCACGACCGCGGCACCACGCGGATGAGCTGGTACCCGCCACCGCCGACGGCCAGCCACTTGCCGCCGGCGTACCGCTGCGCCAGCTCCCGCAGCGTGCGGTAGATCTCGCGGTGCCCGTCCACCGACAGCGACAGGTCGGCCAGCGGATCCTCCTCGTGGGAGTCCACCCCGCACTGGGTGACCAGCAACTGCGGCTGGAACTCGCGCAGCAGCGACGGCACCACCGCGTGGAAGGCCCGCAGCCAGCCGGGGTCCCTGGTGTGCGGGGGCAGCGGGAGGTTCACCGCGGTGCCCTCGGCCTCCCCGTCCCCGGTCTCCGCGGAGTAGCCGGTGCCGGGCCACAGCGTGAACGGGTGCTGGTGCAGCGAGATCGTCAGCACCCGCGGGTCGTGGTAGAAGGCGGCCTGCACGCCGTCGCCGTGGTGCACGTCGGTGTCCACGTACGCGATGCGGTCGAAGCCGTGGTCCAGCAGCCAGGAGATGGCGATCGAGCAGTCGTTGTAGACGCAGAAGCCGGACGCCCGATCGGGCATCGCGTGGTGCAGCCCACCCGCGATGCTGACCGCGCGATCGGCCTCCCCCTCGGCCAGCTTGCGCGCGCCGAGCAGGGTGGAGCCGACCACCAGCGCGGCCGAGTCGTGCATGCCGGAGAACACCGGGTTGTCCGCGGTACCGAGCCCGTGGCCGACGTCCCAGCCCGCCATCGGGGCCTGCTTGACCGCCTCCAGGTACTCGGGCACGTGCACCCGGTACAGCTCCTTCTCCGTCGCCGCCTCGGGGACCAGCAGCTCGACGTCCTCCAGCACGCCCAGTTCACGGGCGAGCCGGATGGTCAGTTCGAGGCGCACCGGGTTGAACGGGTGATCCCCACCCAGGTCGTAACCCAGCAACGCGGGATCCCAGACGACGGCGGAGGGGTGCATGCCCGAAACCCTAGTGCGTCCGGCGGCGCTCAGCCGGGCTCGTGACCGGTGGCCGCGGGCCGTTCCGGATCCCGTGACCAGTGCGACCACGAGCCGGTGTACAGCGAGGCGGGCGCCGGGTGCCCGGCGATCTCCAGCGCGAGCACCACCGAACTCGCGGTGACCCCGGATCCGCAGTAGGCCCCCACCGGCGTGGTCGCGCCCACACCCACCTCGGCGAAGTGCCGCGCCAGTTCTTCGGGTGCGCGCCAGTGACCGTCGGCACCGGCGTGCGCACTGAACGGCGCGTTGCGAGCCCCCGGGATGTGCCCGGCTCGCGGGTCCACGGGCTCGGTCTCGCCCGCGTACCGCTCCGGCGCGCGAGCGTCGAGCAGCACACCGTCACGAGCCAGTTCGGCGGCCTCGTCGGCGTTCAGCACCGGCATGCCACCGGGCCGCACGACGATGTCCCCGCGCACCGGCAACTCTTCCTCCGTGGTGACCGGCCTGCCCTCGGCTTCCCAGGCGGCGAACCCACCGTCGAGCACGGCGACCTCGGTGTGCCCGGCCCAGCGCAGCAACCACCACGCCCTGGCCGCCACCGACGAATCGGCGTCGTCGTAGGCGACCACCAGCTTGCCTTCGCGCAGCCCAGCCGAACGCAGCGCTTCCTGCAGCACCTCGGGCTCGGGCAGCGGGTGCCTGCCACCCTCACCCGGCGGCCCGGCGAGCGCGGTGTCGAGGTCGGCGAACACCGCCGACGGGATGTGCCCGGCACGGAACGACTCGACCCCGGGAGGCCCGGCGAGCCGCCAGCGGACATCCAATACGGTGGGTCGCGAATCGGGCGGGCCGTCCAGCAGCCCGGCCAGCTCCGCGGTCGTGATCAAGGGGGACATACGGCCATCTTCCAGCAGGCCGGGCCACCCGCGCAGCCCGGTCGCCCGAGCGGGGTTTTCCACCTCACCTGCCGTAGTCGTCGGGGAAAGCGACTACCATGAGAGACGCGGACGAAGGGGACAGACGTGAACGAGCTCATCGACACCACAGAGATGTACCTGCGCACGATTTACGAGCTCGAGGAGGAGGGCGTCGTTCCGCTGCGCGCCCGCATCGCCGAGCGTCTCCAGCAGAGCGGCCCCACGGTGAGCCAGACGGTGGCCAGGATGGAGCGCGACGGCCTGGTCGTCGTCGCCGACGATCGCCACCTCAAGCTGACCGACCACGGCCGGGAGCTGGCCATCGCGGTGATGCGCAAGCACCGGCTGGCCGAGCGCCTGCTGCTCGACGTGATCGGGCTCGAGTGGGAGCACGTGCACAAGGAAGCGTGCCGCTGGGAGCACGTGATGAGCGAGGCGGTCGAGCGCAAGCTGGTCAAGCTGCTCAACAACCCCACCACCTCCCCGTACGGCAACCCCATCCCCGGCCTGGACAAGCTGGGCGCGGGTGACCCCGCCCCCGACGTCGAATCCGACCTGGTCCGCCTGGACGAGTTCGCCCGCGCTGGCGGTGGCAAGGTGGAGATCCGCCGGATCGCCGAGCACGTGCAGCAGGACGAGACCCTGATGACCGAGCTGAACTCGGTGGGCCTGGTCCCCGGCCAGACGGTCAGCGTGAGCCGGGCCAACGGCGCGGGCTCCACGATCGAGATCACCGGCGAGAGCATCAGCGTCCAGGTCGCCCCGTCGGTCCTGCACGCGGTCCTGGCGCAGGCCCGGTGAGCGCTGCAGGCGACGCCGCTGCCACGTTCCGCTCGCTCCACGGCAAGGAGCCCATCGGGGTCTTCTCGGCTCCCGGCCGGGTGAACCTGATCGGTGAGCACACCGACTACAACGACGGTTTCGTGCTGCCGTTCGCCCTGCCGCACCGGCTCGCCGCCGCCGTCGCGCCACGGGACGACAAGGTGCTCACCGTCGCGACCCTCGGTTCGGACGGCCGCGTGCAGCAGGCGGACCCGATGGACATCCCCGCGCTGGAACCGGGTCAGATCGAGGGCTGGGTCGCCTACCCGGCAGGCGTCGCCTGGGTGCTGCGCTCCCAGGGTTACGACCGCGGTGCCGACATCGTGCTGGCAGGCGACGTGCCCACCGGCGCCGGGCTGTCCTCGTCCGCGGCGCTGGAGTGCGCCGTGGCCCTCGCCCTGCTCGGCGCGGCCGGCGAGCCCGACCCCGAAGACGCCAGGCGCACCGAGATCGCCCGGCTCGCCCAGCGCGCCGAGAACGAGTTCGTCGGTGTGCCCACCGGCGTGCTCGACCAGACCGCCTCGATGCGCTGCGTCGACGGCTGCGTCCTGTTCCTCGACGTCCGTTCCGGCGAGATCGAGCAGGTCCCCTTCGACGCCGACACGGCCGGGCTGCGGGTGCTGGTCATCGACACCCGGGCCAAGCACAACCTCGCCGAGTCCGGCTACGGCGACCGCCGCCGGGGCACCGAACGCGCGGCCGACCTGCTCGGCCTCAAGGCCCTGCGCGACCTCGAGCTCGACGGCCTCGACGACGCCTCGGCCCGGCTGCCCGAGGACCTGCGCCCGCTCGTCCGGCACGTGGTCACCGAGAACCAGCGCGTGCTCGACGTGGTCGCCCTCCTGCGCGCCGGCCGCCTGGCCGAAATCGGTCCTTCGCTCGACGCCTCCCACGTGAGCATGCGCGATGACTACCGGATCTCGTGCCTCGAACTCGACGTCGCCGTCGAAGCGGCCCGCGCGGCGGGTGCCCTGGGCGCCCGGATGACCGGCGGCGGCTTCGGCGGCTCGGCCATCGCCCTGGTACCCCAAGCCGACCTGGCGAAGGTCGAGGCCAACGTGATGGCCGAGTTCGAGCGCGCGGAGTTGAAAGCACCCCGCCTTTTTGTCGCCGTCCCCTCCCCCGGCGCCCGCCAGGACCCACCCGGCACCTGGGCCGGATAAGGCAACCCCGGGTGCGCCGGAACGTCGGTCAGGGTGGAGACTTTTCGCCAACCCCGACCCGTTCCGCCGCACCGAAGGGCCACCGAGCAGATGCCTACCGACAACCCGAACACGCCACTCAAGCTGGTCGTCACCGGCGGCGCCGGTTACGTGGGCAGCGTCTGCACCAAGCGGCTGCTCGAAGCCGGCCACCAGGTCGTCGTGGTCGACGACCTGTCCACCGGCCACGCCGACGCGGTGCCCGAGGGCGCCCGCTTCGTCGAGGGTGACGCCGCGGACACGCTGCGCACCCTGCTCGCCGAGGGCTTCGACGGCGTGCTGCACTTCGCCGCGAAGTCGCTGGTGGGCGAATCCATGCAGGATCCGGCTCGTTACTGGCACGGCAACGTGGTCACCTCCCTGAAGTTGCTGGATGCCATGCGCGAGCACGGCACCCCCCGGCTGGTTTTCTCCTCCACCGCGGCCACCTACGGCGAGCCGGAGGTGTCGCCGATCCCGGAGACCACGCCGACCCTGCCGACGAACACCTACGGCGCCACCAAACTGGCCGTGGACAACGCGATCACCACCTACGCACGCGCCCACGGCCTGGCCGCGGTGAGCCTGCGTTACTTCAACGTGGCCGGCGCCTACGGCGAATTCGGTGAGCGGCACAGCACCGAAACCCACCTCATCCCGCTGGTGCTGCAGGTGGTCACCGGTGACCGCGAGCGCATCCAGATCTACGGTGAGGACTACCCCACCGAGGACGGCACCGCCATCCGCGACTACATCCACGTCGCCGACCTCGCCGACGCCCACCTCCTCGCTCTCCGGCACGCCACCGCCGGCGAGCACCGCATCTACAACCTGGGCAACGGCACCGGCTTCTCGGTGCGCCAGGTCATCGACGCCTGCCGCGAGGTCACCGGCCACCCGGTGCCCGCCGTGGTCGCCCCGCGCCGCGCCGGCGACCCCGCCGTCCTGGTCGCCGCCAGTGACCGGGCCCGTGCCGAACTGGGCTGGCAGCCGCAGCGCGCCGACCTGACCGGCATCGTTGCCGACGCCTGGCGGTTCACCCAGGAACGCCGCGGCGCGGCGAACCCGGCCTGACCACCCCGGCACGCTCTTTCGCGCCACACCGACGATCCGGCGCGAGCGCCGAGTCAACCACCGAACGGGCTGCCGGACCTGCTTCCGGCACCCGCTCGGACCGGCCACCGCGCCATGCCGCTGTCTCAGCAGGGTCATTCCTCCTTCCCTCTCTTCCCGGATGATTCCGCGGACAGGTCGAGGTCGAGAGCCGGATTGGCGCGGCCGAGGTCGTTCAGGCGATCCGGCGGCAGCATGGCGTCCATCGCCCTGGACAGCAGCCCGGCGAGCAGGTGCCCGGGATCGGCGTCCAGGGCGTTGTCGATGGCCATGCCCGCGAAGGTGCCGTTACCGCGCAGATAACAGCTGAACGCGAGCAGGGTGCCGAACTGCGCGCGCTCCGGCGGCGGGCATTCGCGCACCATGCTCAGCCACAACTGTTCGGCAGCCGAAGCAAGCTCCTCCTCCTGCTTCGATACGGCCAGCGCGAGGCACGCATCTCGAACTTCGTTGTGCTGCAAGGCGAACACCAGGTTCAGTACGTCCTGATCAGACAGCTCCAAGGTATTCCGGTGGGTGCGGCGAATCGCTTCCCGCACCACGATGAAGCCCTCCTCCGGCCCCATTGCCCGTGCCTCGGGTTCGGCTTGGTCCGCGATCTCGTCGAACAGGCGCGACCGGCGCTCGATCGCCTTGGGATCGGCGGGGTTCAGCCGGGCGGCGCTGGCCTCCCGGCTGCTGTAGGCGACCAGGCCCGCCCGCACCGCCATGGCCGCGACCCTGCCGTGCTCCAGGTCGGGCAGTTCGCCGCGGCATTCCGCGTCCTCATAACAACGCCATGGTGCACCGGTGCGGATTTCGCCGACCCACAGGAAATGCTGTTCTTCCACGCCGACCGCGGCCAGCCGTTCCCGCATGGCCACGACGAATTCCGGGCACGCCATTTCGTTGTCACCCCCGATCACGAGCACGGTGGCGCCGAACTGACCTCGGGCGAGCGGGACGAACCGGTTGGCGGCGAGTTCCGCGTGTTCGGGCGGCGGTAGATCGCCACGGAGGATCTGCCCGACCAAGCCGGGTTTACCGTTTTCCCCGCGCTTGTGCACGATGAGCACGGCGGAGTCCGCCGGGCGGAAACCGAGCAGCGGCGGCACGGCCGCGATCAGCTGACCGGGATCACGGCCGAGGCTGATGCGGAGGTCGTTCTGGGCGGTGGGCTGAGTCGAGGTGGTCATGCCTTCACTGTGCGCCGCTTGGGGAGGTTCTGGGGTGCTCGCGGGCAATCTGTGGACAACTTCGGAGTTGTGGACAACTCGGCGACCTCGCTCGCCATCGGGCACCACAAGCCCTACAGTGAGTGGGGCATTGACCGCGGCAGCCGCGAGCAATGCCCCACTCAGAGTTTGATCAGAGCTGTCATTCGCAGTGTTCGAAGGGGCTCTCGTAGGTCGCCGAGCCGACCGACCCGCCCCATTTCACGCAGGTTTTCGAAGCGGCCTTCTTCACCGGGCCGGCGTAGTAGGTGAAGTTGCCCGAGTCGGTCACCCTGGCCGAACCCTGGACTTCCAGGAACGCCGAAGTGGCCGAGGCCGTGCCGAGCGAGACCGATTTCAGCGTAGTCACGCAGTTGTTCGCATTGCTCGCGTTGTAAAGGAGATAAGCAGTGCCCGAGGTACCCAGGTTGGCCGAGTCCACCACGTCGAAGCCCGCGCCGCAGACCTGCTCGGGGGTGTACGGGTTGCCCCCGCCGCCACCGCAGTTGTTCTTGCTGGTGAAGTTCGTCTTGCCGTAGTACGGCACGGAGACGCCGTTCAGCTTCGCCTTCTGCGCCACCCCGTTCAGCCGCTCTTCGAAGTGCAGGTGGGGACCGGTCACGCCACCGGTCGCGCCCGCCTTGCCGATCTGCTTGCCCAGCGCGACCTGCTGGCCGACCGAAACCTCCTGGGAGGACAGATGTGCGTAGCGAGTGGTCCAGCCGCCGCCGTGGTCGATCTCGATCCACCGGCCGTAGCTGGTGGACCCGGTGTTGCCGACCACGGTCACCTTGCCAGCCGCCGAGGCGACCACCGGCATGCCGGTGATGCCGGACTTCTGGAAGTCGACCGAGTTCGCCGGGTTGTGCCCGCTGAACGTGGCCGCGGTGACGGTGACGCCGCACTTGAACGGCACCTGGAAGTTGGGCGCCGCCGACGCGGTGCCCTGCGTCGCCACCAGGCCCAGCGCCGGCAGAATGACCGTGGCGGCCACTGCCGCGAGCCGTCTCAACACAGACATCGATACCTCCGTGGTACGGGGATTTCGTCAGCGATCAGCCAAGCGATCGCGCGTACACGTTCCGTACAAAACGGGCCGCCCCGCAGCGGAACGGCCCGTTTTGCAGTGGATTCCCTAGAAGGCGGCGCGCAGTGCCGCCTTGCCCCCGAGCACCGGCAGGGTGACCGAGGTCTTGGTCAGGTCGATGGCCACCCCGGCGCCCGGCTTCGGCCGCAGGGTGAAGTCGTGGTCGCTGGACAGCAGCACGAACTCCAGTTTGTGGCCGGCGGCCAGCACGTAGTCGTCGGGCTGCAGCTCGAACGACACCCGGTAGGACTTGCCCGGCTCGATCGGCTCGGTCTTCGCCGGGTCGGTGCGGTTCTGCGGATCGGTCCAGCCGCGGGTGATCACCGAGGACTTGCCGTCGGGCGCCCGGTCGAGGAGCACGCCGGTCAGGTTCGCCGCGGGCCGGTCGAACGAGACGCTCAGGTCCACCTTCGCCGTGCCGCTCAGCCGCACCGGCTGCCGCGCCGCGGTGGTCGAGTAGGCCAGCCGGTTGCCGGAGCTGGCCAGGTCGGCGAGCTGTTCGACGGTCTTCGTGGCGTCATCGGCGAGCCGCTCGATCTGCGGGCGTCCTGGCATCTTGTCGCGCACGTCGAGCTTGCCGCGGCCGTTGCCGCCCGGCCACGGGTAGATCTTGGCTTCCGCGGTGCCGGGCACCGGCCACTCGGCCTCGTCGGTCCACGAGCCGTTCTCACGCTGGATCGTCGACTTCGGCTCCTTCTCGATGCCGTTGTCGAGGTCGTAGAGGTAGTGCGAGACCCACTTGTTGAGCGTCGCCAGCCACTGCTCCTTGCGCAGCGAATACGGGTCCGCGTGGCCGGACTGGTGCCACCAGATCTTGTGCTCCACGCCGTGGGCCTTGAGCGCTTCGTACCAGTTGGCGACCTGGCTGGTGGTCACGTTCCAGTCGTTGAGGCCGTGCACCGCGAGCACCGAAGCCCGCACCTTGCCCACGTCGTTGAGGTAGTTCCGCTCGTCCCAGAACTGGCTGTAGTCACCGGTGACCCGGTCCTGCTCGGCGGCGACCTCGTCGAGCACCGGGCGGCACACGGCACGGTCGGCGCGCGTGTGCACGTACTCGGCCAGCACGTCGGCGTCCTCACCCTGGTAACCACCGGGCGCCACCACGGCACCGTTCTCCCGGTAGTAGTCGTACCAGCTGGAGATGGCCGCGATCGGGATGATCGTCTCGAGGCCCTCGACACCGGTGCTGGCCACCGCGTTGGGCAGGGTGCCGTTGTACGACACGCCCATCATCGCGGTCTTGCCGGTGGTCCAGTTCGCCTTCGCCGCGGTACCGGCCGCATCACGCGCGGAGGTCCGGTTGTTCAGCCAGTCGACCACGGACCGGGCACCGATGGTCTCGTTCTCGCCGCCGGTGGTCGGGCAGCCGCTGGACTGGCCGCTGCCGAGCGATTCGCCGTACACCACGGCGAACCCGCGCGAGGTGAAGTAGGACTCGTAGCGCCAGGTGATCGGTGCGGCGTATGGGCCGACGTCGGCGGTGCGGCCTCGGGGGCCGGCCGCGGGCTTGGGCTGGCCCGGCACGTACAGCTCGACGTCGACGTTGTGGTTGGCCACGTCGTTGCCACCGGCGTAGTACGGGCTCGCCTGGTAGATCACCGGCACCTTGAGCCCGTTCTGCGTGGCCTTCGGACGGACCACCTCGACGTGCACTTCGTCGTTCTTGCCGTCCCGGTCGCTGTCGACCGGCGCGGTGACCCAGACGTTGTCGCGGACGACGTCGGCCGGGTCGAACACCGGCTGCGCCTGTCCGTTCTCGAAGACCGGGCCGGAGGGCGGAGCTGCCTGGGCACCGGCCGGGTGCACCAGCGCCATCGGCAGCAGACCGACGAGCACAGCGGCAAGGCGTGCGGATCTCACACGGACCCCCTGTGAAGGTGTGGTGAAAGGACTGCGATGACACTTGCTCCGGCTGACAGGGGTGTCAAGCCCTTCCCAGCGTTAACCGACGAAAGACGGCACAGGCGCTCCGCGTTTGGGCTAGCGTCGGGATTCATGCCGACCCCCGTGCGCGCCCCGATCGTCGCCGTCACCGTCTATCCGCAGCACGCCAGGATCGTCCGCCGGGCTCGGGCCGAACTGGGTGGTGACGGCCGGTTCGCGGTCGGCGGGCTGCCCCGCGGCCTGCTGCCGGACTCCGTGCGGGCCTCCGGGACCGGGCCCGCTTCGATCGTCGGTGTGGACGTCCGGCCGCAGTACTTCGCCCAGCCGACCGAACGTGAACTGGAAGACCTGCTCGAGCGCCGTCGCGTGGCCAAGCGGAAGCTCGACGAGGTGATCGACGCCGAAGCGGTCGAGACCGGGCGCGCGGACCTGCTGCACACCCTGGCCCAGCGATCCGGCCGGGCGTTCGCCGATGCGCTCGCCGCCGGGTCCACGCAACCGTCGCGGGTGGCCGAGATCGGCGACGCGCTCGCCGCCCAGCTGTCCGATGTGCTCGCCAGCCGGCGTGAACTGGCCGATCGGCACGCGCGGCTGGCGGCGGAGCTGGACGCCGTCGATCGAGAGGTCGCCCTGCGGCAGACGGCGCAGGCCCCCGACCGCACCGAGGTGGTGATCGAACTCGAAGCGGCCGAGAGCGCCGGGGCGGCGGAGGTCGAGCTGGAACTGTCCTATGTGGTTACCGACGCGCGCTGGGAGTCCGGGTACGACATCCGGCTCGATGAGGACAGGGTGCGGCTCACCTGGTACGGCCTGGTCACCCAGCGGACCGGGGAGGACTGGCCGGAGTGCGAGCTGACGCTGTCCACCGCACGACCGGCCGCCACCGTGCACGTGCCGGAACCGGAACCCTGGTACCTCGACCGGGCCCGGCCCGCCGCACCCCTGCGCAGGGGCAACGCCGCCGCGGGCGGGCACGGTGGTGGGTACGGGGGCGCGATGCCGGAGATGGCCATGCCCGCCGGTGCACCGCCGATGGCGGAGCTGACGGCTCAGGTCGAGCAGGGTGCCGCGGCGGCGTCGTACCGGCCCGCCCGGCCGGTCGCGGTGCCGTCCGACGGCGGGTCGCACCGCACCACGATCACCACGCTGGGCCTCGACGCCGAGCTGAGCTACGTGACCGCGCCGGTGCTGGCCGAGGAGGCGTACCTGCGCGCGACGGTGACCAACGGCGGTGAGCACACGCTGCGGCCGGGCAAGGCGTCGGTGTTCCACGACAACGAGTTCGTCGGGACCACCAGGCTGGACAACTGGGCGCCGGGCGAAGAGGTCGAGCTGGCGCTCGGGGTGGACGACCGGCTGCGGGTGAAGCGGGAACTGCGGCGCCGCAGCGCCACAAAAACGGCGCTGACCGGCACGCGACGGCGGGAGCTGGAGTACCGGATCACGGTGACGAACCACGGTCCGCGTCTGGCCCCGATCACCGTGCTGGACCAGGCCCCGGTCTCCCGCGATGAGGCGATCGTGGTGCGTGACGTCCGCACGTCCCCCGAGCCGGAGGAACTGAGTTCGCTCGGGGAGGTCACCTGGCGGTTCGAGCTGGCGCCGGGTGCTTCGGCCGAGGCCGCGTTGTCGTTCCGGGTCGACGTGTCGAAGGGTGTGGAGCTGCACGGCTGGCGTGAATGAAACGCGGCGGGCGGCCGCGACCAATCACCGGTGTGCAAAACCTGACCGGCACGAGACCGCCGCTCGCCGAGCTGTACGCCGAACACGCCCGGCTGCTGCACCACTACCTCGCCCGCCGGGTCGGCGCGCAGATCGCGGACGACCTGGTGGCCGAAGCCTTTCTGATCTTCTGGGAGCAGCGCGCCGACTACGACCCGAGCCGGGCGTCGGCCAAATCCTGGTTGTACGGGATCGCCACCAATCTGCTGCGCAAGCACGTCCGGACCGAAGAACGCCGGCTCCGCGCGTGGACCAAGCACGGAGCCCGGCTGGTTTCGCACGATGACGTGGGAACGCGAGCCGTGGAGACCGTGGACGCACAGGTGCTGGCGGAACGGCTGGCCGGCGAGGTGGCTTCGCTGCGCCCCGAGGAGCGAGACGTCCTGTTGCTGACCGCGTGGGCGGACCTCGGCCCGACCGAGATCGCCGAGGTGACCGGTGTGGCGGTGACGACCGTTCGGGTCCGCCTGTTCCGGGCTCGCGCCCGGTTGCGGGAGAGCGCGCGGGCGTTCCAGTCCGAATCCCACACCTCCCAGGCGAAAGGGGACGGCTATGCGTGAAGACGAACTTGTCGACAAAGCACTCGGAGAAATCCATCGGGAAACCCCGGCGATAAGCGAGGAAAGCTATCAGGCGGGTTATGCCAAAGTTCTGGCGCTGAGCAGTGGTGCCGCGGTCGGCACGGCGACTGTGGTGACGCCCTTGGTGACGCGGCCGCGGTCGCCAAAAAGGAGATGGCTCCCGGTGGCGGCGAGCGCCTTGCTCGTGGCCGGGATCGCGACGCCGATGCTGTGGCAAAGCGGTGGGCTCGAAAGCACGCCGCCCGGGGCGGGCGGCCTTCTCGAACGCGCGGCGGTCGCCGCAGAGCGCGGGTCCTCGCTGGCACCCGGTCAGTACGAATACACCCGGTCGACCGTGCTCTCCTCCGAGGTTCCCCTGTTCGCCACCAGCGCGGTCGATCTGCGCGGTTGCCGGTACAGCGTGCTGACGGGGGTGGAAGTCTGGCGGCCCGCCGACCCGGCGGCGGAGTGGTTGCAGGTCCGGCTTCCGCAGGCAACGAAGTGGCCAGCCGAATGCACAGCCGAGCAGAAGACCGCCATCGAAAACCTCGCACCGCAGGACAGCGCCTCGGCGCCCAGGGAACAGCGTGCCGCGTACGGCAGATTCATCACCTATGCCGGTGATCAGCCCGTCGGCGACCCGCCCAGCGCGGCGCTGGCCCGTTCCGCTCCGCGCGACCCGCAGGCACTGCTGAACCGCATCCACACCGAGCTGGGATCCGCCCCGGGCACGGACACACGCCGCGTAGTGATCAAGGCGCTCGAACTGCTGCACCTGTCCGAGACGCCGCCCGACCTCCGCGCCAGCTTGTTCCGGGTGCTCGCTCTGGTTCCCGGCGCGGAAGTCATCGAGGGGACGACGACCTTCGACGGGCGCCATGCGACCTCAATCGCCTTCACCGAGAGGCCCCATCGCGAAGAACTCCTGATCGATCCGGTGAGTGCCGAGCTCATCGGAAACCGCACCAGCTACCTCGATGAACAGCAACAGCACGTGGTCGACGATGCCTACCGGATCTCCGCGACGGTGGACCGGGAGGGGGCGCGACCGTAACGACAGGCAACCGACAGCAAGTGGTAACCGCAGGAAAACACTCGATCGGGTTATATCGGATGCATGCGATCTCGGTCCGTGGTGTTCGGCCTGGTCGCCGCCCTGGTGGTGGCGGGTGGGTTGACCTCGTTGGCCGTGGTCACCGGGCCGGACCCGAAGTCCGAGCTGGCGTTGGCGCTGCCATCGACGGTGGCACTGGCGCCAGACAGCCCCTCGGCGTCCAGCACGGCTGAGCCGGAGGTGCCGCTCACCGAGGAGGAGCGGGCCGAACTGGCGTCGGCGGTGGTCGCAGCGGTGGAGTCGGCCGCACCGGGCACCGAACTCGGGCTGGCGGTGTTCGACCGGGTGACCGGCTCACCGGTGGCCGCCGACAACGCCGGGTCGCCGTTCTACTCGGCGTCGGTGGTGAAGCTGCTGATCGCGATCGACCTGCTGCACGACGCGGGCTGGACCGCGGACGAACGTGCCGCGGAGATCCTCGGTCAGTTGCTCGGCGCGAGCAACGACGGGGTGGCCGACTCGCTGTGGGCGGCCGGGGGTCGCCGTGACATCGTGCGGCAGGCGGTCGCGTTGATCGGGCTGGCGGACACCACTCCCCCGAACGTCTCGGACGAATGGGAAATGACCCGGATGAGCGCGCAAGACGTGGTCACCACCTACGAGTACATCCACCACCGGATCCCGGAGCCCGCCCGCGAAGTGCTGCTGGCCGCCCTCACCGGCCCGGACGAGCACGCAGCCGACGGGTTCGACCAGTTCTTCGGCATTCCGGCGGCGCTGCCCGGAACGACCTGGGGCGTGAAGCAGGGCTGGATGCGGGCGGCGGGGCACGTCGTGCTGCACACCACCGGGGTGGTCGGTGATCGCTACTCGGTGGCACTGCTGACCCACCAGCCCTCGCGGCTGAGCTACGAGGCGGCGGCGCAGGCCCTCACCGCGGGCGTCGGCGCGCTGGCGCCGGTGTTGTCCGGTGCGGAGAAGGGCTAAGTAAGCTCGCTGTCCGTGGTCACGCCAGAGCCGCCCAAGATCCAGCGCCGGGTGATTTCGGCTGCCGGTATCGCGCTGAAGACGAAGAACCAGGTTGTCCCGCTCGAGGTGCTCAACGCGCTCGGGTGGCTGCCGTCCGCCCGTGTGGACGAGTGGCGGCGGGGGCAGCTCGCGCACCTCGGTGACAGCATCGCCGTCGACACCGGCAAGGTGCGCACCGCTTTGCGTTACTTGAGCGACTGGGCGGCCGAACGCGGACTTCGCGCCACCGAGGCGAGCTACCTGGCCGCCACGCGCGACCGTCGCCCGTTGCGGTTCACCGCTGACGGAGACGACACCCTCGAACGCCTCTTCCACACGCACTGGGTCTCCGCGGAGCTGTCGGAGAAAAGGCTCGAACGGTTGCAGGAGCGGCAGAGCAAGGCGCCGGACCTCGTGGTCGTTCGCGCGGCGAAGGCGTGGGTGTGCGGAGGTTGCGGCCTTCGGGGTGACACGGGTTCGCTGGTGTTCGAAGAGGACAAGACCTCGCTTTGCCTGGCCTGCGCCGACTTCGACCACCTGCACTTCCTGGCCTCGGGCAACGCGGCCCTGTCACGGCGGGCGAAGACGGAGAGCAAGTTGTCCGCCGTGGTGGTCGAGTTCAACCGGCGGCGCAAGCGGTACCAGCGCGTCGGCACGCTCGTCGAGGAGGACGCACTGGAACGAGCCGAGCAGCGATGCCTCGCGGACGAGGACGCCCGCGCCCGCCGCCGCGAACGCGACGCCGAACGCCGGATCACCGCCGACGCCGAGTTCCAGTCCGAGCTGACCGCAGCCATCCGAGAGGCTTTCCCGCACTGCCCCGCCGACCGTGCACGTGCCATCGCCGAACACGCGGGCGTCCGCGGCAGTGGCCGCGTGGGCCGCTCGGCCGCAGGCCGCGCACTCGACGAGGACGCCGTACGTGCAGCGGTGGTCGCCTCGATCCGCCACCTCGACACCGACTACGACGCCCTGCTCATGGCCGGCGTCCCCCGAGCCGACGCCCGCGAACGCATCCGCCCCACCATCGACCGCGTGCTCGCCCGCTGGCAAGGCTGACTCCCGCTTCGCGCCACTGCACCCGGTCTTGCTTCGCTGAACCCCGGCTCTGCGATCGGAACTCATTGTGCCGAGCCAGCTCGGCCTGGACTGACTCGGCTTTGCCTGCCACGGCTGGGCCTCTTCAGTTGAAGCCGCTCTCGGCCGAGTGGGCCAGTTCGCCTTGCTCAGTTTGGTCCGATTACGACGGCTCGCTCACCGCTGCGACGGGCTTGTTCGGGTGGGAGCGCGGGCAATCACCGGCGGTGCAGTGCCAGGCTCAGCGGGCACGGCTGCTTGACGGGCACCGCTGGCTCGACAGGCATAGCGGGCTTGGCGGGCATAGCTGGCTTGGCGGGGGCAGTGGGCTCGCCCGGAGACGGTGGGCTCGCCCGGAGACGGTGGGCTCGCCGGAGACGGTGGGCTCGGCGGAGACGGTGGGCTCGCCCGGGGACGGTGGGCTCGCCGGAAGCGGTGGGCTCGCCCGGGAAGGTGGGCTCGCCGGAAGCGGTGGGCTCGCCGGAAGCGGTGGGCTCGCCGAAAGCGGTTGGCTCGCCGGAGACGGTGGGCTGGGCGGGCGTTGGCTGGTTTCGTTGTTGACGCTGGCTTTGGGGTTACGGCGGCGGCAGAATTCGGCGGAGTGCGGGGGTTACCCCTGGGCGATGTAGGCCTGCAACTGGTCTTGGCGTTCTTCCAGTTCGTTGAGGCGCGTCTTGACCACGTCGCCGATGCTGACGATGCCGGCGAGGCGGTTGTCGACGACCACGGGGACGTGCCGGATTCGGCGGTCGGTCATCACGGCGCTCAGATGGTCGACCGAATCCTCCGGGGTGCAGGTGGCCACCAGGGTGGTCATGATCTCCGACACCGGGCACGCCAGCAGCTCCGGGCCCCGGTCGTGCAGGCGGCGCACGACGTCCCGTTCGGACACGATGCCGACGACGGCATCATCCGGGCTCAGGACCACCAGGGCGCCGACGTTGTGTTCGGCGAGTCCGGCCAGCAGCTCGGTCACACTGGCATCCGGCGCCACGGTGGCCACCAGTGTTCCCTTGCTCCGCAACACGTCGGCGATGCGCATAGCTGCTCCCTCCGCTGGTGACCCGGCTCACACCAGGTTAGGGGCAGCGGGCCGGGTACGAAAGTCGCGAACCGGACACCACCGGGGTGGACGTGTCTCAGCCGAGGAGGTCACGCAGCGCGGCGACCACCTCCTCCGGCCGCTCTTCGGGCAGGAAGTGCCCGCACGCCAGCGTTCCGGTGGTCAGCTCCGGCGCCCACGAGCGCCACACGGCCGCCGGGTCGAACGGCAGCGGGCCTTCGCCCGGGTCCTGCCACAGCGCCAGCGCCGGCATGGGCAGCGTCCGGCCGCGCGCTTTGTCCTCCTTGTCGTGTTCCAGGTCGAAGAACACCCCGGCCCGGTAGTCCTGGCAGATCGCGTGGATCACCTCGGGGCGCCGCAGGGCCTGCAGGTACTCCGCCCGGACACCGCCGGGCAGCGCACCGGGCGCCTTCGTCCAGGAATCCAGGAAGTGCCCGAAGAACGCCTCCGGATCCGCCCCGATCATCCGCTCCGGCAACGGTTCCGGGTGCGCCAGGAAGTACAGGTGGAAGGCGAACACCCCACCGGCACCGGCCAGTGCGCCGAAGACGTCCACCGCGGGCAGCGTGTCGAGCACCGCCACGTGCGTCACCCGGTCGGCGTGCTCCAGCGCCAGCCGGAAGGCGACCAGGCCACCGCGGTCGTGCCCGGCCACGGCGAACCGCTGGTGGCCCAGCGTGGTCATCAGCTCGGCGAACGTGGCCGCCGTCGCCCGTTTCGAGTAGTGCTCGACGCCCTCCCCCGGCGGTCCGCTGTCGCCGTAACCGGGCAGGTCGGGGCAGACGACGGTGTACGCCTCGGCGAGCGCGGGCGCCACCGACCGCCAGGTCAGGTGGGTCTGCGGGAATCCGTGCAGCAGCAGGATCGGCGGGCCCTTGCCACCGATGGCGAAGTGCAGCTCGGTGCCGTCGACGGCGAGGCGGCGGGTGGTGAAGCCGGGGATGCGGGTGGTCATGCAGCCAAGGTGGCACGCGGGTACGACAGTTTCGAACCAGAGCGGGATTCAGTGCAGGAGTCCGCGCAACCGCCCCATGCCCGCTTCGATCCTGTCGAACGGGATGCCGCCGTACCCGAACACCAGGCCCGGCCGGTGCCCCGGCCGCACCGCGTACTCGTCCAGCGTGTTGATCAGCACCCCGGCCCGCAGCGCCCGAGCCGCCACCGGTGCGGCCGGTCCAGCACCACAGGCGCTCACGTGCAACCCCGCCGCCGACGGGATCGGCGTCAGCACGTCCGCGAAATCCCGTTCCAGCAAGGAAACCACCAGGTCGTGCCGCCGCCGGTACTCCCGTCGCATGCGCCGGACGTGCGCGGCAAGGCCACCTTCGTCGATGAACCGAGCGAGCGCCGCCTGCACCGGGCCCGCGGAATGCCAGTCGCTGACGAAACGCGCCTTCGCCACCACCCGGCACAGCGAAGCCGGGGCCACCAGGAAGCCGAGGCGCAGACCGGGTGAGAGCACTTTGGAGAACGAGCCGACATAAGCCACGCGACCGCCGGCGTCCAAGCCGTACAACGGCTCCAGCGGCCTGCCGTGGTACCGGAACTCGGTGTCGTAGTCGTCCTCGACCAGCACCGCCCCGGTTTCCCCGGCCCAGGCCACCAGATCCAGCCGCCGGTCGAGCGACATCGGCAGGCCGAGCGGGAACTGGTGCGACGGTGTGACGTACACCAGTTTGGTGCCCCGCGGCAGGTCAGCCACCCGCAGGCCCTCGGCGTCCACGCCGACCGGGACCACCTCGGCCCCGAGCGCCTCGAACACCAGCCGCGCGGGCGGATATCCGGGGTCTTCCACGGCCACCCGGTCGCCGGGGCGCAGCACCGCCCGGCCGATCAGGTCGAGCGCCTGCTGCGCGCCGCTGGTCACCACGACCTCGTCCCGCCCGGCCCGCACGTCCCGCGAAACCGCGATGTGCCGGGCGATCGCCTCCCGCAATCCGGCGTGCCCGGCCGGATCGCCGTACCCCAGCGAGGCCGCGGCCGACGCACGCACCTCGTCACCGAGCAGCCGGCGCCAGGTGTCGAACGGGAACCGGCCGACGTCCGGCACCCCGGCCTGGAAGTCGTACTCGGCGCGGACCCCGGCCGGCGACGGCAGCCGCACCCGGTCCCACACCGCGGCCGTCTCGATCGGGAACTCGGCGCCACGGGCCGGTCGCCGTTCGCCCCGGCTGGTTCGCACGAAGGTGCCCGCACCGACCCGGCCTTCGAGGAAGCCTTCGCCGGTGAGCCGGTCGTAGGCGGCGCTCACCGTGTTGCGCGAGACCGCCAGCCGTTCGGCCAGTTCCCGCGTCGGCGGCAGCGCCTCACCCGCGCGCAGCCTGCCGTCGAGGATCGCCTCGCGGATCTGCCGGTAGATCTCCTCCCGACGCCCGCGGCCCGCCTCGGTGTCGATGTGGATCTCCACGCGGCTGCCTAGCGGACTTCGCCTTCGGCGGCGGAGAAGGTGTTGCACGCCGAGGTCGACGCCTGGAAGCCCGCCTTGGCCCACTTCACCTGGTTCGGCAGGGTGCCGTGGCTGTCGCTGGCGATGGAGTTCTCGAACTCCTTGACCCCCTGCTGCGCGAGCGCCTTGCTGATCGAGCCGCGGCCGCTGGTGCTGGCCAGGAACAAGCCCGCGAAGCAGTTCGCCTGCAGTTCGAGCCGCCGGGTGACCCGCAGTTCCTCCGGGCTGTCCTCGCCGTGCGCCGACATCTCCTCGAACGCGGCCTCCATGATGCCGCTCAGCGACTGCACGTGGTGGCCGTACTCGTGCGCGAGCACCGCCAGGTGCGCCGCCTGCACCGTGCCCACCGTCTCCAGCAAGCGTTTGCGCGGCATGTGGATGGCGTTGTCGGCCGGGCAGTAGAACGCGGTGGCCTGCTCCTTCGGCGGCAATCCACCGCACGAGCTCTGCGAGTCGTCCTTGATCTGCAGGTTCGGGGTGGAGAACGGCTCGCCGACGCCCTCCAGCACCGGCTTCCACGCCGCGTCGAGGCAGCGCATCGCCGCCTCGTAGTACGCCTGGAGCTGTTCCTCCGAGCGGCGCAGCGACGGCAGCTGGCAGTTGGTCTGCGGCAGTTCGACGCCCTCGGCGAGCAGCGGGTTGGCCGCGGTCTCCAGCACCGGCGCCGGCTTGCCCGGCTCGCGCTGCGAATTGACCCCGGTCCCGGCGGCCTGCGCCTGCCCGGTGACGACCGTCTCACCGAAGGTGAGCACGCCGAGGCCGGGCAGGGCGACCGCGGCCACGATGGCCACCACCAGCACGAGCACCCCCAGCACCCGGACGGGTGAGTTCTTCGGTGGCGGCGCGGGTGGCGGCCAGCCCGGCATCGGCTCGATGTTCATTTCCCCCACCCTCGGCAGCTGTGATGAGGATACCGGTAGGCGAGACTGGAGGACATGAGCGAGATCGACAACGACCCGTACCTCTGGCTGGAGGACGTCACCGGCCAGGAGGCGCTCGACTGGGTCCGGGCCCGCAACGCCGAAACCGTGGCCGAACTCACCGGCGGCGAGCGGTTCGGCGAGCTGCGCGACCGGGTCCGCGAGGTGCTGGACGCCGACGACCGGATCCCGTACGTCCGGCGGCGCGGTGCGCACCTGTACAACTTCTGGCGCGACGGCGAGCACCCGCGCGGCTTGTGGCGGCGCACCACGCTGGAGGAGTACCGCACCCCGCGGCCCGACTGGGAGCTGCTGCTCGACGTCGACGCCCTCGCCGAGGCCGAAGGCGAGAACTGGGTCTGGCACGGCGCGAACGTGCTGCGGCCGGACCTGCGGCGCTGCCTGGTTTCGCTGTCCCGAGGCGGGGCCGACGCAACCGTCGTGCGTGAGTTCGACCTCGAAACCCGCGAGTTCGTCGAGCACGGCTTCGAACTGCCCGAAGCGAAGACCCGGATGAGCTGGATCGACCGCGACCGCGTGTTCGTGGGCACCGACACCGGCCCCGGCTCGCTGACCAACTCGGGTTATCCGCGGGTCATCCGGGAGTGGCGCCGGGGCACGCCCGTCGGCGAAGCCCCGGTCGTCTACGAGGGCAAGCCCGAGGACGTGGCGGTGTTCGCCTACCACGACTTCACCGAGGGTTACGAACGCGACTTCGTCGGCCGCAGCATCGACTTCTACCGCTCCGAGCGCTACCTCCGGGCCGCCGACGGCACGCTCACCCGCATCGACGTGCCCGACGACGCGCAGCCGTCGGTCCACCGCGACTGGCTGCTGATCCGCCTCCGCTCACCCTGGACCACCGGGGGCCGCGAGTACCCGGCAGGCGCCCTGCTCGCCGCCGACTTCGACGCCTACCTCGCCGGTGCGCGCGAGCTGACCGTGCTGTTCCGCCCCGACGCGCACACCTCGCTCGAGTACTACACCTGGACCCGCGACCACCTGCTGCTCGGCACGCTGTCCGACGTCAAGGCCAGGTTGCGGGTGCTCACCCCCGGTCCGGACGGCTGGGCCGACGAACCGCTGCCGGGTGCACCGGAGGTGGGCAGCGCGGACATCGTGGACACCGATCCGGACCACAGCAACGAGTACTTCCTCGACGTCAGCGGCTACACCCAGCCGTCGACCCTGGTGCGCGGGGTGATCGGTGAGCAGGCCGAGCCGATCCGCTCGGCGCCGTCCTTCTTCGACAGCGCGGGCGTCACCGTGACGCAGCACTTCGCCACCTCCGACGACGGCACCGCGATCCCGTACTTCGTGGTCCGCCCGGAGGGTGCCGAGAACGGCCCGACCCTGCTCTACGGCTACGGCGGCTTCGAGGTCTCGCTGACGCCGTCCTACAGCGGGGCCATGGGACGCGCGTGGCTCTCGCGGGGCGGAACGTACGTGGTGGCCAACATCCGCGGTGGTGGCGAGTACGGCCCCCGGTGGCACACGCAGGCCGTGAAGGCCGAGCGGCACCTGGTGTACGAGGACTTCGCCGCCGTGGCGAAGGACCTCGTCGCCCGCGGCATCACCACCCCGGACCGGCTGGGCATCCAGGGCGGCAGCAACGGCGGCCTGCTGATGGGCGTGATGCTCACCCGCTACCCCGAGCTGTTCGGCGCGATCGTCTGCCAGGTGCCGCTGCTGGACATGCGGCGCTACCACAAGCTGCTGGCCGGGGCCTCCTGGATGGCCGAGTACGGCGACCCCGACGAGCCGGACGAGTGGTCCTACATCGGTGAGTACTCGCCGTACCAGAACGTCCACAGCGGACGGGACTATCCGCCGATCCTGTTCGTCACCTCGACCAGGGACGACCGGGTGCACCCCGCGCACGCCAGGAAGATGGTGGCGCGCATGCGTGAGCTGGGCTACCCGGTGCGCTACCACGAGAACATCGAAGGCGGCCACGGTGCCGCCGCCGACAACGAGCAGCTGGCCTTCAAGACCGCGCTGACCTACGAGTTCCTGTGGCAGCAGCTCAGCGCTCGGTGAGCCGGGCCAGCACGATGCCGCCGACGATCAGGCTCAGCGCGGCCAGCCTGCCCGCGCTGAGCGGATCGCGGTGCACCACCACGCCGAGCGCGATCGCGCCGACCGCGCCGATGCCGGTGAACACCGCGTAGGCGGTGCCGACCGGCAGCCCGTTCATCGCCCGGGACAGCAGGTAGACCGCGGCCACCCCGAGCACGAAGCACAGCAGGGTCGGCCAGGGCCTGGTGAAGTTCTCGGTGGGCTTGATGCTCTGCGTCCACCCGATCTCCACCAGGCCCGCGGCCACCAGCAGCAGCCAGCTCACGACACGAGCCGGTCGACCGCGGCCAGCGCGGCGGCGTGCGACGCCCGCCGCTTGCCGTCCAGTTCGGCCAGTGCCGGATCGACCACGGCGTTGGTCAGCTCGGTGTTGACGAAGGTCACGTCGGTGACCCCGAAGTGCCCGGCGAAGAAGTCACGCAGGTAGCGCTCCTGGTGGTCGAACGCCTCGCGCGGGGTACCCGGCCCGTACGCGCCACCGCGTGCGCTGACCACCACGAACGCCCGGCCCGCCAGCGACATGCGCGGAAAGGTGACCTGGTCGATCCAGGTCTTGAGCGCCGCGGGCACGGAGAAGTTGTACATCGGCGCACCGATCAGCACGAGGTCGGCGGCCAGCAGCTCGCCGAGCAGCGGCGAGACGACCGCCCAGGCCGCGCGCTGCGCTTCGGTGCGCACGGCTTCGGCGTACCGCGCCGGCTCGGTGATGCCGTGGGCCAGCAGGTGGTCGCAGATCTCGGTCCACGCCTCGCCGATCAGCGGCACGGGATCGGCGGCGAGGTCGCGGCGGGTGTACCCGGCGCCGGGATGAGCGGCGCGCCAGGACTCGGCGAAGCGCGCGGTCAGCTGCCGTGAGAAGGAGTCGCGGCGGGCGCTGGAATCGAGGTGGAGCAGATGGGCCATGACAGGTACCTCCCAGAAGTGGACACGGTGTCCACTTGCACCGTACGCGTCAAGTGGACACGATGTCCACTACGATCGGAGTCGTGACCGAACGCGCCGACGCCGCCAGGAACCGCGCCAAGGTGCTGGCCGCGGCCCAGACCCTGTTCGCCGAACGCGGCGCCGAGAACGTCACGATGGACGACATCGCCAAGGCCGCCGGGGTGGGCCGCGGCACGCTCTACCGGCGCTACCCCGACCGCGCGGCGATCGCGGTCGCCCTGCTCGACGAGCACGAACGGGCGTTGCAGGAGCAGCTGATCCGCGGCGAGCCGCCGCTCGGGCCGGGCGCGCCGCCCGGCGAACGCCTGGCCGCCTTCTACGCCGCGATGCTCGACCTGCTCGCCGAGCACGGGCACCTGGTGCTGGGCAGCGAGATCGGCCACCAGCGCTTCGGCACCGGCGCCTACGGGTTCTGGCGGGTGCACGTGCACGCCCTGCTCACCGAAGCCGGCCTGCCCGACCCCGACGGCCTGGTCGACGCCGTGCTCGCGCCGCTGGCCCCGGAACTGTTCCGCTACCAGCGGGACCGCGGGGTGGAGCTGGACCGGCTCAAGGCGAGCCTGGCCCTGCTGGCCCGGCGGACCTGCGACCACCCGTGACGGCCACGCGCTGATCAGCGGCAACCGCAGCCGGACACCGGCGGGGGCGGGAACACCTGCTCGGCGGCTGCCTTCTCGATCCCGGCCAGCATCCGCGTGCGCTCGTCCGGGCCGAGGTAGCGGCCGCGGTGCACGACGGCGTGGATGCGGGCGGTGCTGGTGATGTCGGCCAGCGGGTCCTCGTCGAGCACCACCAGGTCGGCCACCTTGCCCGGCTCGACCGTGCCCGTGGTGCGCTCGCGGCCGAGGAAGCGGGCGGCGTCCCTGGTCGCGGCCTGCAGCGCACGCATCGGCGGGAGACCGGCTCGCACCAGCAACGCGAGTTCGTCGTGCAGCGAGAAACCCGGGAAGCAGAAGGCGTTGTTCGAGTCGGTCCCGGCTAGCACCGGCACGCCCGCCCGGTGCAGGTCCCCGGTCAGCGCCAGTTCGGCTTCGAAGAACCGGCGGTGCTCCTCGATCTCGGCCGGGGTGGCCGGTGCGGTCTGCTCGAGTTGCAGCCACCAGAAGTCGGTGATCGCCTTCGGCAGGTAGCGCAGGCGCGGGTCGTCGCGGTCGAACCCGCTCAGGGGCAGGGAAAGCGACCGCAGCACGCTGAGCGTCGGTGAGGTGTGGGTGCCGTTGCGCCGCAAGCGGTCGAACAGGCGGCGCGCGCGGCGGCGGTCGTGCGTGGCCGCGGCTTCCCGTTCCAGTGCGCGGGCGACGGTGTACCAGGCCTGCGGGTTCGCCGGGTCGACCGGTGTCGCCGCGAGCCGTTCACGCAGTTCGGCTTCCTTCTCCGACGTCGCGGTGAAGAAGCCGAACAGGTGCTCCATGCTGTGCTGTCCCGCGTCGGCGGCGTCGAGCGCGGACATGCGTTCCGGCACGTGGCCGACGAAGCGGAGTCCGACGCGCCGTGATTCGTCGGCGACCGCCGTCAGCGCTTCCGCGGACAGCATCGAATACACCTTGACGAAGTCCGCCCCCTGCTCCTTCACCGTGCGCACGGCGGCGCGTGCCTCCTCCGGGGTGCTGACCGAGATCGCGCCGGTGGGCCCGTGCACCGAATGCGGCCCGTCGATGAGGTTGCTCGCGATCACCATGCGCGGGCCGGTCACCGCGCCGCTTTCGATGCGCGACCGCAGTTCGGGCAGCTGCGGGTGGAAGTAGCCGTACATCTCCCGGATTCCGGTCACCCCGTTGACCACGTACAACGGCGGGTAGATCGTGTCCAGGGGCACGGTGTGCACGTGCATGTCCCACAACCCCGGGATGACGAACTTGCCGCGCAGGTCGACCACCCGCGCACCGGTGCGGGTGACCGGGCCGACCGCGGCGATCCGGTCGCCGGCCAGGGCGATCGTGCTGTTGCGGCGGGGTTTGCCGCCGGTCCCGTCGATCAGCGTGGCACCGGTGAGCACCAGTGGCGCGGCGGCACCCGCGGTCCCGGTGGTGGTGAGCAGGCCGCCTGCCACGGCGGCACCGCCTTTGAGGAAGTCACGTCGGCTGGGCATGGGGGCCACCGTGCACCTTCACGCAACGTCAGGGTCAAGCTCGGCTAGCGTGGTGGGGTGTTGGTGCTGCACGGCCTGGGCACCGCGGCCGGGGACGTCGCGTTGTGGGCGGAGGACGCGACGCTGCCCGCGTCGGTGGACGGCCCGCTGCCCGGCGCCGCCGTGGCGCACCCGTTCGCCGTCGGGGACCTGTCCGCGCTGGTGCCGGAAGGGCGGCCCGAGGTCCTGCCGCTGCTGCTGCCGTCGACCGTCCGGGGACCGCTCGCCTCACCCGAACTGGTCCGCGATCCGCTCGCCGAACCGGCGCCCGCGGTCGACGTCCGCCTGGAACCGTGGCTCGTCCCGGCCGTGGTGCTCTCCCCCGGGGTGGCCGCCGGTGTGCTGGCCCGGCTCACCGAAGCCCAGGTGCGCCTCGGCACCTCCCCGCACTACCTGCGCCAGGTGACCGCGTTCGCCGCGGACCTGGTCGACCGCGGGCGGGTGTTGCCGGGCTTGGGCACCGGCGTCGGCGGGCCGCGGGCCCGCTGGCGGCCCGCGCTGTCCGGAGTGGACTCCGCGCGGTTCGCCAAGCTGGCCGCCGCGATGCCGCCGGTCTGCCGTGCCCAGCCGGTGCGCCCCGAGGACACCGACGGCCGGGCGGCCACCGAGGTGCTGCGGTCGCTGCTCGACGCGTTGGTCGACCACGAGGTCCGCGTGCGGCTCGACGGCCTGGAGCTGGCCACGGGCTCCGGCACGACCGACTCGTGGTTGCGGGCGCTCACCGGTGAACCGCGGTTCGAGGCCGGCCGTCACGAAACCCGTGAGCTGCGTGACCGGATCGAGGCGTGGCAGGCGAGCGCGACCCACGACAGCGCCGTCCGCCTGGGTTTCCGGTTGCTGTCCCCGGAGCAGAGCGAACGGGAGGACTGGCGGCTGGAGTTCCTGCTGCAGGCGGTGGAAGACCCGTCCGTGTTGATCCCGGCGGACCAGGTCTGGCGGTCCGGGCAGCACGACGTGCTCAGCCGGTGGGTCCACCGCCCGCAGGAACTGCTGCTGACCGAACTCGGCCGGGCCAGCCGTCTCTTCCGGCGCCTGGACGAGGCTCTGGCCGGAGCGCGCCCTTCGGGGCTCGACCTCGACGCCGAGGGCGCCCACGACTTCCTCACCCAGGCCCCAGCGCTCGACGAAGCGGGTTACGGCGTGCTGGTGCCGAAGTCCTGGCGCCGCCCCGGTGACGTCACCCTCCGCCTGGACACGCACAGCAAAGCGGCCATCGGCGTGGTCACGAAGGACCGGCCGCTCGACCTCAAGCAGCTCGTCGACTACCGGTGGGAACTGTCGGTCGGCGCCCAGCGGCTGTCCGAAGCCGAACTGGCCTCGCTCGCCGCGGCGAAGGTGCCGCTGGTGCGGTTGCGCGGCCAGTGGACCCGCATCGACCAGCGCGGGCTCGCCGCCGGGCTGGCCTTCCTCGACGCCAACCGCCGCGGTGAGATGACGGTGGGCCAGGCGATCCGCCACCTCGGCGCCAGCCGGGTGCCGCTGCCGGTGGCCGAGGTCACCGGCGACGGCCGGTTCGGGGAGTTGCTCGCGGGCAAGGCCGATCGCTTCGTCGAACGCGTGGACACCCCGCCCGGCTTCCACGGCACGCTCCGGCCGTACCAGCGCCGCGGCCTCGCCTGGCTGGCGTTCCTCGACGAACTCGGCCTCGGTGCCTGCCTCGCCGACGACATGGGGCTCGGCAAGACGGTGCAGCTGCTGGCCTTGGAAGCGTTGTGCCGCAAGGATTCCCCGCGGCCGCCGACGTTGCTGGTGTGCCCGATGACGGTGGTCGGGAACTGGCGGCGGGAGGCCGCGCGGTTCACCCCCGGCCTCCGGGTGCACGTCCACCACGGCGCCGACCGGCAGCCGGTGACCGCCGCCGAGCACGACCTGGTGATCACCACGTACGCGCTCGCCGCCAGGGACGCCGCATCGCTGGGTGAGATCAGCTGGGACCGCGTCGTGCTCGACGAGGCGCAGAACGTGAAGAACAGCGCCTCCCAGCAGGCGAAGGCGGTGCGCGGCTTCACCGCCCGCCACCGGGTGGCCCTGACCGGCACCCCGGTGGAGAACCGGCTCGCCGAACTCTGGTCCATCATGGACTTCCTCAACCCGGGCTTCCTGGACTCCGCCAACACCTTCCGCGCGCGGTTCGCCGTCCCGATCGAACGGCACGGCGACCACCAGGCCGCCGCCCGGCTGCGCCGCGCCACCGGGCCGTTCGTGTTGCGGCGGCTGAAAACCGATCCCGCGGTCCTCGACGACCTGCCGGAACGCCTGGAGATCAAGCAGCTCTGCACGCTCACCGCGGAGCAGGTGACGCTGTACCGGGCGGTGGTCGACGACATGCTGAACCAGATCGACCAGGCCACCGAGATCAAGCGCAAGGGCCTGGTGCTGGCGACGATGTCGAAGCTGAAGCAGGTGTGCAACCACCCGGCGCACTTCTTCGGCGACGGCTCGGAGCTGGCCGGGCGGTCCGGAAAGCTGACGCGGCTCGAAGAGGTCCTCGAGGAGGTGCTGGCCGAGGGCGACAAGGCGCTCTGCTTCACCCAGTTCACCCGGTTCGGCGCGATGCTGGTGCCGTACCTGTCGGCGCGGTTCGACACCGAGGTGCTGTTCCTGCACGGCGGCACCAGCCAGCCGGAACGCGACCGGCTGGTCGAGCGGTTCCAGTCACCCGGCGGCCCGTCGCTGTTCCTGCTCTCGCTCAAGGCGGGCGGCACCGGGCTGAACCTGACCGCGGCCAACCACGTGCTGCACCTCGACCGCTGGTGGAACCCGGCGGTCGAGGACCAGGCCACCGACCGCGCCTTCCGCATCGGGCAGCGGCGCGACGTGCAGGTCCGCAAGTTCGCCTGCGCCGGCACGCTGGAGGAGAAGATCGACCGGATGCTGGCCGAGAAGGCGTCGCTGGCCAAGCTGGTGGTGGGGGCCGGGGAGCACTGGCTCACCGAGCTGTCCACCGAGAGCCTGCGTGAACTGCTCACCCTGGAGGCGTCGTGAGCTGGTGGTCCCGGCGGTTCCTGGACACCCTCGACGGGCTCGGCCTCGGCGGTCACCGCACCACCGGGCAGCGGTCCGCCCGTGCCGGGCAGGTGCTGCACCTGTCGGTGTCGACCAGCCTGGTCACCGCACTGGTCCGCGACTCCGGGCCCGATCCCCACCGCGTGCGGATCGCGGTCAAGGCGTTCGACTCGGCGGACTGGGCCCGGATCGAGCAGGAACTGGCGGGGCGGGCGGTGTTCGCGGCGAAGCTGCTCGCCGGGGAACTGCCCGCCGACCTCGAGGCCGTGTTCGAGCAGCTGGGCCTGAGCCTGTTCCCGCGCACCCTGCGGGAGATGACCATGGACTGCTCGTGCCCCGGCTGGGAGGTGCCGTGCCGGCACCTGGCCGCGGCCTGCCAGGTGCTCGCCGACTCCTTCGACGCCGACCCGTTCACCTATCTCGCCTGGCGTGGCCGCACCCGCGAGGACCTGCTGGACCGGTTGCGCGCGCTGCGCACGCACACCGCCGGGCGGGAGGCCGGGCCGCCTTCGCTGGCCGATCAGCTGGACTCGTTCTGGGGCGAGCGGACCGAGATCCCACCGGGGCGCGGTGCCACCACGCCGATCCTGGACCAGCTCGACCCGCTGACGCCGGTCACCGAACGCCTGCGCCCGGCCTACCGGGTGATGACCTCACGGCCACGGCCGGAGAACGGGCAGTGACCCGTCTTCCCGGCGACCGGCCAGCCAGGCGGTCAGCTCGGCGAGCGTGCCCCGCGCCTCGGCCTCCGGCCCGCTCCCCCAGGCCCACTCCCGCGGGTCGTCCACCGGCTTGAGCACCAGGCGAACGCCCTCGGGTGCTCGCGGAGCGAGGAAGTCGAGCACGTGCGCGCAGAAGTCGGCGGTCCAGTCGGTGTACCGGTAACCGAGGTCGGCGTCGGCGAAGTGGATCTCCAGCTCGCGCCACCAGCAGTACACCGTGCCCAGCAACGGGCCTTCGCGGTAGCAGACCGGTCGCTGCCAGCCGTCTTCGGGCACCCGTGCCCACACGGCTTCGAGTTCCTCGATCGAGCCGAGCACGCCTTCGCGCAACTCGGCGGCCGAGCGACCCGCGCCCGCCTCGATCCCGCCGTCACGCCCGGCCCGGCCCCCGTCGTAGACCTCGATCGTCTTGCCCACCAGGGCGTATTCGGCTTGGCGGCGGAACGCGCGGCCGAGGTTCTCCAGGTGGGTCAGCACGTGACCGCGGGACCAGCCGGGCAGCAGCGACGGCCCGCGGGCTTCGTCGTCGGTCAGTTCGACGAGCCGTTTCGCCAGCCGTTCGTGACCGGCGGTGATGTTCGCCCGGGGGTTCAGGGCCACAGTTGCTCCTTCGTCCAGCTCCCGGCCGCCCGGCGGTAGTTGACCCGGATGTGGCGGCGCTCTTCGTTTCCTTGCCAGAACTCGATTTCGTCCGGGACCACGGTGCCGACCACCCAGTCCGGCGCGACCAGGTCCGGCTCCAGCCGGACGCGTTCGCGGGCCTCGGCCAGCGCGGTGTCCAGTTCGGCGCGGTCGGCCAGCGGCGTGCTCTGGCGGCCGAGCAACGCGACGGCACGGGAACTGTCGCTCCTGGCGAGGAAGTCCCGCGTGCCGTCGGCGGTCTCCGCCCGGCCGCGCACGCGGACCTGCCTGCCCAGCGGCGCCCAGTAGAAGGTCAGCGCCGCCCACGGGGTGCCCGCCAGCTCCTTCCCCTTGCGCCCCGCCGAGCCGAAGGCGAACTGGAAGCCCTCGGCGGTCAGGTCCTTGAGGATGAGCACCCGGGCCGACGGGCGCCCGCTGTCGTCCACAGTGGACAACGTCATCGCGTGCGGCTCGCGGACCCCCGCGTCGATGGCCTCGCACAACCAGTCCGCGAACAGCACCAGCGGATCGGCCGGGGTGCTGTCCGGGTCGAACGCGGGCAGCGGTCCCGCCAGCGACGGCAGCGCCCGCAGCAGTTCACGCATCCAGTCCCCTAATGGTTCGTGCTTCGTAGTCCGTTAGGAAGTTAGTCGACCGAGCTAATGAGAACAAGAGCTTCGTGCATTAGGATCAACCGGTGCTCGCCCTCGAACTCGCCACCACCGTGCGCCACGGGCCGCACGGCGTGATCGACGTGCTGGACACCGTCGACGGCCTGGCCGGCTGGTTGCGCGAGCAGGAGTTGCCCGAGGTGCCCGTCGACGAGCAGCTGCGGGCGTCGGTGCTCTCGGTGCGCAAGGCCATCCGGTCGTTGTTCGCCGACGCCGTGCGCCCCGGTCCGCCGAGCAAGGCCGACGCCAACCGGCTGCTGGACCCGGCGACCGCGGCACGGCAGCTCAACGAGGCCGCCGCCGCGGTCCCCCGCGTGCCGGTGCTGGACTGGCCGAGCGGTGAGATGGTGTACCAGCCGACCGGGGCCGAACCGGCCGTGCTGCTCACCGCGGAACTGGCGAAGGCGGGCATCGAGTTCCTGAGCAGCCCCGATCGGGCCCGGCTGCGGGCCTGCCCGGCGCCGCGCTGCGTGCGGTACTTCGTGCAGGACCACCCCCGGCAGGCGTGGTGCAAACCGTCGTGCGGCAACCGCGCGCGGGTCAGCCGCCACTACCACCGGCATCAGTGACCGGCCAGGAACTCCTCGAAGGTGATCTCGCCGCCGAACCGGTCGCCGACCAGGTTGTCCCCGCGCCGGAAGGCCCGCATCACCCGCCCGGGCAGCCGCAGCGGCACGAGCAGGCGGCGACGGCCAGTCGCGGCGAAGTACGCGCGGGCGAGGCTCATCGCGTCGCGGATTTCGGGTCCGCCCAGGTCCGCCACCCGCCCGGCGGGCTCGGCGAGCGCCAGTTCAGCGAGCCGCCTGCCCACCTCCCGGGTGTCGACCGACTGGAACCGCATCGACGGCACGGGCACGACCGGTGACCGGCCCAGTACCGAGAAGATGGTCCGGACGAGGTCGTGGAACTGCGTGGTCCGCAGGATCGTGCAACCGAGCCCGGAGGCCGCCAGCTGCCGTTCCACCGCCAGCTTGCTGCGGTAGTACCCGAGCGGGTTGTGGTCGATGCCGACGATCGAGATGTAGACCAGGTGCGCCACCCCGGCCCGCTTCGCCGCGTCGATCAGGTTCCGCGCGGACATCTCGTCACCGCCGGTGAAGGTGGTGGCGCAGTGCACCACGGTGCCCACCCCGGTCAGCGCCTCGGCGAGTCCGTCACCGGTGCGCAGGTCCACCGCGGCGAACCGGCAGCCCGGTTCGACCGGCCGCGGCCGCCTGCTCAGCACCACCACCTCACGACCGGCGTCGAGCAACGCCCGCACCACCTGCCGTCCGGCCGTGCCCGTTCCCCCGGTCACCAAGATCGGCTTCATCGAGTGTCCTCCCTGTTTCCCGGTGGACTGCGCAGCCGTGCCGGATGTGACAAAGCCGCTGACAACAGGTGTCAGTGAGCACTGGTGAGGATGGGCCGCATGACCTTCGACTTCGTCAACGGCGAGTGGCACGTGGCCAACCGGCGGCTGACCGCCCCGCTCACCGGCAGCTCCACCTGGACCGAGTTCGACGGCCACGCCCGCGGCTGGCAGCTGTTCGGCGGTGCCGCGAACGTGGACGAACTCAGCGTGCCGTCGCAGGGCTGGTCCGGCATGACGCTGCGGTTGCAGGACCCGGCCACCGGCGACTGGACCATCCACTGGGCCAACAGCCGCGACGGCCGCCTGCAGCCGTCGGTGACCGGGCGGTTCACCGACGGCCACGGCGAGTTCCACGGCGACGACGAACTCGACGGCAAGCCGATCCGGGTGCGGTACCGCTGGACCGGCGTCACCACCGCGACCCCGCGCTGGGAGCAGGCGTTCTCAGCCGACGGGGCGGTGTGGGAGACGAACTGGATCATGGATTTCCGCCGTCCGTGACCAGAGCCTGAGCACGTCGGACACGAACCCGCGTCGCGTCAGGCCCAGCCGGCGCAACGCGGGCCCGTGGTCGTTGGCGACGACGACCACGGCGCCGAGCAGCAGCACCCACCACACCGCGTGCACCACCCACCGCACGACCGACGGCAACGGGGCGAACGCGGCACCGAGCCGCCGCAGGTGGAACGGCACGTGACGCTCCTCGTCGGCGAGGATGCGCCCGGCCACCTCGGTGGTCAGCGGGTCGGTGGTGCCGTCGCGGAGCGCGCGGTAGTACCGCAACGCGATCACCTCGGCGATCATCAGCACCATCAGTTCCAGGCGCAGCCCCAGCGCCCGCCGGAGCCGCACGAAGACCGCGTCGGTCCAGTGCCCGCCGATGGTCTCGGCACCCGCGGCGGTGAGCAGGTGCTCCAGGAGGCGGGCGTGGTTGCGCTCCTCGTCGACGAACATCCGCACCGCCCGCGAATACGCCGTGTCCCCGGCGGCGTCGGCCTTCGCGATCAGGTTCGCCCCGTCACCCGCCTCCCCCACCTGGAACCGCTGCACACTCGCCACCACCTCGGCGGGCAGCTCGGCGCCCTTTGTCCACTGTGGATCACCCAGCTCCCGGCGCCGCCCGGCTTCTTCCTCGAAGTGCTCGACCCATCCGGTGAATTCGCTCAACTTGCCGCTCCTTTCCCTACGCCCCAGGAGACGAACGGCACCCGAACCCCGTTGGCCTGCCGCCGCGGGAGGTTCGGTGGACCTTGTGTGGAGATCCTGTGTGCACGGATCAGTGGGCGTCGGCCTCGATGCGGTCGAGCTGGACGGCGAGCAGGTCCTCGAAGGCGGCGCGGCGGTCCAAGCCGAGGGGACGGACGTCGCGGGCGAAGTGGGCCAGGGCGGGGAAGCGTTCGGGGTCGGCGCCCAGCACCGCGACGCGGAACAGTTCCAGGCCCTGCTCGTACTCGTCCGGGGCGAGGGTGCCGATCCCGGCGTCGGCGGCGATCAGGGCCGCGATCAGGACCACGAGCCGGTGGTAGCGCACCGGGATCTGCTCGTCGGGCAGCCCCGACGAGCGCAGCGCCTGGAGCACCTGCTCCATGACCAGCCGTGAACCGGTGCCGCTCGAGGCGTACCGTCCCCAGATCGCGGCGAGCTGGGACTGCCTGCCGAACGCCTCCCGCAGGCGCAGGGCCAGTGCGGTGATGCGCTGCTTCCAGTCACCCTCGGGCTGGTACCCCGTCATGGCGGCCAGGAGCACCCGGTCGGCGACCGCGCGCAGCAGTTCGGTCTTGCTGCGGAAGTGCCGGTAGAGGCTGGAGGAGTCGGTTCCCAGCGCCGCCGCGAGCTTGCGCACGCTGAACGACTCGGCGTCGCTCGTGTGCAGCAGTTCTGCCGCCGTGTCCAGGATCTCCTCGGTCGACCAACGCCTTCGGCCCGTCATCACGCCCCTTCCGACGCCGTGGAGCATACCTGTGCACTTGCCGTTGCACGCACTGCGTGCATAATGAGGACAAAACCGAAAGGACGACTCGAGTGCACCCTCCACTGGACCTCCCCGAGCTGGACGCCGCCCTGGAAGGAATCCACCGCGCCGGAATCCCGGGCGTGTTCGCCGAGGTGTGTGACGGCGACCAGGTCTGGCGCGGCGCCGCCGGGGTCGCCGACGTCACCACCGGCCGCCCGGTCACCACGGACCTGCGGCACCGCGTCGGCAGCATCAGCAAAACGTTCACCGCCGCCGCGGTGCTGCAACAGGTCGAGAGCGGTCAGCTCGGCCTGGACACCCCCATCGGCCACTACCTGCCGCAGCTGGTCCCCGGCGACCGCGGGGCCGCCATCACGGTCCGCATGTTGCTCAACCACACCAGCGGGCTCGCCGAATACCTGCCCCACGCCTTCCCGTCGCTCAAGGCGTTCCCCGACGCGGCGAAGACCACCCCGGAGAGCCTGGACGACCACCGGTTCACCCGGTTCGACCCGATCGAGCTGATCGGGCTGGGGGTCGGCGCGCCGGCGACCGGGTCCCCGGGCAGCACCCCTGGGGTCTACTCGAACACCAACTACCTGCTGCTCGGCGCACTCCTGGAACAGGTGACCGGCACCACGGCGGTCGAGTGCATCACCCAGAACGTCATCAAGCGGGCCGGTCTCCGGGACACCGAACTCCCCGACGGGCCGTACGTCAACGGCCCGCATTCGAAGATGTACGAGTCGTGGTTCGGCATGATCGACCCGCCGCGCGACTACAGCGTCTACGACACGGCGTGGTTGACCGCGGCGGCTTCGCTCATCTCGACCGTCACGGACCTCAACCGCTTCTTCGGCCTGCTGCTCGGCGGCGAGATCGTCAGCCCGTCGTCGCTCGCGCAGATGCAGCGCACCACACCGGTCGTGTCGCAGGAGAACAAGGTGATCGACTACGGCCTCGGCCTGTACCCGATGGACGGCTTCTGGGGGCACGGCGGCACGGTCTGGGGCGCCGGCGCGCTGGCCGTGGCCGGTCCCGGCGGCAGGCGGCGGATGTCCATCGCGCTGAACCGGCAGCGGTGGAACCGCTTCGATGCGAACGGCAGGCCGCTGCCCCACGCCATCGACGACGCACTCGCGGCCTTCTACCGGGTGGCGATGTCCAGCGAAAGGAAGGGCGAATGACCGACGCATCACCCGCTCCGGGCCGGTTACCCGCCTACTCGCCACCGCAGGTCGACTCGGCCGCCGGCACCTACCTGCTCCTGCTGCCGGTGCTCGGCGCGCTCGGCTGGCTCGGCACGGCCGGGTTGGTCGAGGCGGGCGAGCGCTGGGCCCGCCCGGCCGCGACCGCGCTGCTCGTGCTCGGCACCACCACCGGGCTGGCCGGGCTGCTCACCCGGGACACCTCCGGTGACACCGGCCTGCCGCCCGCGCTGGGCCGGGCCGGGCTGGCTCCCTGCGCAGCCGGGCTCCTGGCGGTCGTGCTGCTGTGGACCCGGCCCCGGGGAGGCATTCGATGAAGCGCATCGGGATCATCGGGGTGGGCGAGATCGGCCGGGCCATCGTGGCGGGCCTGCGGCACGGCGGTGCCACGGCGCCGGAAGTGTTCCTGTCCCCCCGCAACGCCCGCACGGCCGCCGAGTTGTCGGAACGCTACGAGGGCGTCGAAGTGTGCGCTGACAACCAGGACGTGGTGAACCGCTCGGATCTGGTGGTCATCGCCGTGCGCCGCGACGACTGGCGCCAAGCGCTCGACGGTGTGCGGGTGGGTGCCGGCAAGATCTTGCTCAACGTGATGGCCGGTGTCGGCAACGACAACCTGCGCCGGCACCTCGACGTCGACGTCCCGCTGGTCCGGGCCATTCCCCTGCCCGCCATCCGCGAACGCCGCTCGGTCACCGTGGTGCACCCCTCGCACCCGGAGGTGGACGCCTTCTTCGAGCACCTCGGTGGCGCGCTCCCCGTCGCGGACGAGGCGGCCTTCAACGTCTTCTCCGCGCTCACGGGAACGTTGACCACCCACTACTGGTACCTCGCCACGCTCACTTCGTGGGCGGTCGGCCAGGGCATCGCCGCCGAAGACGCCGACCGCTACATCCGCGGCCTCTTCCAGGGCGTCGGCCGCGCCCTGAGCGACGAGAGCCGTTCCCTGCGGCAACTCGCCGCCGACCACGAGACCCCGAACGGCAACAACGAGCGCATCCGCACCACCTGGTTCGACCCGGCCAATTCCGAAGCCCTCACCAAGGCACTCGACGGTCTTCTCACCCACCTGCGGTGAACGCCGCGGCTCGACTTCAGCTGCACCCGGAAGTCGAGCCGCAGCCTTCGCAGGCGTAGCAGGAGCCGGCTGGCCGCATCTTGGTGCCGCACGTCAGGCACAGGGGCGCATCGGCGGCTTTGCCCAGGTGCAGTTCCATCAGCTCGGTGGAGGAGTGCGGCTGCCGTTCTTCCTCGGAGTAGACGCTGCTCCGGAGCGCGTCCAGGTCGACCGGATCCCCCGGTGGGGAGCCGTGGTCCGCGTCGGCTCGGGTGGCGCGTTCTTCGGCGGTGAAGATGCCGAGCTGCGAGCGCTTCTCGTACGGCAGGTGGTCCAGCGCCAGCCGCCGGAAGAGGTAGTCGAGCACGCTGGTGGCGATCCGGACGTCCGGGTCGTCGGTCATGCCTGCCGGCTCGAAGCGGAGGTTGGAGAACTTCGAAACGTAGAACTCCAGCGGAATCCCGTACTGCAGGCCGACCGAAATGGACATGGAGAACGCGTCCATCACGCCCGCCAGCGTGGACCCCTGCTTGCCGAGCTTGATGAAGATCTCGCCGAGCCCGTCGTCCGGGTACGAGCCCGCGTGCAGATACCCCTCGGCACCACCGACGGTGAACGAAACGGTCTGGCTGGGCCGCTTCTTCGGCAGCCGCTTGCGCACCGGCCGGTACTCGACCTCGGCGGGCCGCTCCGACTTGCCGGTGGACAGCGGCTGGCCGACCTTGCAGTTGTCGCGGTAGATCGCCAGTGCCTTCAGGCCGAGCTTCCAGCCCTGGAAGTAGATCTCCTCGACGTCGGTGACGGTGGCCGACTCCGGCAGGTTGACCGTCTTGGAGATGGCGCCGGACAGGAACGGCTGCACCGCGGCCATCATCCGCACGTGCCCCATCGCCGCGATCGACCGCTCGCCGACCGCGCAGTCGAACACCTCGTAGTGCTCCGGCCGCAGCCCCGGCGCGTCCACCACGTGCCCGTGCTGCGCGATGTACTCGACGATCGCCTCGGCCCGCTCGCCCTGGTAACCCAGCACCGCCAGCGCCCGCGGCACCGTCTGGTTCACGATCTGCATCGACCCGCCGCCGACCAGCTTCTTGAACTTCACCAGTGAGAAGTCCGGCTCGATCCCGGTGGTGTCGCAGTCCATCATGAAGCCGATGGTGCCGGTCGGCGCGAGCACGCTCGCCTGGGCGTTGCGCCAGCCGGACCGGCTGCCGATTTCGATACCGCGGTGCCACTCCTCGGAGGCGAGCCGGCGCACCGCCGCGTCGGTGGTGTGGTGGGTGCGGATCAGTTCGTTCGCGGCGGCGTGCTTGCGCATCACGCGCTGGTGCGCCTCGGCGTTGCGGGCGTACCCCTCGTACGGCCCGACCACGCCGGCGAGTTCGGCGGAACGGCGGTAGGACACGCCGGTCATCAGCGAGGTGATCGCCGCCGCGAGGGCGCGGCCGCCGTCGGAGTCGTAGGCGTGCCCCATCGCCATCAGCAACGCGCCGAGATTGGCGTAGCCGATGCCGAGCTGGCGGAACTTCCTGGTGGTGTCGCCGATCGCCTCGGTGGGGAAGTCGGCGAAGCAGATGGAGATGTCCATCGCGGTGATCACGAACTCGACCGCGCGGGCGAACCGGTCCGCGTCGAAGGTGCCGTCCTCGGTGAGGAACTTCAGCAGGTTCAACGACGCCAGGTTGCAGCTGGAGTTGTCCAGGTGCATGTACTCCGAGCACGGGTTGGACGCGGTGATCCGGCCCGATTCGGGGCAGGTGTGCCAGTCGTTGATGGTGTCGTCGTACTGGACCCCGGGGTCGGCGCACTCCCACGCCGCCTGCGCCATCGACCGGAACAGCTTCTTCGCCTCGACCTCGGCGACGACTTCGCCGGTCCGCCGGGCGCGGAGGCCGAAGGGACCGCCCGTTTCGACCGCCCGCATGAACTCGTCGGACACGCGCACCGAGTTGTTCGCGTTCTGGTACTGCACCGAGGAGATGTCCGCGCCGGACAGGTCCATGTCGAACCCGGCGTCGCGCAGCACGCGGATCTTCCGCTCTTCCCTGGCCTTGGTTTCGATGAACTCCCCGATGTCGGGGTGGTCGACGTCGAGCACCACCATCTTCGCCGCCCGGCGCGTGGCACCGCCGGATTTGATGGTGCCCGCGGACGCGTCCGCGCCGCGCATGAACGACACCGGCCCGGAGGCGGTGCCGCCGGAGGACAGCAGTTCCTTCGACGACCGGATGCGCGAGAGGTTCAACCCGGCGCCGGAGCCGCCTTTGAAGATCAGCCCCTCCTCGCGGTACCAGTTCAGGATCGACTCCATCGAGTCGTCCACGGCGAGGATGAAGCAGTTGTGCACGCGGAGGTTTCCCGCCAGGAACTCCCCGCTTTCGGTCTGGATGTCGAAGACCTCCATCGGGCCGAGGTCCTCGATGCGCGTGACCTCGAGCCGTTTGGTCGGCTCGGCGGGCTCTCCTGGCCGGTCCAGGTCCGCTTCCAGTTCAGCCGACCTGCGCTCGTCGGCGAAGCCGATTTCGGCAGCGAAGATTTCGCGGTCACCGCGCTCCTGGATGCGCAGGCTCCAGCCACCGTGCGCACCCGCGGGCGAAATGCGGGCGAAGACGCCGAACCGGAGCAGCAGGTTCTGCGTGTCGCGCGCCGGCTGCTCGCCGGCCAGGTCCACGCCGACCACGCGGTCCGAGACGTGGCCCGCCACCTGGAACAGGCCGCGCAGGTACGCGGCCACCACCGGCAACGGCGCGGTGCACAGGTGCGGCACCGGTTCGCCGGAGTGCCCCGCCGATGCTGCTTCGGCGACCTCCCGCTGGCCGAGCTCCCGTTCGCCGGACGACCGGACCCGGTGCCACTCGAGCTGGTCCCCCGGGCGCAGCGTGCCCGCTTCGACGAACTCGCCGCCGGTGGCGCCCGCCTTGAAGACCAGGTGGTCGGCGGTGACGTCCAGGGTGTACCCGGCCCCGGTGTGCACCCGGTGGACGTTCCGGCGGCCGTTGGCCTTGGTGGCGACCACGCCGGTCACCCCGTGCCCGTCGTGGACCTTCGTCCCGACCGCGTCGGCGGTCACCAGTTCGCCGATGGGCACCAGGCCGGACGGCGTGCTGACCAGCGCGTGGTGCGGCAGGCAAGCCGAGACCTGCTGCTTCGAGCTGGTGCCGACGTTGAACCAGACCGGGGAGTTGAAGCTGAACACCTGGTGCAGCAGCATCCAGGTGAGTTCGTGCTCGAAGACCTCCGCTTCGCCGGGGGTGGCGAAGTAGCCGTGCTCGGTACCGGCCCGGACGTAGGCGCCGACCACCCGGTCGATCAGCTGCTTGAGGCTGCGTTCGCGCTGCGGGGTGCCGATGGCACCGCGGAAGTACTTGCTGGTGACGATGTTGGTGGCGTTCACCGACCAGTCGACGGGGAACTCGACCCCGCGCTGCTCGAAGTTCACCGTGCCGTCGCGCCAGTTCGTCATCACGACGTCGCGTTGTTCCCACTCCACCTCGGCGTACGGGTGCACGCCCTCGGTGGTGAACACCCGGCGTTGCTCGCCGGCGTCCTCGCCGGTCCCCACGGTCTCGGTCATGGGCACTCCCTCGTTCCGGCGCCCGACGACGAGCCTTACTCGTCGTTCGCGCTCTCTTCGCTCCCGGCCATGGCCTGGCGAAGGTCCGCGATCTCCTTCTCGAAGTCCTCGACCGAGGAGAACGAGCGGTAGACGCTGGCGAAGCGCAGGTAGGCGACCTCGTCGAGTTCGCGGAGCGGGCCGAGAATGGCGAGACCGACTTCATGACTCGGGATCTCGGCGAGCCCGGCCGACCGGATCGATTCCTCGACCCGCTGCGCCAGCTGCTGGAGATCGTCGTCGTCGACGGGGCGGCCCTGGCAGGCGCGGCGCACCCCGCGCACCACCTTGTCCCGGCTGAACTGCTCGGTGACCCCGGACCGCTTCACCACGGCGAGCACCATCGTCTCGGAGGTGGTGAACCGGCGGCCGCACTCGGAGCAGGAGCGGCGGCGGCGGATCGCCTGCCCCTCGTCCACCTCGCGCGAATCGACCACGCGCGAGTCCGCGTGACGGCAGAACGGGCACCGCATCAGCAGACCACCCTTCCTTCCGCGGCGGGTGTGCTCACCCTGGACAACCGGCTCCGATTCTACCCCAAGCTGTGGACCGACTTCAGGCGTGTTACCACTAGATGTAGGGGTGGACTCTAGGAGCGCTCCGGACGGCCCGCAAGCGCGCAACGCCGCTGAACCGGGTGAACGCCGAGCAGCGGTCCCACCGCCGCGCCGATGGCCGGGCAACGTCCAGCACACCTCCGGTTTCGGTCTTGTCGGGCACCCGCCTCTCAGCGGGCAGCGGATTCGGCGGGCACCTCGATCGGCATGCCCGGCACCAGGCCGGCGCCGTCGAGCCGGTTCAGTTCGCGGATGCGGTCGACCACGGCCGCGGCGTCACTGCTCGGCGCCACGCGCCCGGCCACGTCCCACAGCGTCTCCCCCGGCGCGACCGAGACCACCGCGGTCCGCGCGGGCACCGGCGCGGCCATCGCGCCGGCGAGCAGGCCGAAACCGGCCACCACCAGACCGGCGGCCACCGCCGTCGCGGCCAGCCACGGCCAGCGCGCCCCGCCGCGCGCCGGGGCGCACCCCACCTCCGGCACCGCACGCAGGCCGGCCACCACGCGCGGCCGGTGCGGCGGCCGCCGCACCTCGCCCCTGGCCCGTTTGCGCACCCCACGGCGCGCCGCCGGTGGCGCGTCGTCGACCGTGACGTTCTCGTCGATCAGGACCCCCCGCCTGACCACCACTCCCCGCACGTCGCTCACGTCGACCAGCATCGACATCGCCGAACCTCCTCGCGGCCGTCCTCCGCGGCCCGGTACGCTGGCACCGGACCTCGAACAGGCGTTCTATCGAACTCCCGTGCGAATGTGTACCACCCGGGAGCCGCAAAATCGAGCGGCGCCCGGCGTGTCGGTCGAACAAATGTTTGATCTCCACCCCGTGGCGGGCTAGCGTCGCAAGCAGGGGTCCCGGTGCCCGCGTTCCGCGCGCGGGCGGCCAGGGGCCCGGCAACCGAACCGAGCCGGTGGCAGACCCCGTCCACCGGCCGCCAGCACCTGGAGGCGAACCACAGTGAGTGTCAGGAAGGGCCCGCCGGGCAGCAAGATACCCGCGCTTCGGGAGCCCGAGGACGCCGACGAGAGCTTGACCGTCCGGCAGTCGCAGGTCCTCGAAGTCATCCGGGCCTGGGTCGACCGCTTCGGCTACCCGCCGAGCGTGCGGGAGATCGGCGAAGCGGTCGGGCTGAACTCGACCTCCTCGGTTTCCCACCAGCTGCGTGCCCTGCAGCGCAAGGGTTACCTGCGCCGCGACGCGAACCGCCCGCGCGCGGTGGGCGTGCTGGCCGCGGACGCCGAGCCGGGCACGCCGATCTCGCAGATGCCCAAGCCGGCCTACGTGCCGCTGGTCGGCCGGATCGCCGCCGGTGGCCCGGTGCTGGCCGAGCAGTCGGTGGAAGAGGTCTACCCGCTGCCGAAGGACATCGTCGGCGAGGGTGACGTCTTCCTGCTCAGCGTCACCGGTGACTCGATGGTCGACGCGGCGATCACCGACGGCGACTGGGTGGTGGTGCGCCAGCAGCCCACCGCGAACAACGGCGAGATCGTGGCCGCGATGATCGACGGCGAGGCCACCGTGAAGACGTACAAGCTCAAGGACGGGCACGTCTGGCTGATGCCGCACAACGAGGCGTACGACCCCATCCCGGGTGACGACGCGACGATCCTCGGCAAGGTGGTGGCGGTACTGCGGCGGCTCTGAGCGCGTTCCGGCAGGCCCGCTCGCCGAGTTTCGCGAGCGGAGCTTGCCGGGCCCTAACCGCGGCGCAACCGGCGCACGCGGCCCACCAGGAAAACCAGCCCGAGCGCGGCGAGCACGGCGATGCCCGCCGCCGGCAGCAGCGGGATACCGGATTCGGATCCACCGGCCACGGGGTCGCCGGTGGCCCCGGTCGCACCCCGCTGCTCGGCGGCCGGGGTCGCGCCCGCGGCCAGTGCCGCGGCACCGCGGACGGCGCGCACGGGCTGGCCGGTGCCTTCACTGGCGGAGAGCAGCGTGCCGTCCGGCTCGAAGGCGATGGCCTCGCCCTGCGGTTCGTCCGGCAACGGCACCCGCACGGGGTTCTGCTTGAGCGCGGCCGCCACGTCGCCGTCGGGCGCGGGGTAGAGGTAGGCGTCGGTGTAGGTGCGCAGGGCGACGGTTTTGCCGTCCGGGCTCACCGCACCACCGGTGACCAGCATGGAGCCGACCCCGCCGACCGGGCCGCCGGGGGTGTCGGTGGTGGCGATGTCCAGCGTGCCCACCTTCTCCAGGGGGTTCGGCCCGGGGCTCTTCAGCTCGCCCGCCGGTTTGTACACCTCGGCCCGGCCGAGCACGTTCTTGGTGACCACGAAGGGGGTGCCCGAGCCGTCGAGCAGCAGCGCTTCGGCGTCGTGCTGGCCGTCGGGATAGGTGAGCCGGTAGAGCGTGGCCTTGCCTGCCGGGGTGAGCGCGTGCAGCGCCACGGTCTCGCGCTGCTTGCGGTTGTCGCCGGTGTCGGCCAGCCAGAGCGTGCCGTCCGACGCCCTGGCCAGGTCCTCCACGTCGTACGGATCGACCGCGGCGGAGATCACCTTCTGCACGGCGCAGTCCCGGCCCAGCACCACCACCTGCAGTTTGGTGCCGCCGTCACCCATCGCGTACCAGCGGTCGCCGTCGGCCGCGAGGCCGGACAGCTCCGCCAGCCGCGAGTCGCGCACCGTGCACAGCGATTCCGGCGCGGGCACCTCCTCGGCGACGGCGGCGGGCGACGGCACCAGCACCGTCAACACCGCCGCGAGCACCACCGCGCACGCCCGACCGCGCACCCACCCACCTCCGTCAGCGAAAGGAAGATCCTCCGCTGTCGAAGGTACTGGGTCACGCGGGCGAGCCGTTGACCGCGAAGGTCTCCAGCGCGGCGGCCAGCTCGGGGTGGACCCGCGCCCGCAGGTGCGTGCCCTCCTCGATGTGCTCCTCGGTGAGCACCTCGCCGTCGGCGTGCACCCTGGCCACCAGCTCGCCGCGGGTGTACGGGACCACCGCGTCGACCACCACGTCCGGCCGCGGCACGCGCTCGGCGATGGCGGCGCTCAGCTGGTCGATGCCTTCACCCGTCTGGGCGGAGACCACCAGCGCGCCGGGCAGCAGGTGCCGCAGGCGGGCCAGGGTGACCTCGTCGGCGGCGTCGGCCTTGTTGATCACCAGCAGTTCCGGCGGCAGCGGTTCGCTGCGCTTGCGGGTGATCTCGGCGAGCACGTCGCGCACCGCGTTGACCTGCTCCTCCGGCGCCGGGTCGGAGCCGTCGACCACGTGCAGCAGCAGGTCGGCGTCGGCCGCCTCCTCCAGCGTGGAGCGGAAGGCGTCGACCAGCTGGTGCGGCAGGTGCCGCACGAAGCCGACGGTGTCGGTCAGCGTGAAGGTGCGGCCGTCTGGCGTCTCCGCGCGGCGCGTGGTCGGGTCGAGGGTGGCGAACAACGCGTCCTCCACCAGCACCCCGGCCCCGGTGATGGCGTTGAGCAGGCTCGACTTGCCGGCGTTGGTGTAGCCGACGATGGCCACGCTGGGCACCTCGTTGGCCACGCGGCGCCCGCGCTTGGTCTCGCGGATGGTGTCCATCGAGGCGATCTCGCGGCGCAGCTTGGCCACGCGCTTGTTGATCCGCCGCCGGTCGGTCTCCAGCTTGGTCTCACCGGGACCACGCAGGCCCACGCCGCCGTTGGCGCCACCGGCCCGGCCACCGGCCTGCCGGGACAGCGATTCACCCCAGCCCCGCAGCCGCGGGATCAGGTACTGCAGCTGGGCCAGCTCGACCTGGGCCTTGCCCTCCTTGGAGCTGGCGTGCTGGGCGAAGATGTCCAGGATCAACGCGGTCCGGTCGACCACCTTGACCTTGAGCTTGGCCTCCAGCTGACGCAGCTGGCCGGGCGAGAGCTCACCGTCGCAGATCACCGTGTCGGCGCCGGTGGCGCGCACGATGTCGAACAGCTCGCGGACCTTGCCCGAGCCGATGTAGGTGGCCGGGTCCGGCCGGCTGCGGCGCTGGACGATGCCCTCGAGCACCTCCGAGCCCGCCGTCTCGGCGAGCCGGGCGAGTTCGGCCAGCGAGGCTTCCGACTGCGCGGCGGTCCCCTCGGTCCAGACCCCGACCAGGACCACCCGCTCCAGGCGGAGCTGCCGGTATTCGACTTCGGTGACGTCCTCGAGCTCGGTGGAGAGCCCGGCGACGCGGCGCAGCGAGGCGCGGTCTTCCAGTTCCAGCTCGCCGATCGACAGCTCCTCGCCGTCGAGTTCGGCTGCCATATCAGTGTGTGTCAGTTCCGTCATCGTCCTTCCATGGTCCCACGATCCGCGGGAAGTGCCGAATGGATTACTTGCTCGGGTACAGCGCCAGGTACACCGCGGTCCGCTCGCCGCCGGGGTCGACCGGGCGTTCGGCGAACTCCGCGAGCAGTCCGTGGAGGCGGCGCTTGAACTCCGCGTGCTGCTCCTCCGGCAGCTGCACCACCAGGCGCGTCTGCTCGACCTCTGCCGTTCCGACCTCGCCGACTTCGGCGAGGTATGCCTCCAGCGAGGCCCGCCCCAGCTCCTCGCTCTCGTCGAATTCCAGGTTCCAGGACAGTCCGGTCGACAGGTACGGGATCTCCTTCGCGCCGCGGTTGCCGCGGCGGGGCGGTTGCGGCGCCAGGAAACCGGTGTCCACCAGCTTGCGCACGTGGTGGAGCACGGTCGCCGGGTCCTTGCCCAGCCGGTGCGCCAGTTCCTTGTTGGTCAGCGCTTCCTTGAAGGTCAACCGGATGATGCGCAGGCGTATTCCCGAAGCCAGCGCGTTCGCCTCGGCTTCGGTCGCGGTCCGTTGTGCCCTGCTCACGGCGGTCAGCCTACGTCGGCAAAGTGATTGACACTTTCCAATCACTTCCGCTTGACTGCCGTCGTGCGTGAGGATTCCCTGTGGCGGCATGCCGACTTCCGCCGGCTGTGGGCCGGTGACACCGCCAGCCAGCTCGGCACCTTCGTCGGGCAGACCGTGCTCCCCCTGCTCGCGGCCACCGCGCTGGCCGCGAGCCCGCTCGAGATGGGCGTGCTGGGCGCGGCCGAGACGCTGGCGTTCCTGCTCATCGGCCTGCCCGCCGGTGCCTGGGTGGATCGCCTCCGGCGGCGGCCGCTGATGCTGCGGGCCGACTTCGCCAGGGCGGCGCTGCTGCTGTCGGTGCCGCTGGCCTGGTGGGCGGGGGTGCTCACGCTGGTGCAGCTGGTGGTGGTCGCGCTGCTGGTGGGGGTGTGCACGGTGTTCTTCGACGTGGCCTACCAGTCGTACCTGCCCTCGCTGGTCGGCCGCGACCAGCTGCTCGAAGGCAACGCGAAGCTCCAGTCCAGCCAGTCGGTGTCGCACGTGGCAGGCCCCGGCATCGGCGGTGGGCTCGCGCAGCTGTTCGGCCCGGCGAACGCGGTGCTGGTGACCGGGCTGGGCTTCCTCACCTCGGCGTTGTGCCTGCTGCGCATCCGCCGCGCCGAACCGCAGCCGGAACCGCACGACAACCCGAAGCTGTCCGCCCAGATCGCCGAAGGGCTGCGGTTCGTCTTCGGCAACCGCACGCTGCGCGCGATCACCGCGGCGACCGCGACCGCGAACCTGGCGAACGGCGTTTTCCTCGCCGTCGAAATGCTGTTCCTGACCCGCACGCTGGGCCTGTCGGCGGCCGCGGTCGGCGTGCTGCTCGCCGCGGGCGGGGCGGGCAGCGTGCTCGGCGCGCTCACCTCCGGTGCGCTCAACCGGCGGATCGGGCAGGCGCGGGCGATCTGGCTGGTGCCGCTGCTGACCTGGCCGGCGCACCTGCTGGTGCCGCTCGCCGCCCCCGGCTGGCGCCTCGGCTTCGTCGTGGCCGGACTGGTCGTCTTCGGTTACGGCGTGATCGTCTACAACGTCGCGCAGGTCAGCTACCGGCAGGCGATCTGCCCGGACCGGCTGCTCGGGCGGATGAACGCCAGCGTGCGGTTCGTGGTGTGGGGTGTGCTGCCGATCGGCTCGATGACCGGCGGTGTGCTCGGCGAGTTCATCGGCATCCGGAACACGCTGTGGATCGCGGCCGCCGGGGAAGCGCTGGCGTTGCTGTGGGTGCTCGCCTCACCGCTGCGCCACCTGCGCGACATCCCGGCGGCCCCCGCCGAGGTGGTCAGGCGTTAGCCGCCCACCACGCCTCGTCCAGCTCACCCCTGGCGACGATCTCGGCCGGACCGGTCAGCGTGGACTCGCCGGGCGCCACCGTGACGACCACCTGTCCACCCGGGATGTCCACGACGGACTCCCCGGCTTCGAGCCCGGCCAGGTGCAAGGCGGCGGCCACCACGGCCACCGTGCCGGTCCCGCACGCCCGCGTCTCCCCCACGCCGCGCTCGTACACGCGCATGCGCAGGTGCCCCTCGCCGAGGGTGTTGACGAACTCCAGGTTCACCCCTTCGGGGAAGAAGTCGCTGTCGAAGGCGGGCTGGTCGCGCAGGTCGAGCCCGGCCACGTCGTCGTCGGTGAACGACACCAGGTGCGGGTTGCCGACGTCGACCGCCACCCCGGAGAACGACCGCCCGCCGACCATGGTCACCGAGGCACCGGTGACGGCGGCCGGTCCCATCCGCACGGTCACCGACCGGTCGGGGCGGGTCACCACCGGCCGGTCGCCCGCCCGGCTGCCGACCACGAACTCCGGCGTGGTGACCAGTCCGGCGTCGAGCAGGTAGCGGGCGAACACGCGCACGCCGTTGCCGCACATCTCGGCGACCGATCCGTCGGCGTTGCGGTAGTCCATGAACCACTCGCCCGCCGACTCCACGCCCAGGTCGGCGGCGCGCACCACGCGCAGCACCCCGTCCGCGCCGAGCCCGCGCTGCCGGTCGCAGAGGGCGGCGACCCGCGCCGGGGTCAGGTCCAGCCGTGCGGCTGGATCGGGGAGCAGCACGAAGTCGTTCTGCGTGCCGTGTCCCTTGAGGAACTCGATTCCGCCCATGGTCAGAGCTTATCCAGCACCCGCTCGGCCAGTTCCGGCGCGGCGCCGGGAAACCAGCGGATCCGCTGGTCGCGGCGGAACCAGGAGCGTTGCCGCCGCACGAACCGGCGGGTCGCCTGCGCGGTGGCCGCCGCCGCGGCTCCGAGGTCGTCCCCGTGCTCCAGGACCTGCTGGTAACCCAGTGCCCGCGAGGCGGTTTTCCCGTCGCGCAGCCCGTGCCGCTCCAGTTCCCGCACCTCGTCGGCCAACCCGGCGGCGAACATGCGCTCCACCCGCAGGTCCACCCGGGCGTCCAGGTCGGCGACCTCGCGGTCGATCCCGATCATCGCGGTGCCGTAGCGCGGCTCCCCCGGCCGGGGCAGGTTCGCCGAAAACGGTTCGCCGGTGATCTCGATGACCTCCAGCGCACGGACGATCCGCCGGGTGTTCGACGGCAGGATCGCCGCGGCCGCCTGCGGATCGAGACCGGTGAGCCGCTGGTGGAGCACGGCCGCGCCCGCTTCGGCGGCTTCGGCCTCCAGCCGCGCGCGGACCGCCGGATCGGTGCCGGGGAACCGGAGTTCGTCGACGATCGCCTGCACGTACAACCCGGAACCGCCGACGAACACCGGCACCCGGCCCGCGGCGATCAGCTGCTCCGCGCAGGCGCGGGCCTCGCGCTGGTAGGCCGCCACGGACGCGGTTTCGGTCACGTCCAGCACGTCGAGCAGGTGGTGGGGCACACCGCGGCGTTCCTCGGCGGTCACCTTCGCGGTGCCGATGTCCATGCCGCGGTAGAGCTGCATGGCGTCGGCGTTGATCACCTCGCCACCCAGTGCGGTGGCGAGTGCGACGGCCAGTTCGGACTTGCCGGTGGCGGTCGGGCCGACCACCGCGATCGGCCGGATCACGCCCTGGTCCAGACCGCGACGTGGTACCCGACGCCGAACGGCGCCCCGGTGTAGAGCAGTTCGGCGTGCCAGGTGGTGCCCTCGGCCAGCGAGGCGAGCACCTGCCACGGGAACCGCCCGCCCGCGCCCAGTTCGGCGCAGGAACCGGCGTCCAGCGCCAGCAGTGCGCCGGTGTCGGCGTTGGCGAGCGCTTCGGCGACGGCGGTGTCGAACTCGGGGGCGCGCTCGTGCTCCCCGCCGGGTGAGCGCGGACCGTGCCGGTTCGCGCCGTCGCCGAGCACGAGCAGGCCGTGGCCGGGGTGCCGTTCGGCGAGCGAGGCGGCGACCTCGGCGCTCCGGTCGGCGGGGGTGTCCGGCGGGAACCCGTGCACCGTGGCCTCGGCGGCCCCCGCCCGTTCACGCAGCCAGCCGGTGATCAGCGCGGACAGCGGCAGTTCGGCGGGCTCGGCCCCGGGCGCCTCGGACAGCCGGACGCCCACGTCGACGCCGTACCCGCGGAACGAACCGCACGCGCTGGGCGGGGTGGTTCCCTCGCCGGTGCCGACGGCGATCCAGCGGCTCGCGACCTCGGCGAGCCTGCCCGCGGCGGTCACGCAGGCGGTCCGCAGTCCAGCGGTTTCCCGGCGCGCCCCGGCGGCGATTTCGGGCACCAGCAGCGGCGGCTGCGGCACCACGACGGCACGTGTGATCACGCTGTCCGACGTTACCCCGCCACTCGAAAGCGGGTCCTGATGCGAGCACCATGTACCACGACGCGCCTTGACCTGTTTGAATGCCACGACGGACACGAGCGTGGTCCGGCAGCGGCACGACCCGGCCCCACCGTTGGTGGGGCGCCCGCGCGAGCGGGCGTACAGGCGATAAGGAGCCTGCCATGGCGGAGAAGACAACCGAGGGCACGCAGGAAACCGCGGCCCCGGAAGCCCCGGCACCCCACCCGGTGCCGCACGCGCACACCGTTGGCCAGCCGGTTCCGCCGGTGCCGCCGGCGGAACCACACCCGGACCGCTGGGGCCGGGTGGACGAGGAGGGCACGGTCTACGTTCGCGGGGCGGACGGTGAACGCGCGATCGGCGTGTGGCAGGCGGGCACCCCGGAAGAGGGCCTGCTGCACTTCGCGCGCCGGTTCGACGACCTGCGCACCGAGGTGGAACTGCTGGAGACGCGGCTGGCCTCGGGAGCCGGTGATCCGAAGCACGCGCTGACCAGCGCGACGCAGCTGCGCGACGGCCTGGCCGACGCGGCGGTGGTCGGCGACCTCGCGGCGCTGGCCGTCCGGGTCGACCACGTGATCGCGCACGCCGAACGCTCGCTCGCGGACGCGAAGCAGGAACGCGAGCAGGCTCGCGAGGTGGCGGTCGGGCGCAAGCAGGCGCTGGCCGAGGAGGCGGAGAAGATCGCCGCCGACTCCACCCAGTGGAAGGCCGCGGGTGACCGGCTGCGCGCCATCCTCGACGAGTGGAAGACGATCAAGGGCGTCGACCGCAAGACCGACGACGAGCTGTGGCGCCGGTTCTCCAAGGCCCGCGAGGCGTTCAACCGCCGCCGGGGTTCGCACTTCGCCGAGCTGGACAAGCAGCGTGCCGCGGCGAAGTCCCGCAAGGAGGAGCTGATCGCCGAGGCCGAGTCGCTGGCCGACTCGGATGCCTGGGGGCCGACCGCCGCCAGGTACAAGGAACTGATGGGCGAGTGGAAGGCCGCCGGCCGCGCCCCCAAGGACAGCGACGACGCGCTGTGGCAGCGGTTCCGCGCGGCGCAGGACGCCTTCTTCGCCCGCCGCTCGGCGGCGTTCTCCGAGCGCGACGCCGAGTTCTCCGGCAACGCGGCGAAGAAGGAGGAACTGCTCGCCGAGGCCGAGAAGATCGACCCGGCCGCGAACCTGGAGGCGGCGAAGGCCCAGCTGCGCAAGGTCCAGGAGCGGTGGGACGAGATCGGGAAGGTGCCGCGGGAACGCATCCGCGACCTCGACTCGCGGCTCAAGGCCGTGCAGGACCGGGTGCGCAGCGCCGAGGAAAGCAAGTGGCGCCGCACCGATCCCGAAGCACAGGCACGGGCGGCCCAGTTCCGGGAGCGGGTCGAGCAGTTCGAGTCGCAGGCCGCCAAGGCCAGAGCCGCCGGTGACGAGCGCCGCGCGAAGAAGGCGGAGGAACAGGCGGCGCAGTGGCGGGAATGGCTGGACGCCGCCGAACGCGCCATCGCCGACCGCTGAGGTTCGTGAAGGGTGGGGCCTCCTCGCGCTGATCGCGAGGAGGCCCCACCCGTCCCAAACAGGCGGCACAGCGGCGAGACGCCACCGAACGCGCCAGCCGCCGAAGTGCGAGAAGAGGGGTCTCCTCGCACCAAATACAAGGAAATCTGTCCTTGACCGGTCAGGGACGCGGCAAGCTTCGACGGCGCCGCGCCGGGACCGGGGCCGGCCGGGTGCGGGCAGGCGGCGGGGTGGGCTGGTGCGTTTGCAGGTAGGCGGCCCGGGTGTGGTCGACGTGCTCGCGCATGATGCGGGCCGCGGACTCCGGGTCCTTCCGTTCGATGGCGTCGACCAGGGCGTGGTGTTCCCGCCACGCCTGGGCCCCCCGTTGCCGGGTGATCGCCGGGTAGTGGGCGCTCACCCGCAGGTCGACCTGCCCGACGAAGTCCAGCAGCGCCGGGTTCCCGGACAGTTCGGTGACGCACTCGTGCAGGGTGGTGCTCGCGGCGACCATGCCGTCGACGTCGTCGGCGGCGCTCGCGGCTTCACCGTCGGCGCACAGGGCACGCAGCCGCCGCACCTCGTCCGCGCCGGCGTGCTGGGCCGCCAGCCGGGCTGCTTCGGCCGCCAGCACGGCCTTCACGGCCAGTAGCTGCTCCACCTCTTGACCGGTTGGGTGCATACCAAACCCCCACACGTTCGGGTGCGTGAACGACACTTTGGGTGAACCCTACCGGCGGCGGGCGGGTTCAGCTGCGCGACCAGGCCGCGCGCAGCCACTGGAAGGCGATCACCACGGTGGCGATCACCGCGAGGACCAGCCCGAACCCCGGCCCGCCCCCGACCGCGCCGCTGGCCTGCGAGGACTGCTGCGACCAGATCGCCAGCATGCCGTCCACCGAGGCGAACCAGCCGCCGATGGCGCAGACCCACGCGATCCACCACCGCCGCGTCACCAGCAGCAGCATCGAACCCAGCACCCCGAACCCGGTCGAGGTCAGCGCGAACAGCTGCGGGATCGGCCCGGCGTCCCCGGCGAGCACCCGCCAGCCGGGGTGCTCGCCGACCCAGGGCAGCAGCATGCCGACGATCAACACGAACACCGCGATCGAGACGACCAGGGCGCGGTGCCCGAGGTCGACCGTGCGCGATGCCTTGCGCACCACCTGGTCGACGTCGGCACCCAGCTCGTGCTCGGGGTTCGGCGGCGTGCTCACAGCGCGCACCCCCCGGTGGCCACGGGCAGCGGTGGTGGCGCGCCGATGCCCGGCAGGCCGAGGCTCACCCCGTTGGTCTTCGGCCGCAGCCCGGCTTCGGCGTTGTCGCCGGCCCGGGTGCGGCGGTGCGAGAGAAGTTCGCCGTCGGCCACCAGGTGGTGCGGCGCGCCGTAGGTGATCACGGTCTCCACCACGTCGCCCGGCCGCACGTGCCGCTCGCCGGGGGTGAAGTGCACCAGCCTGCCGTCGCGGGCGCGCCCGCTCATCCGCATCGTCTCGGCGTCCTTGCGGCCCTCACCGGCCGCGACCAGCAGCTCGACCCGCCTGCCGACCAGCTTCCCGTTCTCCTCCCACGCCACCTCGTTCTGCAGCGCGACCAGCCGGTCGTAGCGCTCCTGCACGACCTCCTTCGGCAACTGCCCCGGCATCTCGGCGGCGGGCGTGCCCGGCCGCTTCGAGTACTGGAAGGTGAACGCGCTGGAGAACCGGGCCTGGCGGACCACGTCGAGGGTGGCCTGGAAGTCCTCTTCGGTCTCGCCGGGGAAGCCGACGATGATGTCGGTGGTGATCGCCGCCTCCGGCATCGCCGCGCGCACCTTGTCCAAGATGGACAGGAACCGGGCGGACCGGTAGGAGCGGCGCATCTGCTTGAGCACCCGGTCGGAACCGGACTGCAGCGGCATGTGCAGCTGCGGGCAGACGTTCGGCGTCTCGGCCATCGCGTCGATCACGTCGTCGGTGAACGCGGCCGGGTGCGGCGAGGTGAACCGGACGCGCTCCAGCCCGGCCACCGAACCGCACGAGCGCAGCAGCTTCGAGAACGCGTCGCGCTCGCCGAACTCGACGCCGTAGGAGTTCACGTTCTGCCCGAGCAGGGTCACCTCGAGCACCCCTTCGGCGACCAGCGCCTCGACCTCGGCCAGGATCTCCCCCGGCCGGCGGTCGCGTTCCCTGCCGCGCAGCGAGGGCACGATGCAGAAGGTGCAGGTGTTGTTGCAGCCCACCGAGATCGACACCCAGCCCGAGTACGCCGAATCGCGGCGCGCGGGCAGCGTGGACGGGAAGGTCTCCAGCGACTCGAGGATCTCCACCTGCGCCTCGGTGTTGTGCCGGGCGCGTTCGAGCAGGGCGGGCAGCGAGCCGATGTTGTGCGTGCCGAACACCACGTCCACCCACGGCGCCCGCCGCACGATCTCACCGCGGTCCTTCTGCGCCAGGCAGCCGCCGACGGCGATCTGCATGTCCGGCTTGGCGGTCTTGGCCGGGCGGAGGTGGCCGAGCGTGCCGTACAGCTTGTTGTCGGCGTTCTCCCGCACCGCGCAGGTGTTGAAGACCACCACGTCCGGCGCGTCGTCGGTGGCGGGCACGTAGCCCGCCGCCTCCAGCTGCCCGGCCAAGCGCTCGGAGTCGTGGACGTTCATCTGGCAGCCGAACGTGCGGATCTGGAAGGTGCGGGACACAAAAGCTCCTTTGGCGAATCTGCCTCCAGGGTAGGCCCCGCCGGTCACAGCCCGAGATGCAGGCGCAGCGCCGCCTCCAGCCGCTCCATCAGCGCGGGCGTCAGCTTGCCCGCCCGGCGGCCGACCCGCTCCACCGAAACCGACCTGACCTGCTCGGCCTGCGCCTTCGAGTCCACCGCCAGCCCGCACTCGGCCGCGGGCAGCAGCACCTGGAACGGGAACACCCGGCGCACGTTGGAGGTGACCGGCACCACGGTGACCACCCCGCGGCCCAGCCGCCCGGCCACCGCGTTGGCGCCGTCGTTGCTCACGATCACCGCCGGTCTGGTCTTGTTCGACTCGCTGCCGCGCGCGGGGTCGAAGTCGACCAGCCGGATCTCGGCCCGCCGCATCAGCGCGTCAGCACCCCGTCCCCGGTGGCCGCGTCCCATTCGGCCTCGTCGCCGCGGGCGGCCCACTCCTCCCACGCGGCGCGGTAGTCGTCCTCCAGTTGCGAGGCCCGCAGCAGTTCCAGCGCACGGTGCACCACGGCCGAGCGCGACGGCACGTCCGCCGCGGCGGCGTAGTGGTCGATGAAGGCCACGTCCTCGTCGGAAAGGCTGACGCTCAGTTTCATACCGCTCATGCTACTTGGGGTGCCACCACGGCACTACCGGATCGTAACCGGGATGTACGACACTTCCGGTCGCGGAACTGGCACCATCTGCGGGCGTGACAGCTCTGACACGGGTGACCGCCGCCGTGCTCCTGCTGCTCACCGCGCTGACGGCCTGCGGACCGGACTTCACCGGCACACGGCTGCGGATCGCCGCGGGCAACGACCGGGGCGTCTACTACCAGCTCGCGCAGCCGCTGGCCGGGGCGTGGGCGGCCGGGCTGGCGATCGACCGGCCGGAGGTGCAGCAGACCCGCGGCTCCCCCGACAACCTCGCGCGGCTGCGCGCGGGGACCGCCGACGTGGCGTTCAGCGCGGCGGACGTGGCCATCGATCCCAGCGGCGGCCCCCAGCTCGTCGCGCTGGCCCGCATCTACGACGACTACCTGCACGTGGTGGTCCGCGCCGACTCGCCGGTGCGGTCGCTGGCCGACCTGCGCGGACGCCGGGTGGCCATCGGTTCCCCGGAGTCCGGGGTGGCGGTGATCGCGCAGCTGCTGCTCAACGCCAGCGGTCTCGGCGACCCCGGTTCGCTGACCGTGCGCTACCTCGGCCTCGACGAATCGCTCGGCGCGCTGGAACGGCAGGAGATCGACGCCTTCTTCTGGTCCGGTGGCCTGCCGACCAATTCGATCAGCACGCTGGCCAACCGGATCCCGCTGCGGCTGATCGACGTCGGCGAGGCGATGCCCACGATGCGCCGGATCAACCCGGTCTACCGCACGGCCACCATTCCCGGCTCCACCTACCCGCAGTCCGGCGGGCCGGTGACCACGCTGGTGGTGCCCAACTTCCTGGTGGTGCCGACGACCATGTCCGACGACGTGGCCGAGGCGCTCACCCGCGGGTTGTTCGACGCGCGCCCGGAACTGGCCAAGGCGAACACCGCCGCGTTGTCGATCGACCTGCGCCCGGCGATCGAAACCGCGCCGATGGCGCTGCACCCCGGCGCGATGCGGTACTACCGCACCCTCAAGGGCTAGCGGGCAGTTCCACGGTGATCCTGAGCCCCCCGCCCTCGGGCAGGTCGAGCTCCAGCTTGCCGTCCGCCCTGGCCACGATCTCCGCGACGATCGACAGCCCGAGGCCGGAACCGGCCACGTTCTGGTGCGCGGTGCTGCGCCAGAACCGGTCCGTGGCGCGTTCCAGTTCCTCCGCGCGCAACCCCGGCCCGTGATCCCGCACGGTCAACCGCACCGTGTCTCCCCGTGCCGAGGTCTCCACTCGAACCGCGGTACCGGCGCCGGTGAACTTGAGCGCGTTGTCCAGCAGGGCGTCCAGCACCGCTTCGAGCCCGCGCGGCGGCGCCAGCGCGCGCACCCCGTCGGTCGAGCCGACCACTTCGAGGTCCACCTCACGCGCGACCGCGACCACGTTCCAGTCCGACGCCCGGTCGGCCACCACGGTGTCCACGTCGACCGCGACGAGTTCACCCGCCGACGCTTCCGCGCGCGCCATCGACAGCAGGCCGTCGAGCACCTGGTTCAGCCGGTCCGCCTCGGCGACCGCGGCCACGCGGTGTTCCTCGGCTTCCACGGCCACGTGGCTTTCGAGGTTGACCAACCGCAGCTTCAACGCGGTCAGCGGATTGCGCAGCTGGTGCGACGCGTCGGCCACGAAAGCCCGTTGCGCGGCCAGCGCTTCCCCCACGCTCGCGGCCATCATGTCGAACGAGCGGCCCAGCTGCCGCAGTTCGGCGGGCCCGCCTTCGTCCCCCACCCTGGCCACCTCGCGCCCGCTCACCACGGCCTCGACCAGCGACCCGGTGGCCTCATCGAGCCGGCGCACCGGCCGCAGGATCCAGCGCACCAGCGGCAGCGCCACCAGCAGGGCCAGGCAGAAGGCGATCATGCCGATGGTGGCGATCAGCACCCACCACAGCATCACCTCCTGGCGCGCCTGCGCGGTCGGCGACTCGGTCACCACCACCCCGCGCACGTCGCCGTCGATCAGCACCGGCTCGGCCAGCACCAGCGTGCTCTCGTCCCACGGCACCAGCATCGGCCCCGGCTCGGAGTGGCGGCCCGCCAGCGCCGACTGCACCTGCCCGGCGACCCGGGTGTCGGCCAGGTCGAGCCGGACCGCGCCGGGCACCGTGCCGGAGGTGGCCGTCGGGCGGCCGTCCTGGTTGAGCACGGCCACCGCGATGCCGTAGACCTCGGCGTACCGCCGCAGTTCAGCGGTGATCAGGTCCGGCTGGCCCTGGATCAGCGGCCGCTGCGCCAGCGAGGCGAACCGGGCGGTGTCGGTCAGCCGGTCGAGGAACAGCGTCTGCCCGGCGCTGCCCGCCACGCTCAGCGCCAGCGGCACGCCGAGCCCGAACACCAGCAGCGCGACCAGCGAAAGCACCGTGGCCTGGAGCCGGAGCCGCAATGATCACTCCCCGTCCGGGCGCGCACCCAGCCGGTAACCGACCCCGCGCACCGTCTCGATCAGCTCGGCGCGGCCGAGCTTCGTCCGCAGGGTAGCGACATGGACGTCCAGTGAGCGGCTCTCCGCCTGCCCGCGCCTGCCCCACAGCTCGGTGAGCAGCCGGTCCCGCGAGCAGACCGCACCGCCCTCGGCGGCGATCAGCTTCAGCACGCCGAACTCCTTGCGCGAGAGCGTGACCACCTCACCACCCGCGGTCACCTCGTGCCGGTCGAGGTCGATCACCACGTCGGCCACCCGGATCGCGCCGGTGGCCGCCCGCGCCGGTTCCCCGCGCCGCCGCCGGACCGCGTGCACCCTGGCCACGAGCTCGTCCACGTCGTACGGTTTGACCAGGTAGTCGTCGGCGCCCGAGCGCAGGCCGAGGATCCGGTCGTCGACCTCCCCGCGGGCGGAGACCACGATGATGGCGACGTCGCTGATCTCCCGGATCCGCCAGCACAGCACCATGCCGTCCACGTCGGGCAGGCCGAGGTCGAGCAGCACCACGTCGGCGTCGGCGATCCGGTCGAGCACCTCCGCGCCCGAGGCCAGGCGGCGGACCGACAGGCCGCGGCGCAGCAGCGCCGGCACCAGTGCGTCGGCCACCCGGTCGTCGTCCTCGACGAGCAGAACGCGCACGCCGGCTCCTTTCCCCGCGGGGGTTGAGATCGATTTGAAACCCTAAGTGTTGGTCAAGCGGGCTTTACACCCTGACGGAGCAGAGTAAGTTTCCGCCATCGCCGACTCGTCATGCGCGAAAGGGCCCAGTCCAGACCTGCGACAAGGGCCGTATACGGGGTGTGACTAGAGTTACGGCAACCAAGAAGGACACCGCAGCTCGCCGCCTGGAGGCCAGATGACCACAGCGACGCCGGCGCCGCCGATGATCAAGGCGGCCGCCGTGAACAAGTTCTTCGGCGACCTGCACGTGCTGCGCGACATCGACTTCGAGGTGCCGCGCGGCCAGGTGGTCGTGGTGCTCGGCCCGTCCGGCTCGGGCAAGTCCACCCTGTGCCGGGCGATCAACCGCCTCGAGCCGATCAACTCCGGCGAGATCCACGTCGACGGCAAGCCGCTGCCCGCCGAGGGCAAGGCGCTCGCCGCGCTGCGCGCCGACGTCGGCATGGTCTTCCAGTCGTTCAACCTGTTCGCCCACAAGACCATCGTCGAGAACGTGATGCTCGCGCCGCAGAAGGTCCGGAAGGTCTCCGCCGCGGACGCCCGCAAGACCGCGATGGAACTGCTGGAGCGCGTCGGCATCGCCAACCAGGCCGACAAGTACCCGGCCCAGCTCTCCGGCGGCCAGCAGCAGCGCGTGGCCATCGCCAGGGCGCTGGCCATGCGGCCGAAGGTGATGCTGTTCGACGAGCCGACCTCGGCACTGGACCCGGAGATGGTCCAGGAGGTGCTCGACGTGATGACCAGCCTGGCCGCCGAGGGCATGACCATGCTGGTGGTGACCCACGAGATGGGCTTCGCGCGCCGCGCCGCGCACCGGGTGGTGTTCATGTCCGACGGCGAAATCGTCGAGGACACCACGCCCGACGAGTTCTTCACCAGCCCGAAGTCCGACCGCGCGAAGGACTTCCTCGGCAAGATCCTGACCCACTAGGAAGGAACCTGATCAGATGCGGTTGAGTCGAGTTCTGCGTATGAGCGCAGTCGTCGCGGTTGCGGGCCTCACGCTCGCCGCCTGTGGTGGCGGCGAGGACGGCGGCAGCAAGAACCTTGTCGCGCGGGCCAAGGAAGACAAGAAGATCACCATCGGGATCAAGTTCGACCAGCCGGGTCTCGGTCTGCAGACCCCGTCGGGCAAGCCCGAGGGCTTCGACGTCGACGTGGCGAAGTACATCGCCAAGGAGCTGGGCGTCGAAGAGTCCGGGATCACCTGGAAGGAAGCGCAGTCCGCCGAGCGCGAGAACCTGATCGAGAAGGGTGACGTCGACTTCATCGTCGCCACCTACTCCATCACCGACAAGCGCAAGGAGAAGGTGGCCTTCGCCGGTCCGTACTTCGTCGCCGGGCAGAGCCTGCTGGTGCGCGCGGACAACACCGACATCACCGGCAACACCGCCCTCAACGGCAAGAAGCTGTGCTCGGTCAAGGGTTCCACCCCGGCGCAGAAGATCAAGGACGAGTTCTCCAAGGAAGCGCAGCTGCAGGAGTACGGCAAGTACTCCGACTGCATCACCGCGCTGGAGAACGGCAGCCTCGACGCGCTGACCACCGACGACGTGATCCTGGCCGGGTACGCCGCGAAGAACCCCGGCAAGTTCAAGCTGGTCGGCCAGCCCTTCACCAAGGAGAACTACGGGGTCGGCCTGAAGAAGGACGACGCCGAGAGCCGCACCGCGATCGCCAACGCCATCCAGAAGATGCAGCAGGACGGCAGCTGGAAGAAGTCGCTGGAGACCAACGTCGGCCCGTCGGGTTACACCATCCCGGAGCCCTCGCCGCTGACCGAGAAGTAAAACCCGCAACCGAATGACCCCCGGCGGGGGGGGGGGGGGGGGGGGGTGGGGGGGGGTGGGGGGGGGGGGGAGGGGGGGGGGGGGGGGGGTTGTTTCTGCTGGTGCGCT